>JAGLYR010000099.1 GCA_023132135.1 Candidatus Eiseniibacteriota bacterium | reverse complement strand
TTCTCTATTGCTCTGCCTGGACTGTGTGCGAATCCATCCGGATTCGTGCATAGTCCAGGCTGGTGTCCTGGCGCACTTGCCGCAGCGCTTGCGTCTTGTGGCGGTCTGTTGCACGGAAAGAGCGGTCTGGGTCGGGGAGGCCCGATTTGGGTTGAAATTGAAGCCCGGATGTGGTAACATGTTAGTCGACTGGGGGCTTGATATGCTGGCTTTGCCGGTCTGATCGGGGGATCTGCGGGATCGCCCGATTTCGTGTATCCAGAAGTCTCCGCAGGGAAGGCAACCCACAACCTGTGCCCTTAAGGAGTAGAACTCATGAGAGTCGGTGCCCCATCTCTCCATCGTATTGCCCACGGACTCCCCTTTCTGGTTCTGCTGATCGCTGCTCTTGTTCCGGCGTCCCCGACCCATGCTACGGACATCGTGGATGTGGTGAGAGTCGAGGAGGAACTTGTCAGAACGAGCGCCGGCCCGGACGGCTATGAACAGGTGTCGCTGGAGGGCTTCGTCACTCGCACTAACCTCGGCGAGCCGATGATTCCCAGCCAGAGCCGGACGTATCTTCTCCCCGAGGGGATGCGCGTAGCCCGCGTGGAGGTTGTGGAATCATCCAGGCAGCCCCTTCCGGGTGAGCATCCCATCCTGCCGGGCGGGTACTTCGAGGCTCAGATGGACGGCGGGACCCGGTCCATGAACGCAGAGCTACTGGATTCCCCAGGCGAGTTCCCGGGCCCTCTGGTGGAGCTGGTGAACCAGGGTTGGATGAGGGGGCACCGGGTTGCAACGGTTGCCATTCATCCTCTCCAGTACCGCCCGCGGGGACACGAGCTGGTGCTCTACCCTGAGATTTCATACCGCCTGGTTCTTGAACCGGACGGGGACGGCTCTCCGGCGAGCAGGCTTCGGGTGAGTGTAAACGGCTGGGATACGGACCGCCGGTTCGTGGCGAGCTCCGTGGTGAACTGGGCCGAGGGCATGACGGGCGCGCCGGAGATTGTCGCGGGGGCATCGTCCCGGGGCCATGCGCCGACGGAAATTCCATCCCTGGACGGAAGTCTGGTGGAATACCTGATAATCACAACCGACGAAATGGTGCCGGCGTTCGAGCGTCTGGCGCAGTGGAAGACGAAGTGTGGCGTTCCGGCGGCCGTCCGGACAATCTCGTGGATCGAGGAGAACTACCCGGGAGGTGTCGATCTTCCCGAGAAAATCCGGAACTTCCTCAGGGACGCATACCAGAAGTGGGGAACCATCTGGGTAATGATCGGGGGAGACGATCCGGTGATTCCAATGCGGCGGGCCACTTGTGATTACTACGGTTCCGGCGATTGGCAGATCCCGACGGACCTGTACTTGGAGTGCCTCGACGGGAACTGGAACGGGGACGGGGACAGCGATTTCGGTGAAGGCTACAGGTCGGTCGCAGACCGCGGCGACGACGCCGATCTGTACCCGGAACTCGTCGTGGGGCGCGTGCCCGCCGATACGGTGGACGAGGTGAATCTGTTCATAGACAACCTCTTCGAGTACCAGTTCCCGGACAGCGTGGGATTCCAGACCCGGGCCCTTTTCATCGGGGAAGTGGTGTTCCCTATCTGGTGGAATCCCGGTGACCCGGTGTACCTGAACGGCAAGGACTGCTGCCAGCATGGCATGCAGTACCTGCCTGCTCACTGGGACACGACGACCCTGTTTGAACATCCGGATGATACGGAGACCCGGGACACCGTGATTGATGCGTTCAACGAAGGGTACGCTCTGATCGCCTACGTCAGCCATGGGGACGCCTTCAAGATGTCCACCGCTGACGATCGCTTCGTGTACGCCAACGACGTCGAGGCCATGACGAACCGCGGAAAGCGGGGCGTCATGTTCCAGCTGAACTGCCATCTGAGCCAGATGGAGCTGGAGTCGATCAACGAGCGTTTCCTGCTGAATCCCAACGGGGGATTGATCGCTCCCCTGGGATGTACACACTTCGATTTCCCACACGTCGGCCAGTTCTACCTGGGGGAGTTCTGCCGTCTCATGTTCCGGACGGATCTGGAGAGGGTTGGCGAAATCAACGCCGCGCACAAGCTGCCTTTCATGGCCGAGTCCATTCCGGACATCTCGGCTTTCCGATGGAGTACCTTGGCCTACACTTTAATGGGCGATCCGGAGATGCTGGTGTGGACGGAGTTGCCGGAGTCCCTGGTTGTTACCCACGCGGGTTCGGTGAACATCGACGGTGGTGTGTACCAGGTGGAGGTGAGCGACGGGTCCGGCCCGGTTGAGGGCGCGATGGTGTGTTTCTACAAGGAAGAGGGCGACGACTACGCAAGGGGAATCACGGACGCCCTGGGCCAGGTGACATTCGACCTGACCCCGAGCAGTCTGGGGACGGCGTCCCTCGTGGTGATCAAGCGCAACTTCTTCCCCGCTGTGGACTCTGTGGAGGTGGTGGGGTCCGGGGCCAGCCTCTTCGTCGAGTCCGTGACTATCGATGATGATTCCTCGGGCCAGAGCTCCGGGAATGGAGATGGGGTCTGGGATGCGGGGGAGACCCTTGAGGTGACCGTCACGCTGAAGAACGGCGGGGACCAGGCGGCCGAGAATGTTTCCGCGGATCTGGGCCTGCCGTCAGGGTCCATGCTCACGGCGTTTTTCTCGGTGGACGGGGCGGCCGATCCCGGGTACGTCCGTCTGGGCCGGGACGGGGTGAGCCCAGCGGCTATTCCATTCACCGTGGATCTGTCCGGCGAGGATCTCTGGGGCAAGCCTTCCTTCATGGCCTGCGCGGATACCGCAGTCCACGTCTGGGAAGACGTCTCAGGATGGCACGTCCGGTGCAGCGGTGGTCTCCGGAGCCACGCTTTTGTGGGGACGCTGTCGACGGACGGCGAGATTCTGGCCGCCGTTCCGGTACTGCTCGAGGACGACGAGTTCTTCTTCGGCAGTACGGTGACCTTTGCCTTCGCCACGGACTCGACTGAGTGTGAGGACGGACTCGATCTGGTGCTGGCCGATTCCTTTTTCGTGGATATTCTGGATACAACCGGGATCTACGGCTCGATCGATGTTGGGCAGTCGGTGGCCCGGACCTTTGTCGTGCGGGCCGACACCAATGCCAGGGATGAAGACCAGGCGAGGTTCTCGCTGGATATCGGTGCGGATACGCGGGACCAGTGGCTGGACGGTTTCCGCCTGGAAGTGGCGGCGCCCGCACTTGGGGACCACTACCACTCGGCAGAGGATGTCACTCATGGAAACGGTGACATGATTCCCGACGTGGGAGACACGCTCCTCATCACGTGCTACATCGCGAACGACGGCGGGGGAGCGGCCATGGGTGTAGAGGGAGTGCTCTCGGCAATCTCGGATGCAGTGCTTCTCGACAGCGTCATCGTTTTCGGAGACATTGGGGCGGGAGCCCTCGTGGAAACGGAAGAGACGTTCTCGGTCTACTGCTCGGGAGCAACCCCCAGGGTGCGCCTGGAACTGACGGACAGCTACGGTCACATCTGGCGGGAGGACTGGGAACTGATTCCTCCGGCCGTGCCCGCGGGGGTTTCCTGCGAGGTAACCGGGCCCGGCGTGATCGTCTTAACCTGGGACGGCCAGGACGACGAAGATCTCGTTGGATTCAATGTCTACCAGATGGAAAATGGTGTGTGGGATTTTCACCGGGCGAACGGCCGCGTAATTGATGGGTCGGCATACTTCGAGGACAGCGGTCTCAAGGACCTTACGATGTACTGGTACCAGGTTACAGCCGTGGACACGTCGGGCAACGAAACTGCATACACGGATTACAAGAATTGCTGGACCAACCCGGAATCCCAGCCCGGGTGGCCCCAGCTGACGGACGATACAATCTACTCCTCGATTGCGGTGGGGGATGTGGACGGGAACGACGATCTGGAGATTGTGGTTGGGTCGAAGGACTGGCGTGTGTACATGTGGGATGCACAGGGTAACCTGAAATCGGGCTGGCCGGTGGTCACGGGCGATGAAATCTGGTCGTCGCCGGCACTGGCCGACATCGACGGCGATCCGGATCTGGAGATCATCGTTGGCAGCAACGACGGGACGCTCTATGCCTGGAATCCCGACGGTACGGGGGTCCTGAATGGCGACGGCACGCTGGCCGTCTCGGACCAGATGATCCGTTCCACACCCGCTGTCGCAGACCTGGACGGTGACTGGACACCTGAAATCCTCGTCGGTTGCGGCGGCCGCCTGATGGTGTGGAATCACGATGGGAGTGGGTACCTCCAGCCCGATGGCGTTTTCTGGAACATGGGCGGGGGCGAAGCGGGCGGCTCACCCGCGGTGGCGGATGTGGATGACGACAACCATCCGGAGATTTTCATGGGCAGCAATGGCGGCAATCTCTACGCCTGGAAGTTCGACGGCACGGGGTACCGCGACACCACAGCAGTGTTTGCCGTCACCGGCCCCATCTGGTCGTCTCCCTCCATTGGCGATCTCGATGACGACGGCGATCTGGAAATCGTGTGTGCCGACCTGGATGGTTTTGTCTACGTGTGGGACGACACGGGGGGAATCATGCCGGGATGGCCGGTGGAAACGGAGTTCGATATCTGGTCCAGCCCGGCCTTGGGCGATCTGGACGGTGATGGGGATCTCGAAATCGTGCTGGGCGCGAGCTGTGGGTGGCTGTGGGCCTGGCATCACGATGGCACCGGCGTTCGCCATGCCAACGGACATCTCTGGTACTGTGGGGGGACCATATGGTCGTCGCCCGCCCTGGGCGATCTGGACGGTGACGGAGATCTTGAAGTGCTCGTGGGATCAACCGCCGGGGGGCTGTTCTCTATTAAGCACACGGGTAGTATGATGCCGGGTTTCCCGATCGCGACCCTGGCAGACGTCTACAGTTCTCCGGTCATCACGGATCTGGATGGGGACGGCGACGTGGAGATTGCCTTTGCGGCCTATGACGGTGGGGTTCACGTTCATGATCTGGACGGACCCCTCAACCCCGAGTACCTGCCGTGGCCGATGTTCTGCCACGACGCGAACCGGACCGGTTTCTTCGAGTTCGCTCTGACCCCCGTTGCCGGGGGCGAGGAACTTCCGGGAACGCCGCTCAGGACGGCCCTTCATCAGAACTATCCGAACCCGTGCAATCCAAGGACGACGATTTCCTATTCGCTGGCGAGGTCCGGCCCGGTGGTGGTCATGCTCTACAACGTTCAGGGCCAGCGGGTGAAGACGCTCGTCGACGAAAAACAGGAGATCGGGACGTACAGCGTTGAGTGGAATGGCGTGGATTCCAAGGGTCATGCCGTGAGCTCGGGCGTGTACTTCTGCCGGATGACTGCGGGTGGCGATCGGTTTACGCGTAAAGTTGTGATGCTGAAGTAGCAAGGCGACGCGGCGAAGGCGCGAAGAGAGCGATAACCTCAGCCGCAGATTCCGCAAATTCCACATATCAGGGGCACGGCGTGCCGTGCCCCTGATCCCCCACAATTCACTTTCCCTGACTCCAGTCTAACTGCTATTATCCAAGCCACTTCAGGGTTGGGAGCGGTTTGGCATGGCGAAGATCTTCCTCACCGGACCGGTGCGGATCGGCAAGAGCACGGTGATCCGGCGGGTTCTGGAAAATCTGCCTTTCTCCGTGGGTGGAATCCGGACCCAACGGGTGGATGTGGATCCGGGCCGGCGGCGTTTTGTCCTCATCGATTGCATTACCGGGGCAGAGTTTGAATTTGCGCGCCGGTGTCCAGAGGGTATGGACGTGGATACCGAGGTCTTCGAGAAAGCGGGGGTGGAAGCGATCCGCAGGGCGATGGACGGGGCGGATCTGGTTCTCCTCGACGAGCTGGGGAGGATGGAGCTGGGTGCCCGGAAGTTCCAGCGGGCCGTCTTCGAGGCTCTCGACTCGGGCAAGCCGGTCCTGGGAGTCATCAAGCCGGAGAGCAATGCCTTCCTGGACGCGGTGCGCTCGCATCCGGGTGTCGTGGTTCTGCAGGTCTCGAAGGAGAACCGGGACTCCCTGGTGGACGTGGTTCTCGGGAATCTGGAAAGTCCACCAGGGCGGGACGGAAGACCATGAAGTTCGCAGGAATCATACTGGCGGCAGGGGAATCCAGCCGGATGGGAACACCGAAGGCTCTTCTCGAATTTGAGGGACGGACCTTTGTCAGGATTATCTGCGAGCGAATGAGAGAAGCGGGTATCGGGAAGGTGGTGGCGGTGATCGGGGCCGGCAAGGAGGAGATCCAGCGCGAGGCCGATCCGGGAGATATCGAATGGGCGGTCAACGAGGACTACAGGCGAGGACAGCTCTCTTCCCTCTGGTGCGGTCTGGAGGCAATCCGGGGCGCGGAAGGTGCGGTAATGACACTGGTTGATCACCCCGTTGTCGAAGCGGCCACCTATCGCAGCTTGATAGAAGCGTTCAAGCAAACACCAGAACACATTGTCATACCAACTGTTGGGGGGCGACGAGGGCACCCCATCGTTTTTGGGGCGGGGCACTTCTGCCGGTTTCTTGAGGCGCCGCTGGATGTGGGGGCGCGTTGGGTGGTGAGCGGAGGCGTTGTCCCGGTTCGGGAGATCCCGGTGAAGGACGAGGGAGTGCGTGCGGATATCGACACGCCGGAAGATTACCACCGGTGGGTTGCAAGGGGCGTGGGTGAATGAGTGTCGTCGGACAGCGAGTTCCAAGAGTTGATGCGCGCGAGAAGGTGACGGGTGAGGCTAGATTTGTCGACGATCTTGCCTTCCCGGGGATGTTGTACGCGGCAGTGGTGCGCTCCACGGAACCCCGGGCGCGGATTCTCTCGATGGATCTGGAGTCTGTCCTGAGCTTGCCTGGGGTGGTGGCCGTTGCGGGGCCGGATGACATTCCCGGCGGGAACAACATCCCCCTGATCCTTCCGGGCCATCCTCTACTGGCTCCGGGAGAGACGAACTTCTGTGGGCAGGCGCTGGGGCTGGTGGGGGCGGAGACGCGCGAGGCGGCCGATCTGGCTGCGGGATTGGTACGCGTGGAGTACGAACCCAGGACTCCCCTCCTGGATCCACTCGATGCGAGATTGCCTGGAGCACCCGGATTGTACGGGGAGGACAACACCTTCGGGCATCATGTGGTTCGGAGGGGTGATGTGGAGAGGGGTTTTCGGGAAGCTTTCCTGGTGGTGGAGAATACCTACCACACACCTGCGCAGGAGCATGCGTACCTCGAACCCCAAGGCGCGATCGCTGTTCCCACTCCCGATCTCGGAATTGTGGTCTACGGTTCCATGCAGTGCCCATTCTACGTCCAGCGCGCCATTGCGCACATTCTCGGACTTCCCTTGGGCAAAGTGCGGATTGTTCAGACGACTACCGGGGGCGCATTCGGTGGGAAAGAAGATGCTCCTTCGGAGGTGGGGGGGCAGGCGGCTGTGCTGGCATGGAAGACCCGGCGGCCGGTGAAGCTGGTCTACCACCGCGAAGAAGACATGCATTCCATGAGCAAGCGTCACCCGGCCCACATCCGGTACAAGACAGGGGTGAAGGAAGATGGGACCCTGGTCGCCGTGGAAGTTCAGATGACGTACGACGGCGGAGCTTTCGGTACCCTCAGTCCCGTGGTTCTCTGGCGTGCAACGGTTCATGCCGCCGGGGCCTACCGTTGTCCCAACGTCCGCGTCGACGCGTGGGCGGTGGCGACCAACAAGGAACCCAGCGGCGCCTTCCGGGGTTTCGGCGCCCCGCAGGTGCTGTTCGCGGCCGAGTCGCAGATGGACGAGGTGGCCGCGAAGCTGGGGATGGATCCCCTGGCGCTGCGAAAGCACAACATCCTCCGCACCGGAGACGAGACGGCGACAGGGCAGAAACTCCGGTCCAGTGTAGGGTCGCTCCAGACGATTCGGGAAGCCTCGCGGGCCTCTGACTACCGCACGAAGCGTGCTCGATGGGGAAAAGACAGGGGACCAGTCCGGAAAGGCATAGGTGTCTCCACGATCAACTACGGGGCTGGTCTTGGCGGTCTTTCGCCGTACCTGACGCGCGCGGGCGCTTTTGTTCAGGTGCATGCGGATGGAAGCGCGCTCTATGCGGTGGGAACGACCGAGATGGGACAGGGTATGCACACGGTCCTGGCGCAGATCGTGGCTGAGGAGCTGGGTCTTCGCCTGGATCAGGTCACGGCCACGGAGACGGACACATCCCGTGTCCCCGACAGCGGTCCCACCGTGGCCTCGCGAGCGACCATTATGTCCGGCAACGCACTCAGGGACGCGTGCGCCAGAGTCCGGAAGAACCTCTGGGGTGTGGGGGCGTCTATCCTGGGGGTCCCGTTGCATGACGTGCTGGGGGAGGGCGGGGTTCTCTACGCGGGGCAGAAGCAGGACAAGTCGGTTGCCGTAGAGGATGTTGCCCGGGAGTGCATATCCCGGCGGGTTCACCTGGCGGCGCAGGGATGGTTCCGGGCGCCGAAAACCTCGTGGGATCCGAAGCGGGGACAGGGCGACGCCTACATGGTGTACGCATGGGCGACGAACATTGCGGAAGTCGAGGTGGATCTCGAAACCGGTGTCGTACGCCTGGTCCGCCTGACGGCTGCCCACGATGTGGGCCGGGCCATCAATCCGGTGGGGGTAGAGGGTCAGATCGAGGGTGGATCTCTCCAGGGAGTGGGCTACGCGCTGACCGAGGAAGTCCTGCGGAAGGACGGCAGAATCATCAATCCCGATTTCTCGACCTACATTATTCCCACGCCCAGCGACGCGCCCGAGATCACGCCCGTCATCGTCGAATCCAGATTCTCGAAGGGACCCCATGGGGCCAAGGGATTCGCCGAGCAGCCGCTCATGGGAGTCGCCCCTGCCGTCGCCAACGCGGTGTACCATGCAACGGGCCTGCGCATCCGGGAACTGCCCCTGACCCCCGAGAGATTGAAGAAGGAGATGGAACGATCGAAGCGCTGAAGCCAATGTACATCTGTTTGACGGTGAACGGCAAGCCGGTGAATGTAACGGTTCACCCCGGCAGGCGCCTGGTGGATGTCCTCAGGATGGACCTGGGGCTCACGGGTACCAAGATCGGGTGTGAGCAGGGCGAGTGTGGGGCGTGCACGGTTCTCCTGGATGGTCGGGCCGTGAACTCCTGCCTGGTTTTGATGTCGCAGGTCGAGGGACGGGAAGTCCTGACCATCGAAGGCTTGACAGACGATGGAGAACTCCATGCTCTCCAGCAGGCTTTTGTGGACACGGGCGCGGTTCAGTGCGGTTTCTGCAGCCCGGGGTTCCTGATGTCGGCGTACGCGCTGCTGAGCAGGAATCCGCATCCTTCCAGGGACGAGATCGTGGAGGCCGTGACGGGAAATCTGTGTCGCTGTACGGGGTACCGGAAGATCTTCCAAGCCATCGAGCGTGTAGCCGGCTGCGTAGCCGCACGCACGGAGGAACAATGAGAGAGGTCTACGAGCGAATTGCAGATCTGGCCCGGCGAGGCATCCCCGCCGTTGCTGCCACGGTGATCCGGACAGAGGGATCCACGCCGAGGGGAGTTGGCGCGAAGATGGTGATTGCCGCGGATGGGAGGAACTGGGGAACCATTGGGGGGGGATTTGTCGAGTCCGCGGTGATCGAGCAAGCGGCCTCGGTTCTCAAGAGCGGCGCGCCCAGAACCCTGCAATACGACCTGGAGGGGGAGGGCAAGGATTCCGGGGCCCTGTGCGGGGGAAAGATTGAGATTCTTCTCGAGCCTCTCCTGGCGGCCGAAAGACTGCATATCTTCGGGGCGGGGCACGTTGCCCGCGCGTTGGCGGAACTGGCCAAGCGCGTGGGTTTTGCGGTGACCGTGATCGATCCCCGGCCGGAGCAGGCGAACCGGGAACGCTTTCCCTTTGCAGATGATATCGTTGTCCGGGGGTTTGCCGAGGTAGCGGCGGAAACAGTCCCGGGTCCCGATACCTATGTCGTTGTCCTGACTCCGGAACACAAGCACGATGAAGAAGTGGTTCGGGCAGTTCTCAACAGCCCGTTTCGATACGTCGGGATGATTGGCTCGCGAAGGAAAGTAGCCACGCTGATTTCCCATCTGAAGGAAGCCGGATTCGGTGAGGAGGTCATGAGGAAGCTCCACTCCCCTATCGGTCTGGACATTGGTGCGGAAACCCCGGAGGAAATAGCGGTGAGCATTGTGGCGGAACTGGTTGCCAGCCGCCGCGGTGTGGAGACGCCGGCCAAGCTGTCGGGCGCCAAGGGGAAGGGCGACGCATGAGAACCCTGGAGGTCCTGGCTCCGGAGACGCTGGAAGAAGCTCTGGCGCTGAAGGCACACCACGGGACGGCTCTGCTCCCGCTGGCAGGGGGCACGGATGTGATTCCCGGCATCCGCCGGGGCGCGTACGGCGCAGTTGCGCTTCTGGACCTCAGCCGTATTCCGGATCTGAACCGCATTGTGGACGACGGGACCGAAATCCGCATCGGCGCGTTGGCGACTCACGCGGATGTGGTGGAATCAGCCATCGTTGGAGCTCATATTCCCGTTCTGAGTGAAGCCTGTGGTACAGTGGGAAGCGTACAGATCCGCAGTCGCGGGACGATCGGGGGCAATCTTTGCCATGCCTCTCCGGCTTCGGATTCCGTTCCCGCGCTCCGGGTGCTGGGATCTGTGTGTGAGATACGGAGTTCGAAAGGCACGCGGGAGATACCCGTGGGGGATTTCTGTATCTCGCCCGGGGTGACGCGTGTCTTGCCCGCGGATCTCCTCGTTGGGATCCGCGTTCCAAAGATGCGGCCGGGCTCTCGCTGGTTCTATCTCAAGCTGGGGCAGCGGCGGGCCATGGCGATCGCGAAGGTGTCGGTTGCGTTCCTGGCCGCAGAGGATGGAGGAGTGTTGAGCGATGTCAGGATCTCGCTGGGGGCTGTTGCGCCGACGGTGTGTGGAGCTCCCCGAACGGCTGCCTGCCTTGAAGGAAAGAAACTGGGCGAAACCGTAATCTCGGAAGCCGTTGAGATGATCCAGACCGAAGCGAAACCCATTGCGGATATCCGGTCCACCGAGGAATATCGCCGGGAGATGGTGGGAGTGCTCCTCGGCAGGGGACTCAGGGGATTCCTGGAATGAAGGATTTCAAGGTTGTCGGCAAGAAGGTCCGGCGTGTGGACGCGCTGGGAAAGGTGACGGGGCAGGCGCGGTATGCTGCGGACCTGGCGGATCCGCACATGCTCTATGGGGCTGTTCTTCGCGCTTCCCTTTCCCATGCCCGAGTCGTATCCATCGACGTTTCCCAAGCGGTCTCGTTTCCGGGGGTTGAAGCTGTTCTGACCGCCGCGGATGTTCCCGGCCGCAATCGCTTCGGCACGATGATTCCCAACCAGCGGGTGCTGGCGGACGACAAGGTGCGGTTCAGAGGAGACGGTCTTGCCGTGGTTGCCGCACGGTCGGCGAGGGAAGCCGCCCGGGCTCTCTCGGGAATCCGGGTTCAACTCGAACCGCTTTCGGCCGTCTTCTCGCCGGAGGAGGCGATGAAACGGGGGGCCCCGGGGATCCACGGCAAGAGCAACATCTTTGTCCATCACAAGGTGCGGAAGGGGCGGATTGCCGACGGGTTCCGGCGTGCGGATGTCATCCTCAGACGCACGTATACGACCGCACTCATCGAACACGCCTATCTCGAGCCCGAGGCGGTCATGGCCCGCCCCGATGGGGAGGGTGGCGTTCTTGTAGAGGGCTGCGTTCAGAACATGTACACGACGAGGCGGGGACTGTCGACAGTCTTGCGGCTGCCACTGGCCAAGATCCGCGTGGTTCAGACTACGGTGGGAGGGTCCTTTGGAGGGAAGGACGAAGTGATGACGGTGCTGGCGGCCAGGGCGGCCATGCTGGCGCTTCGGACCGGGCGGCCCGTGCAGATGGTCAACAGCCGGGAGGAGTCGTTCCACGAGAGCTACAAGCGGCACCCGTATGTGATGGAGTACAGGATCGGTGCGAAGAAAAACGGACGTCTCACCGCTCTCGAGGTCCGGATGGTGGCCAACGCGGGCGCGTACGCGACGACGACCCCCTTTGTCGTCTGGCGGTCGGTGGTGCAGTGCGCCGGGCCCTACGTGGTGCCCCACGTGAAGGCGGATGCCTACGGCGTCTACACCAACACGGTCTACACCGGGGCCATGCGCGGTTTTGGTTCACCGCAGGGCAACTTCGGAATCGAGTTGCTGATGGACGAGCTGGCCGGGGAACTGGGAATGGATCCCCTGGATCTGCGGATTCTCAATGGCATCAGGACCGGATCCCGGACAGCCACGGGACAGAAGCTGGACCAACCCGTGGCGTTCATCGAGACACTGGAGCGAAGCGCACGGTCCATCAATTGGAAAAGGCGCCGAGAGGAACTGGACGGCCAACCCCGCAATGCGCGGAGGCGCAAGGGAATCGGGATGGCAGCCAGCTACCGCGGGTGCGCTCTGGGGGCGGAGGGAACCGACGCCGCGGGCGCTGTCGTATCCGTCCAGACAGACGGGAGCGTGATCGTGTGGTCCGGGATCGCCGAGGTGGGGCAGGGGTACTACACGGTGATCGCGCAGATCACGGCAGAGGTTCTGGGGGTCAATCTCGCGGATGTCACGGTGCTACCCTACGACACTGCGATCATGAGTGACAGCGGGCCATCGGTGGCGTCGCGGTCCACGATGCTGGGCGGGACAGCCACCCGCAGGGCCGCTGGGCGCGTTCGCCGAAAAATGCTCGCCGAAGCGCGGCTGATTCTCAGGACGAAGGCGAAATCCATGGATCTGGAGAGAGGGTGGGTGGTGTCCTCTGGCGGACAGCGTCGCATGAGGATCAGAGATCTGGCGGCGGCCTGTTTCGAGCGGGGCGTGGCCCTCTTCGAGTTCGGCTGGTACAAGGGTCCGGACATTCACTGGGATGAGCAAAGGGGAAGAGGCAGTCCCTACTTCACCTACGTCTACGGCACCAACATGGCGGAGGTGGAGGTGGACCAGGAAACAGGGGAGGTACGGGTTCTCCAGTTCGTGTCTGCGCACGATGTGGGGCGCGTCGTCAATCCCCAGGGTGTGCTGGGACAGATATACGGCGGAGTGGCTATGGGGTTGGGGTATGGCCTTCTCGAAGAAGTGGAGGAGCGCGAAGGGCGCCTGGTGACGGAGAACTTCGACGAGTACCTCATTCCCACGTCCCTGGATATGCCGCAGATGAAAGCCGTGATGGTGGAGAATCCCGACCGGCATGGACCCTACGGCGCAAAATCCGTGGGTGAACCGACAACCGAAATTGCCGCCCCGGCCGTTGTCAACGCCATCTGTCATGCGACCGGGCAACGCGTCCGGGATCTCCCGGCCAATCTGGAACGCGTGCTTCTGGGAAAGAAGCTGGTGAGGACATGATCCGTCCCCTGAAGTACAGGCGAATGAGGAGCATTGAGGAAACCTGCTCTGCATTGATGGTCCTGGGACCCTCGGCGCGCGTTCTCGCAGGTGGGACGGATCTCATTGTTTCCCTCCGTGGTGCTGAGCCGAAGGAGGACGTGATCCTCCTGGATATCGGGACGATTCCAGGCCTCGGCGAGATCCGGGAGGAGGAGAGGGCTCTGGTCATTGGGAGCCTCGCCTCGTTTGCGCAAATAGCGCTGTCTCCGCTGGTCCGGCAGTTGGCGTCTCCGCTGGCGGGAGCCGCAGCCCGGATGGGCAATCCGCAAGTCCGGAATCGGGCAACCATCGGCGGAAACATCTGCAATGCTTCTCCATGCGCGGATTCGGTTCCGGCTCTGATTGCTCTGGATGCAAGACTCCATTTTGTTTCCACGGAAGGCGAACACCTGCTCCCGGTGGAGGAAACCATCGACGGACCGTACTCGACCACCGTCCCGCACGACGCGCTGCTCACAGACATCGTGATCCCGAAACTGCCGGCAGGCGCGCTGACTTCCTACGTTCGCCTTGCCCGGCGGCAGGCGGCGGCCAAGGCGCGGATGGCCGTCGCAGTCGTGCTGGTGCCCGATGAGAAGGGGAATCTGGTAGACGTGCGGATTGGGTGCGGGTCGGTGACGCCGAGGCCACACCGGATGCGGAAGGCTGAGGGCCGGTTGCTGGGATCGGTGCCGACGGACGAACGACTCGCCGCCTCAGCAACGGATGTGGCTGCCGAGATGATTCAGGAAACCGGCATCCGCTGGTCGACGGAGTACAAGGAGCCGGCGGTGAAGGCGCTGACCCGGCGAGCACTGCGGGAAGCGCTGGGTTGGGACTAGCGAAAGGGCGGCAAATGGAAGTTGTCGCAATAAAATGCACCGTCAACGGTCGCGAGCACAGGCTCGAGTGTGAAGCGAATCTGACGCTTCTCGATATGTTGCGGGAGAGTCTGGGTCTCACGGGGACCAAGAGTGGATGCGCGGTGGGCGAGTGCGGCGCGTGCACGGTGGTGATGAACGGGGAGGCGGTGAATGCCTGCCTTGTGCTGGCGGCGCAGGTCGACGGCGCGGACATTCTCACCGTTGAAGGTCTCCAGGAGGACGGCGTCCTGGATCCGTTGCAGGAGATGTTCATCCGGCACGGCGCCGTCCAGTGTGGGTTCTGCACCCCGGGGATGCTGATGTCGGCCAAGGCGCTTCTGAATGGGAACCCGGACCCGACGGAAGAGGAAATCCGGGTTGCCATTTCAGGCAACCTGTGCAGGTGCACGGGGTACCAGCAGATCGTGGAGGCGATCTCAGCAGCGTCCGCGAAGGAGAAGAGTCGGGAAAAGAAGGAAGGGAAAAACTGTGGCTGGTGACGTGAGGCTCTCCGTAGGATTCTGCGGTCTCGAATTTGACAGCCCTTTCATACTCGCCGCGTCGCCATGCACCGATGATCCGGATATGGTCGGGGATGCATTCGAGGCCGGTTGGGCGGGTGTGGTTCTGAAGACGACATCCGTGGAAACGGAGGAGGTCAGCCTTGCCTATCCGATGATGAGCAGTCTCGATGTGGGTAGTGAGAGAATAGTCGGCCTTGGGAACATCGATCTCATCTCCGAACACCATATCGACGAGGTCGAGAAATGGGTGAAATCCCTCAAATGCTCGTTCCCGGGAAAGATCGTGGGGGCCAGCATCATGGGGGCGGTGCGGGAGGACTGGGAGCATCTCGTCCGGCGGCTGGAAAAGGCCGGCGCCGATTTCATCGAGTGCAGTTTTTCATGTCCGCAAGGGACCCTTGGTTCGAAACCCGGCGCCATGCTGGCCCAGGATCCGGATCTGGTGCGCCGGGTTGCCGGCTGGATCAAGGGTGCGGCGCAGAGTGTTCCGGTCATCATAAAGATCAGCCCGATGGTGGCAGATATCGTGGAGGTGGCCCAGGCAGTGAAAGACAGTGGGGCGGATGCTGTCTGCGCATCCAACACAGTCCGGTCACTCATGGGAATTGATCTCGATACCTTTTGCCCCAATCCCTGTGTGCGGGGCAAGTCCTCGTACAGCGGTCTGTCGGGGCCGGCTATCAAGCCCATCACTCTGCGCGTGATCTCCGAAATCGCGCGCAGGGTGGACATTCCCATCACCGGTACGGGCGGTGCACACGACTGGCGGGATGCCGCCGAGTTCCTGCTTGTAGGCGCCAGGACGGTACAGTACTGTACGGCCCCGATGCGGCATGGGTTCGGGATCATTGACGGCCTGAGAGAGGGGCTGGAAGCCTATCTGGTTTCCAAGGGGCTTGCGTCGCCTGAGGATCTGGTCGGCCTGGCGCTTCCGCATATTGTGCCCCACAACGAGCTGCCCCGCCGCCGGATTGTGTTCAGGATCCTGGAAGACCAGTGCAAGCGATGCCATCGGTGCCATGTTGCGTGCCACGACGGTGGACACAGAGCAATCAAGCTGAAGAAGGATCGCTACCCCGAGATCGATGAGGAGAGGTGCGTGGGTTGCGGGTTGTGCGTTCAGGTTTGCCCTGTCGATGGGTGTATTGAGATGCACGATGCACGGGGCACGTAGCACCGCTTCCAATGCTCTTTTCCTCGGACTAGGGACTCGGGACTGGGGACTAGGGACTATGGATCTGATCATCAGAAATGGAACCGTTGTCACACCGGAGGGACCGCGTCCTGCGGACATCGGTATTGAGGACGGGACAATCGTCTCCGTCGGTTCCCAGTCGGATGCCCGGGCCTCCGACGTGGTCGATGCGTCCGGCTGCTATGTTTTCCCTGGCGGGATCGACCCCCATGTCCACTTCGAATTGCCGACAGGCAAGGCCGTGTCATCCGATTCCTTCGTGACAGGATCGGAAGCCGCTCTGTGCGGTGGCACGACCTCTTTTCTGGATTTTGCTCTCTTCGACCGGGATCGGAGTCTCGAAGATCGACTCCGTGAGCGGCGCAGAGCAGCCGACGGTCGCACGAGCGCCGACTACGGGTTTCACATGGAGCTGGGCGCAGTCGACATAGAACGTCTGGGCGAGATCCGGAACATGGCCAACGCTGGACAGCGGAGTTTCAAGACCTACATGGCCTTTGACAATCGAGAGGTAGAGGTCGGAGAAAATGAGCTCCGCCGGTTCGCCGAGGTGCTGGCCGACTCGGGTGGACTCCTCATGGTTCATGCGGAGGAGGGTGGTGAGGTCCGGCGGTTGCAGGAGGAATTGAACGCACATGGGAATCTGGCGCCCGTCCATCACCCGCGGGCCCGGCCGGCGGAGATCGAAGCGAGAGCCATCGATATCGTTCTCGGTACGGCCAAATCTACGGGTGCGGAGGTGTACGTTGTTCACGTTTCCTCGCGGGTGGGGTTGGAGCGGATTCGGGAGTGGAGAGCCAAAGGCGTCCGGGTTCGGGCCGAAACATGTCCGCACTACCTGCTCCTGACTGAGGATGTATACGCGCAAGAACATGGGGTGCAGTTCCTGGCGAACCCGCCGCTGAAGAAGCTCGAAGACATGGAGGCACTCTGGGAAGGAATCCGCGATGGGACGATCGACACGGTGGCTACGGACCACTGTCCCTTTGCACGGTCAGTCAAGATGCGGTATCGTGACAATTTCCTGCAGGCGCCAAAGGGACTTCCCGGTGTAGAGACCCGGCTGCCGGTGATGTTCTCCGAGGGGGTTGTCAGGCGGGGACTCCCGGTGGAGCGACTGGCGGAGCTGTTGAGCGGGAATCCGGCCCGGATCTTCGGGCTGTCGCCTGCAAAGGGCCGTGTGGCGGTTGGTGGTGATGCGGACCTGGTTGTGTTCGATCCGCGCAGGGAAATCACGATTTCGGCGACGGACCTTCACATGAACACCGATTTCAATCCCCTTGAAGGGAGAATGGTGCAGGGCTGGCCCGCGCAGGTGTTCCTCCGTGGGCGGCGCGTGTACCACAACGGGGTTTTCCTGGGTTGCGATGCCGACGGCCGATACCTGGGCTGAGAACTGGATGGCGAGAAAGACCATGGCAGGCGAGAAGACGCTGGTTCAGGGAGGGATGCTGCTTACCCAGGGGCATGCCGGGGACGTGATTCCATCCGGGGCGGTTCTTGTGGAAGGATCCAGGATCGTTGCGGTCGGGGAGTCGGCCGCGCTGGAAAAGGAGCACCCGGATGTGAACAGGATCGACTTCGGCGACCGGCTCATCATGCCGGGTCTCATCAACGCTCACACCCATCTTTACAGCGCGCTGGCTCGGGGGATGCCCTTGACTTCGGAGGCGCCGTCCAACTTCCTGGAGATCCTGGAACGGGTCTGGTGGAAGCTGGACAAGCTGCTGGATGACGAGAGTGTCTACATGAGCAGCATGGTTGGTCTGATCGACTGCCTGCGGCATGGAACAACTACTCTCTTCGATCACCACGCCAGTCCATTCGGATGCACGGGGAGCCTGTCCCTGATAGCGGAAGCCGTGAACCAGGTAGGGCTGAGAGCGTGTCTCGCGTACGAGGTGTCCGACCGGGACGGCGGGGAAGTCGCCTTGGCCGGCATCGAAGAGAACCGAACGTTCATCGAGTGGTGCCGGCGGGAGGAGCGGGAGAACCTGGCGGCCAGCTTTGGGCTCCACGCGTCGTTCACGCTCTCGGACGAGACCCTTGCCGCGTGTGCAGAGGCGGCGGGCGGGAGCGGGTTCCACATTCACGTGGCGGAAGATCGAGCGGATCTCGAAGACGCCCGCAGGCGTTCGGGCAAGTCCGTCGTGGGGAGGCTCGCCGATCTGGGTATTCTGGGTGGGCGCACGCTCGCGATCCATTGCATCCACACGGACGGGGACGACATGGACACACTGGCGGAGACCGGCACCAAGGCGGTGCACAATCCGCAGTCCAACTGCAACAATGCTGTGGGGACCGCCGACATTCCGGGGATGCTGGAGAGGGGAGTAACCGTGGGGTTGGGGTCGGATGGCTTCAGCGCCAGTCCCCTGGACGAGCTGCGAGTGGCCAACATACTGCAGAAGCTGGTGAAGCGGGATCCGGGAGTGGGAACGGTGGAGGTTTGCGATCTTCTCTTCCGGAACAATCCGAAGATAGCGGGTCTGTTTTTCGAGAGACCGGTCGGCGTTCTGGAAGCGGGGGCATTTGCCGACCTGATTGTCCTGGATTACCGGCCCCCGACGCCGGTGCATTCGGAGAATGTGATTGGGCACATCCTGTTCGGTATAGCCGGGACTCCGGTGGACTCGGTGATGGTGGGCGGGCGGATGGTGATGAAGGATGGAGAACTGCTGGGGATCGACGAGGAGAGAATCCTGGCGCGCTCCAAAGAAGTTGCCGGGAAGCTGTGGGAGAAGTTGTAGAAAGCCAAAAGAGAAAAGACAACCACAGATTACGCAGATTACGCAGATGGGAGGAAGAAATGATTACACAGGGGTTTCGGGGACGGGATTTCATTACTCTTCTGGACTACACGCGGGAAGAGGTAGAGACTATTCTGGATGTGGCCTTGGATCTGAAGCGGAGGTACGCGACGGGTGAACCGCACAAGCTTCTGGATGCGAAGTCGCTGTTCATGATTTTCTACAACCAGTCGCTCAGAACACGGAACAGCTTCGAGGCGGGTATGACCCAGCTGGGCGGGCACGCGCACTTCCTCGAGCCGGGGAAAATCTACGCGCCTGCCCTGGAAGGGGATGAGAAGGCCTACTCCACCGAACGGGTGTCGGATGTTGCACGCACCCTGTCTCACATGGGGGACGGAATTTCCATCCGGATGTACGGAGACCCCGTAGAATGGATCTATGGCAAGGCGAACTTGATCATCAATGAGTTCGCCAAATGGGCCGACATTCCCATCATCAACATGGAGTGCGACAAGTACCACCCATGCCAGGGCCTGGCGGACATTCTTACCCTCAAGGAGAAGCTGGGAGGGTTCAAAGGGAAGAAGTTCGTGATGTCGTGGGCGTACTCGCCGAGTGTGGAAAAGCCCATGAGTGTCCCACAGAGCGCCGTGATCGCAGCGACTCTCATGGGTATGGAGGTGGTTCAGGCCCAGCCGGAGGGGCTGGATCTGGACCCGGAGGTGGTCAAGGCCTGCAAGCGAAATGCAAGAGCTTCCGGGGGATCCTTTGAGGTGATGTACGACATGGAAAAGGCTTTTGAGGGAGCGGATGCCGTGTATCCAAAAAGCTGGACGGTCCTGGAGAACATGCCGCCGTTCTCGAAGAAGTTCAATCTGGCCGCTACCAGGAGGCTCTTTGCGAAGAACAA
>JAGLYR010000098.1 GCA_023132135.1 Candidatus Eiseniibacteriota bacterium | reverse complement strand
GTGCGATCGGGGGTTCGAGGTTACCAACGACGTGATCGACGGTCCCAACTCCGTGGTGTTCGACCAGGCGGAGAACCGGTTGCATGTGCAGAAGGCTGTCATGGCGCTCACCATGCGGTAGGGCAGAGAGCCTGAGACTCATTCCCTGCTTCGGTTACAATGCGGGGTGCTACGCATAGAGAGAAGGGGACAATGGCAAAATCGAAACTCTATGGGAAAGATCTGATCTGCACGCGCGACTGGTCGGTCGAGGAGCTGAACATGGCGCTCGACCTGGCGGTGGAGATGAAGAAGAAACGTTTCTCGAAAGATCACCGCAAGATTCTCGAGGGCCGGACCTTCCTGATGTTTTTCTATAACCCGTCGGTGCGGACCAGGCAGTCCTTCGAGGCCGCGGCGACTGAACTGGGCGCGCACGCGCAGTTCCTGGAGCCGAAATCCATGCGGCTGAAGACGAGCAAGAGCGCGGGGGAGACAATCGAAGACGCAGCGCGCGTGATGAGCCGGTATGGCTGCGGAATCGGGGTGCGGATCCTGGAGGACAAGATTGACGCCTACGGGGACGGCGATGCGCTTCTTGTGGAGTATGCAAAGTACGCGGATGTTCCCATTATCAACATGGCCGACGACCGGTTTCACCCGTGCCAGGGCTTGGCGGATGTGATGGGGCTGAGGCAGCATTTCGGGAGCAGCGACTTGAAAGGGAAGAAGCTGCTTCAGATCTGGTCGCACGGCGCCCTCGCACGATCGTGGTGTTCAGTGCAGGAGAGTTTGCTCATCAACTCAAGGTTCGGGATGGATGTAACGTTGGCCTACCCGGAAGGCTATGACCTGGATCCGGAGGTTGTGAACCAGGTCCGGGCCAACTGTGCGAAGGAAGGCGCCCGATTCGAGATCGTGCACGACGCGGTGGCAGGGTATGAGGGAGCCGATGTGGTCTACGCGCGAAACTGGATGAGTTCCGTGGCCTACGACAACGGGTTTGACAAGCAGGCTGAGGTCGAGAAGGCGCTGGGGTTTTCGAAATGGATCTGTGACGAGGAGAAGATGGAACAGACCCCGAATGCTCTGTTCATTCACCCCATGCCGGTGGATCGAGGCAACGAGGTGACCGACGAGGTGGCCAGCGGTCCGCGGTCGATCATGTACGATGTGGCGGAGAACCGGCTCCACGTGCAGAAGGCCGTCATGGCGTTGACTATGGGAGAATAGCGAATGGGAAAACTGGCAGTGATCGCCATCGGGGGAAACTCCCTGATCAAGGATAAGGAACATCAGAGTGTCGAGGATCAGTACCAGGCCGTGGCGAAAACCTGCAGCCACGTAGCAGGCTTGATTGAGGAAGGCTACAACCTGGTGATCACTCATGGCAACGGGCCCCAGGTGGGGTTCATCCTGATGCGGTCGGAACTGGCAAGCGGCGTGTTGCACCAGGTGCCGCTGGATTCCTGTGGAGCGGATACGCAGGGAGCGATCGGTTACCACATCCAGCGGGCCCTGGTGAACGAGTTCCGGAAGCGGGGAATCGACGGCAGAGTGGCGGCCGTGGTCACTCAAGTTGTTGTTGACAGGAACGATCCGGCGTTCGGGACTCCCAGCAAGCCTATCGGACCCTTCTATGAGAAAGAAAAGGCGGAGAAATACCGGGCGCAGGAGGGTTGGGTGATTGTGGAGGATGCGGGGCGGGGGTATCGACGGGTGGTGGCTTCGCCTGTTCCTGTCGAGATCATTGAGGAGGATGCCATCCGGACGCTCGCCGAGGCCGGATTCGTGGTTGTGGCGGTTGGGGGTGGAGGAATCCCCGTGATTCGCAACGAGGAGGGAGATCTCGAAGGCGCTGCGGCCGTCATCGACAAGGACCTGGCCTCCGGGCTCCTGGCGTCGAACTTGGGCGCGGAGGACCTTATCATCTCAACATCCGTCGAGAGCGTGGCTCTCAACTTCGGAACGCCCGATGAGAAGCCGCTGTCGAAGATGACACTGGATGAAGCGCGGCGGTATCTTTCGGAGGGCCACTTTGCTCCCGGGAGCATGAAGCCCAAGATCGAGACAGCCATCGAGTTTCTCGAGAAGGGTGGAGCACGCGTGATCATCACGTGTCCGGAGTACATCGTGCAGGCGGTTCGGGGCGAGCGCGGGACCACGATCGTGCGGTGAGGTTGTTATGGGAGAGCCAATCCTTCTGAAGTGTGTCGGTTGTGGAAGGGAGTTTGCGCCGGAGCCTTCGCTCTTCACCTGTCCCGACTGCGGGCCTTCCGGGACGCTGGATGTACTCTACGACTACGACCGGGTCTCGGAACTGCTGACCCGGGAGTCGTTAGACAAGTCCAGGGAGTTCTCCATCTGGCGATACCTTCCCCTCTTGCCCGTGGCGCACGATACGCCTCGAACACCGCTGACTGTCGGATGGACGCCGCTTTACAGAACGGAGAGCCTGGGAAGCGAGATCGGCTGTCCGGATCTGTTCCTGAAGGACGACGGGCGGAATCCGACGGCCTCGTTCAAGGACAGAGCGAGCGCGGTGGGGATCGCGAAGGCGATGGAATCAGGGAATAACATCATCACTTGCGCCTCCACTGGGAATGCCGCCTCGTCCCTTGCGGGATTGTGCGCCAGCCTGGGTCTGCGGAGCGTGATCTTTGTCCCGGCGACTGCGCCGCGGGCGAAAATCGCCCAGCTCCTGGTCTATGGCGCCAGGATCGTACTTGTGGAAGGAACCTACGATCAGGCTTTTGACCTTTGCTATGACACGGCGCAGTCATGTGCGTGGTACTGCCGGAACACGGGGATCAATCCGTACTTGTCCGAAGGGAAGAAGACGGCTGCGCTGGAGATCGCGGAGCATCTCAACTGGGAAGCGCCGGACAAGGTGTTTGTGTCCGTGGGTGACGGCTGCATAATCGGCGGTTTGTGGAAGGGTTTCCATGACTTGCTGGAGATCGGTCTTCTGGATCGGATGCCGCAGATCATCGGCGTTCAGGCGGAGGGATGCCAGCCGATCCGGCAGGCGATTGAGACGGGCAAGCCGGTTGAACCCGTGAGTCCGGATACCATTGCGGACAGCATCTCGGTCGGCCGTCCTCGGGATGCCCTCAAAGCCGTCCGGGCGATCAGGAACTCGGGGGGCTTTGCCCTTGCAGTACCTGATGAGGAAATTCTGGATGCGATGCGCACTCTGGGACGCTCCACCGGGATTTTCGGCGAACCTGCGGGTGTCACGGGTTTTGCGGGATTGAGACAAGCCCTCAGGGATGGACTGGTGCGCTCCGACGAGCGGGTTGTCGTGCTGATCACGGGCAACGGTCTCAAGGATGTGGACAGTGCCCTCAAGGCTGTGGGCGAGCCTCCACGGGCGAAGCCGGATCTGGACGAGATCAGGAAAGTCGTCGAGGAACACTATCCGGAATGCCTGTAGACCGTATTTCTCACCAGCGGACGGGCTTCCGGCCTGGCAGATGTGATTTGGGCGACGTATACGGCAACCGGGAGGGTCGAAGGTAAGGTAAGGATTCTGCCCTATTTCCTCGACACTC
>JAGLYR010000097.1 GCA_023132135.1 Candidatus Eiseniibacteriota bacterium | reverse complement strand
AGTGACAGGTGACAGGGTGACAAGCGACTAGGATTGGGGAATGCTGCTGTCCTCCCTGCCCTATTTCCTATTGTCTATTTGCTATTTCCTACTTCTCCCGGGGAACAGGCTAATGTAAATACCCCAACGACCGAAGATGCTCTTTCGCCTCATCGCTGAGATCGACAGGCTCGGCCGCGAGGCGATCGCCCGGATCTCGCCACAAGTAGAATCCGGGTCCGCTGTCCGGGGGTTCCTTCAGGAGGTCCGGTGAGCGGACGACGCCGGGAAAAGTGAGCGGCATCTCGTCCGGCCGAAGGGCCGAGCCACCGACGACGAGTTTTCCCGCAGGCGGCCCGCCGTCGATCGCCAGGTCCAGGATCACCGACGCATCCACCGGAACCACGGCGAGCCGCAGTTCTCCGGACTGGGCGGACGTCATTCTCAGGCTCCCGCGGTCTGGAGCGATGTCAACGACGGCCTCCCTGGAACCGGCGTAGTCCACTTCCACGAAGGTGCCCGGGGAACGGATCTTGGCAACGTAGGTGTGGTCTCCGGGCTCGGCCACCCAGCGGAGGACCAGGCGGCCGGGGATGAGATGGGCGCTGATCCCCATCATTTCATCTACGAGCGCGCGAGCGAGAGATGTGTCCTCGGGAGCGATGTTGAGCTCCTCCTGCGGGTCGGTCGACAGATCGAACAGCTCCCGGGCATGGTTCTTGAAATCGGCGATGGCCTTCACAGTCCCCTGGCTCAGGGAAACCAGATTCAGGTTGTACCGGGAGGATTCGGAGAAGAGCAGAGGATCCCGTTCTCCCGCAGGCTCCCGGCTCACAAAGGGCCACAGGCTTCGTCCCTGCGTTCCCTCCACAGCGGGAAGGCCCAGGCCCTCGAGGACCGTGGGCATGATATCGATCACGCGGGCGGCTTCCCTGATCTCGGCTCCGGAAGAAGGCAGGCGGGGATCGACGACGATCAGTGGCACAGCAAGGACTTCCCGGTACAGTGTGTGAGCATGGCCCCAGCTGCCGCGCTCAAAGAACTCCTCTCCGTGATCGGACGTGATCACGAGGATTGTGTTGTCTGCAATTCCACTGTCCCGAATGGCGTCGAGGACGCGGGCGATCTGGGCGTCAACATAGGCAATGGCGGCGTCGTACTGCGCAAGGACGTGGCGTCTCTGCGGCGCGGTCAGGGGTTGTGTCTGGTAGTGCTCGTAACTGTTGTAGAGGATCTCACCACCAGCATAGCTTTTCTCGAAAAGGCTGCGGTACGGTTCCGGTACGATGTAGTTGACATGCGCATCGTAGAAGTGAAGAAACAGGAAGAAGGGTCGGCCGCTGTTGCGCATCCACTGGATACCGCGATCGACGACCGTCTCGGCCATGATTTTGGAACCCGAGAACACCTGCTGGTACCGGTCGGACGCGAAGTCTTCGAAGTAGTCAAAGCCCCGCTCAAAACCGAACATCCGGCCGACGTAGAAGCTGCTCACGACTCCGGCGGTCCGGTACCCGTGACCCTTGAGAATCTCAGCCATCATGGGCAGATCCGCCGGGATTCTCGAGTTGTCGTCGACGACTCCATGGGTGAAGGGAAACGTCGACGAGAAGAGTGTCACATGGGAAGGAAGAGTCCAGGGCGATTGGGCCTCCGCGTTCAGGAAAAGGACTCCGCGCGTGGCAAGGGAATCGATGGTGGGACTCGTAGATCTTTCGTATCCATAGCATCCCAGGTGATCGGGGCGGAGCGTGTCGATGGAAACGAGGATGACATTGGGAAGATCGGGTGCTTTCTTCCCGCAGCCGGGCATCAGTAGGACAACAGCGACGAGCGCCAGTGTGACGAGGTGGGAGTGTCGCGCATGGATCCTGCTCTGCTGGTCCGTGTTCATTCCCGGATTGCCTCCTGCTGACTTCTATTCAGCAAATTACGGAGCTCATCGGCGCGCGCGTACCCCGGCGCCCGGTTGAGAATGGACTGGAGAACGACGGCGGCTTCATTGGATCTCCCCGCCTGAATGAGGGCCAAGGCAAGGTGGTGGGAAATGTCCGGGATGAAGGAGCCGCCCGCCGCCTGCTGGAGGGTGGCGACAGCGTCGTCGTTCCGTCCTTGCTTGAGGTACCCCCAGCCAAGGGTATCGAGATACGCGGTTTCATCCGGACTCAGTTCCACGGCTTTCCGGGCGAGCTCAACTCCGCGGTGGATATCGCTTCCGGTTTCAATCAGCTCCCATGCCAGGAGATTGTAGGCATCGGGACGATCGGGGAATCGGCCAATGCTCTCGCCGAAGAGGGCCAGGGCCTCGGATCGGAAGCCTGTCTCCAGCAATTGCCGTCCCAGGCGATTGATAGTTTCGGGTTCAATGGGGCGCATTTCGAGAAACGTGCGCCGCTGCCGGGCGAAGTCGTCACGCAGTCCCATCCGGGCCAGGGCGGCAACGAATTCGGCTTGTGCCCGGGACCGGTCAGGCACAAGCGGTACGGTTTCCCGGTACGCCTCGATTGCCTGGGACGTGGAACCCGCCTTTTCGAGAGACTGCGCGAGAAACATGTGGTAGAGCGCGTCGTCCGGGTAGTCGTCAGCCAAACCACGCCAGACCCCGGCCGCTTCGCCATACCTCTCAAGAGCGGCCAGTGTCTCGGCCAGCATCCGGCGACAGTCTGTGAATTGTGGAGCGATCAGGAGAGCTTTACGGAGCTCCGCTTCGGCCGCGGTCCAATCCCTCGCGCCGGCGCGCCGGCGCGCCTGATCGAGATGCCACATGGATCCAATGCGGTCCTTTGGATCGGGCCCGGTGAGGAGACTGTCTTCCAGAGCCGGGTCGTTGATGGTCTTCGAGACCCTTCCCAGGTAGCCGAGGCTCAGGAGACGGGCTTCCGTTTCGGGGTCAATCTCCGCAACGGGACGGCTTTCGTCCGGCGAAGCGCCGAATTGCTCAAGGTCCGCGCGAAGCTGGTTCCTGAGAATCACTGCCTGGGTTGGATACTCGGCGATGACGTTCTCTGTTTGACCGGGATCACGCTTCAGATCGTACAGCTCCTCAGTGGGGGCGGCCACGAAGAGCCAATCCTCGGTCCGGATGGAGCGAAGCCCACTCCAGCCATGCCTCAGTCTGGGGAAGTAGGTTTCCGCGTGAGACCGGCGAGGGTTGTCGGACTGCGACCTGCCGCGAAGTTCGGGCAGGAGGGAGGAGCCCTGAACGCAATCGGGAATCCGGATACCGAGGACATCCAGCAACGTGGGCAGGATGTCAACGATCCCGGAAATCGCGCCGGTTCGCACCCCTGCAGGCAGCTCCTCCGGGCACGACCAGATCAAGGGGACACGGATGGTGGAGTCATAGAGGAAGATCCCATGGTCCTGTTCGCCATGTTCCCAGAGTCCCTCGCCATGATCGGAGGTGAAGATCCAGAGTGTCCGATCGGGGGAACAGAGGTCGCTCAGTTCCTCGCGGATCTGTCCCAGACAGTAGTCCGTGTAGGCGATCTCACCGTCGTAGGGCGCATCTTCGAACCTCTCCATGAATGGCGAGGGTGGGAGGTATCGAATGTGAGGGTCGAAGTAGTGGATAAAGACGAAATACGGGCCATCGCCTGTCTGAGCGGCGATCCACTCTTCCACGGCAGCGTTTACCTTTTCCGCGCTCCGTTCGGAATCCAGGGGAAAATAGCCGTCGTAGGTATCGAATCCCTGGTCCAGTCCGAACCGGGCATCCAGGGGAAATGCTCCAATAAAGGCCGCCGTCGTATAGCCGTGGTCGCGGAGGATCTCGGCCAGGGTCAGCTCCTCCGGCGGAATGGTGTAAGCGGCGTTGTCGCGGATTCGGTGGAACTCGGGGTAGGTCCCCGTGAAGAGCGTGGTGTGCGAAGGGAGTGTGAGCGGAATCTGTGTGTAGGCGCGCTCGAAGAGGATGCCGTCGGCCGCCAGCCCATCCACCGTCGGTGTCTCGGCCGATTCATACCCGTAGCAGCCCAGATGATCCGCCCGGCAGGTGTCGAAGACCACCAGAACAACGTTCATAGGCTCCGGTCGCCGGGAAAGCAGCAGGACGATGGCAATGGCCACGATGATCGGAAGGATGATGGCGACCCGTTTCACAGACTGCACTCCGGTGGAAAGCCGATGCACAAGCTACCATCGGTCGGCTTTGCGGTCAAGCAGAGGTCGTCTGGGAATGCACGATCGGTGGGGTTGGGTGGAATGGTAAGGATTCTGACTCCGGCAACT
>JAGLYR010000096.1 GCA_023132135.1 Candidatus Eiseniibacteriota bacterium | reverse complement strand
GGGCTAACACTGAGCCGCCCCCTCCGGGGGCTTTAAGTGCCCTTCTCCTTGGACTAGGGACTAGGGACTACGCACTAGGGACTGTCTCTCATGCCCTTCTCCTTTGCAAGCAGAGCCTCAATGGCCAGCATGTAGCCATCAGGCCCCAGGCCCGAGATCTGGCCGAGACAGACGGGTGCGATCACGGATTTGTGCCGGATGGGCTCCCTTGCGTAGATGTTGCTCAGGTGGACTTCGATGGTTGGCAAACCGGCGCCGCTGATGGCATCCCGGATGGCGATACTGTAGTGCGTGTACGCACCGGGATTGATGACCAGGGCATCGCACTTCTCCGGACCCTCTGCCGCCTGCTGGATCCGGTCGATGATCTCTCCCTCGTGGTTACTCTGGAAGAATTCCAGAGAAACCTCTTTCCCCATGGCATAGTTCCGAATGCGGTGGTTGATCTCATCGAGGGTCTCGGAACCGTACACCTCCGGCTCCCGCTTCCCGAGAAGGTTGAGATTCGGCCCGTGGATGACGAGGATCTTCATCTCTCCTCCCTCCGTCGGGCCGTCAGCGCTCCCAGCAGCTCGGCCTCCGTTACGTCGTCCACGATTACGACAGACCCTATTCCCGTCGGCAGCACGAAATGGAGGCGGCCGGATTTCTTCTTCTTGTCCAGGTGGAGACTCCTGATGAAGCTCGCCCGGTCGAAATCAGGAGGTGTCGTAGGCAGACCGCACAGATTCAGGATCCTTCCCGTGCGTTCCACCAGATCGGCATTCACCAGCCCGCGACCCTCGGCAATTTTCATGGCGGCGACCATGCCAATGGACACCGCCTGACCGTGGGTCAGACCGTGATACTCGTCCACCGCTTCCAGCGCGTGGCCCAGCGTATGGCCGAGATTCAGCACTCTGCGAAGATCCCTCTCGAACGGATCCCTGTCTACGATCTCGGCCTTGATCTTCGCACACTCTGCGACACAGCGTTCGAGGAACACCGCACTGCGCAGATTCGATACGTCCTCCGAGATCGCCGCCTCGATGAACTCGAGAAAATCCGCCGACCCGATGATGGCGGTCTTCACCACCTCCGCCATGCCGTTGGAGATCTCAGAATCGGGAAGGGTCCTCAGAGCGCACGGGTCGCTCACAACCAGGCGAGGCAGGTAGAAGTTCCCCACAAGGTTCTTCGCCCTCGGGTGATTGACCCCCACCTTGCCCCCAATGCTTGAGTCGACCTGGGCCAGGAGAGTCGTGGGCACGTGGACCAGCGGGACGCCTCTCATGTAGACCGAGGCCGCGAATCCTCCCAGGTCGCCCACGACACCGCCGCCGACGGCGACAACAGTGCAGTCCCGGCTTGCCCCGCGGGATGCAAGCGCGTCAATGATATCGCCCGCCTGTTTCAGGGTTTTCTCAGCGTCTCCATCGCGGACGACGACACATTCCCATGGGATCGCCTCCCCATCAAGGGAAGCCGCCACCTGTTCAAGAAACAGGTCCCGGATGTTCCCGGGCATGAGCAGGAAGGCCCTCGCATCCATCCCCAGGGCGCGCAACCTTGCCCCCAGCGCCGACAGAAGGCCTCGTCCGATCTCAATCCGGCCCATTGGGGAGCGGGCGAAACCGGGATCTTCGCCGGGCTCTGCGACCCGGTCGGCAAGACGGGTCGTGATTGTCTCAAAAGAAACATTGAGCCCCGCGGCAATCCGCCGCGCTGCATGGGAAGGCGTAACCTCCGTGGTATCAACCCGGAACGCAATCTTGTGGTAGAAAGGCCTGCGGTCTTCAAGGATGCTCCGGATCCGATCCTCCACTCCGGGATGGACCGGATGACCTCCACCCCGGGACTCGAGCAGCGGGCGCGTGCCGTCGCTGCCTACCCGCTTCAGGATCTCCTCCACCGAAGCTTCCAGCAGCACAAGCGTTCCCCGGCGGGCAAGCGTGTCGAAGTTGCTCTCGTCGATGAGGGTTCCACCTCCGGTCGCGACCACCAATCCTTCCCGCTCGGCCAGTGAACGGCAGGCGTCTTGCTCGAGAGCGCGAAAACGCGCTTCGCCCGATCTCTCGAAGATCTCCGAGATGGAGATGCCCTCTTTTTCTTCGATGAGAGCGTCCGTGTCGACGAAATCGCGTCCCAGAATCCCGGCAAGGGCGCGGCCTGTTTCCGTCTTTCCCGTGCCCATGAAACCGGTGATCACCACCAGAGGCTGGTCTGTCCGGCTCGATTGTATGATTTCCGCGCGTTTCATGGCCGCGTTCTCTCTTCCAGTGAAGCGAGGTATGATCGGAGATTGCGCTCCGTTTCATCCATGTGGTCGCCGCCGAACTTCTCCATCACAGCGCACAGCAGCTCCCAGGCGACGACACTCTCCGCGATGACTCCGAGGGCGGGGATCACGCAAACATCCGATCGCACGTACGGACTGGGGCGTGGTTTCAGCGTTCTCAGATTCACCGTCGGCAGGCATTTCTTCGCAGTCGGGATGGGCTTGGCGTATACGCGGACCGTGATATCTTCCCCGTTGGAAATGCCGCCCTCGATGCCCCCGGCGAAATTCGTCGGCCGCGCCAGACGCCCGCCGTCCAGAACAATGGCATCCTGGGCATCCACCCCAAACCTGCGGTGAGTGTCCAGACCCTCGCCGATCTCCACAGCCTTCACACTCTGGATGCTCATGAGGGCGCCGGCCAGGCGGGCATCGAGTTTCCGATCCCACGCCACGTGGCTCCCCACGCCCGGAGGAATACCCGACGCCACCACCTCGACAGAGCCACCCAGCGAGTGTCCCTCTTCCTGAGCGCTCCGGATGGCATCCGCCATCCTTCGGCCGACCCCCGGGTCGACACACCGGACAGGGGACCGGGCTACGCGCCGCCTGATCCCATCAACAGACAGAGGACCAGGTTCGGCCGCTATCCCGCCAATGGATCGTACGTGCGATATGATCTCGACGGAGAACCTCTCGAGCGCCATCCGGGCCACGGCGCCAATGGCAACCCGCATGGCTGTGCTCCGGGCGCTGGCCCGCTCCGAGATGGGAGGAACCTCATCCAGCCCGTACTTGAGGCAACCTGCCAAGTCCGCGTGCCCGGGCCGCGGGACGGTCGAGAGAGCGCCGCCCCTCTTGCCGCTGACCTTGCGCCCCCTGTTCGGGATACGGATCGCCAACGGTGCGCCGGTCGTCTTCCCCTTCCAGAGCCCGCCCAGGATTTCCACCTGGTCGGTCTCGATTTCCTGCCGGCTCCCGCGGCCGAAGCTCTGCGACCGGCGCCTGAGCTCACGGCGGATCTTGCGAAGGGAGACGGGGATCCCGGCAGGAAGGCCCTCGATGATGCCCGTGAGCGAATCGCCGTGGGAATCGCCAGCGGTGAGAAAGCGCAAGGCCATGACGACAGTCACTCCTTCTGCGAAACGAGCCCGGCCCCCGCGTGCGATTCCAGAGCCGCCGCCATTTCTTCCAGATCGAATTCCTCGCCCGTCCAGCGCCGGAAGCTCTCCAGCGCCTGCGCCACAAGAAGACACAGTCCGTCCAGGCAGGTGGCTCCGCCATCACGCGCTGTGCGGAGAAACGCCGTGAGCCGCTGGTGATACGAGAATTCAAAACAGAGATGTTCGGGACAAATCCATTTCGGCTCTTCAATCAGATTTGCGGCGCCGATGGTCCCGGCGACCGGCGGAGTTGCGTTGATCAGGATACTTGCCTCGGCAACAGCGGCTCCCCTTGCCCCGCGCTCCTCTTCCGACATCGAGAGCACCGACAGGTCCCTGTCGGGGAAGCGCCCCTGGAGACCCAGTAACTCCATCTCCGCCTTCGCAGGGAGCAGCTCGCAGAAGGTAACCGAGGCCGCGCCTGCCTCGAGAACACCCAGAGCAGCGGCGCGTCCCGCCCCCCCCGCGCCAAAGATGAGCACCTTCCGACCCATCAGGGATCGTCCCCCAAGTTTCTCGATGGCCACCGCTGTCCCCGGGGCATCGGTGTTGTGGGCAACGATTCCCCCCGGCGTGAACCGCAACGTGTTTGCCGCCCGGAGAATCTCGACCCGTTCGGACCGCTCATCCGCGAAGGGGAGCACGGCCTCCTTGTGGGGATAAGTGACGTTCGCGCCCGCCACACCCAGCGTTTCCAGACCGGCAATCGCTTCCCCGAGTTGATCGACGGAAACCCCAAACGCGGCATACACGCCGTTGATTCCCAGTCCCTCAAACGCCCGGTTGTGAATGAAGGGCGAGAGACTGTGCGCGACCGGGTTTCCGATCAGGCAGTAGAGTCGTGTATGGCCTGAGATGGGCACAATCTGACCCCCAGCCTAAACGTATCAGGCAATCCATAAGGCAAGCCGCGGATTGCGCGGATTCAGGATCGCGCCAGCTCGCGCAGATCATCAAAGAAACCCGGGTACGAGATCCCCGCCGCGCCCGCGTCCTGAATCCTCGTCTCTCCATCGGCAACAAGGCCCGCAACGGCCATGGACATGGCCGCCCGGTGGTCTCCGAAGGACTGAACTTCCGCCCCCTTGAGATTTGAGGGTCCTCGGATTACGAAGCCGTCCTCCATCTCTTCGATGTCCGCCCCAAGACGCGACAGGTTCCGGACGGTGCTCCGGATCCGGTCCGACTCTTTGTGCCGAAGCTCCCCTGCGCCGCGGACCGTGGTCACACCCTCCGCCTGGGTCGCGGCAACCGCCAGAATGGGCAATTCATCGATCAGGGCCGGCACGATTGAGCCATCAATGTCCACGGCCTTCAGCGGTTCGGACCGGACGATGATGTCTGCAACCGGTTCTCCGGCGCAACTCCCGACGTTCGCCAGCTCGATCCTCGCCCCCATCTCCCGGAGCACCTGAATTGCGCCCGTTCGCGTCGGATTGATCCCTGTGCCCCGAAGGCATATCTCGGACCCGCGGAGCAGCGACGCCGCGACGACAAAGAACACGGCCGACGAAACATCCCCTGGGATTTCCACCCCGATGCCACCGGGCCGGCAGCGGTTCGACACCGAAACCGATCCATTCTTCCTTTCGACCGGTACGCCCATGGCCGTAAGCAGGTTTTCCGTGTGGTCCCGCGTGGGAACCGGCTCAACAACGGTGGTCTTGCCCTCCGCATGAAGCCCGGCGATCAGGATCGCGCTCTTGACCTGCGCGCTGGCGACTTCCGGACGGTAGACGATCCCCTTCAGGTTCCCTCCCCGGACCTGCATGGGCAAACGGCCTCCTGGTCGGGTCCGGACATTCGCCCCCATCCGGGTGAGCGGCTCGGCAATCCTCGCCATCGGACGTTCCCGCAGGGATTCGTCCCCGTCGATCCGGCAGTCCAGCCTTCTTCCGGCAACGAGTCCGGCAAGGAGGCGGGCCGTCGTTCCGGAGTTCCCTGCGTACAGATCCGGATCGGCGGTCCACCGGCCCGCCCGGACAACCAACCGGCCATCTTGCCCCACGGTGATTCTGCACCCCAGTGCTCGCAGGCACTCGGCTGTGCTCCGCACATCCCCCGAATCGGGAAGACCCCCGATAACCTGCTCGCCCTGGGCCATCGCTCCCAGGATCAGCGCCCGGTGAGCAATCGACTTGTCCCCCGGCATCCGCAGCGTGCCGGTGAGCTTACGGGCCTTGTTGAGCCTGATCTCCATAACCCTGTCCTCTGTCGCCCTCGCGCCCTCGCTTCTACGCGGACGCCCTTCGCATACCCGCATCATCCTCGCCGCAGAGCACCATCCGCTTCCCCACAGCCGCCGCCACGGGGCGCAGTTCATCCATCATTTCCCGGAACTCATCGAACGTCAGGCTCTGAGCGCCGTCCACCGATGCTGTTTCCGGAGACGGATGCACCTCGACGATGATTCCGTCCGCTCCCGCAGCAAGAGCTGCCTTGGCCAAGGGGGCAATGTACGGCCGCGCGCCCGCGGCATGGCTCGGGTCGACAATCACGGGCAGGTGGCTGCTCTGCTTGAGGACGGGCACCGCGGAGATGTCGAGAGTGCTGCGCGTGGCCGTCTCAAAAGTGCGGATGCCCCGCTCGCAGAGCATTACTTCCTTGTTGCCGTTGGAAACGATGTACTCCGCCGCCAGGAGCATTTCCTCGATGGTCGACATCATCCCCCGCTTGAGAAGGACAGGTTTCCTGATCCCTCCCACAGCCTCCAGGAGAGCGTAGTTCTGCATGTTCCGGGCTCCCACCTGAAGGATGTCTGCGTACTTGACGACCAGGGGAACCAGCTCGGGCGAGATAACCTCCGTTACGATGGGAAGACCTGTCTCCTCCTTCGCAGCCCGGAGGATCTTGAGCCCTTCCTCACCGAGTCCCTTGAAACTGTAGGGGGAAGTTCGCGGTTTGAACGCTCCGCCCCTCAGAATCCGCGCGCCGGCGTCCCTCACGGCTCTCGCTGTGGCCCGCACCTGCTCGGCACTCTCCACGGCACACGGCCCGGCCATCACAGCGAAGTCCTCGCCGCCGATTGAGAGGCCGTTCACTCGTATGATGGTGGGATCGGGTTTGAATTCCCGGTTCACCAGTTTGAAGGGGCGCGTGATGCGAATGGTCTTGGCCACCCCCGGCATCTGCCCTATGTGTTCCAGATCGTCCTTGTGACCCGCGTCAATAATCCCGACGATACCTATTATCGTCTGGTGCTCTCCCCGGGAGGGATGCGGGGTCAATCCCAGCGATTCGATCTTGTGGATCACACTGCTCACCTGCGAGAGCATCGCGTCTGAATTCATAACAACTATCATCATGTCAGCTCCTTCCCGATTCGTTCATCGCCTGCTTCATGTTCTTCAGAAACGCTCCTACTTTTTCAACAGCTTCATCGTTGGTGCGCGCGCCCTGGATAATCCGGATGAGAGCGCTTCCGACAATGACCCCGTCGGCATGTCGCGCCGTCTCCCGGGCCTCTTCCGGGGTCGACACACCAAACCCCACGTACAGGGGGAGTTCAGTCCGTTCTCGCACCCGTTCGACGAATCCGCCCAGGTCCCCTGAGAGGGCGGAACGAACCCCGGTCACACCGGTGACGGAAACGAGATAGAGAAAACCGTCCGCGGCGGACGCGATGCGCTCAATGCGGCTTCCGCTCGACGTGGGAGCCACGAGATCGATCAGGGGGATGCCGTTCTCCGAGAGTGCGCGCCGGATTTCGCCCGCCTCCTCGACGGGGACATCCGGCACAATTACCCCCGAGACGCCGCAGCGCCGGGCACAGCCGGAGAATTCTTCGAGTCCCATCCGAAGAATCGGATTGAAGTAGCTCATGAAGACGAGGGCGGCAGGGACCGTCTTCGAAGCCTTTTCCGCCAGGGCCAGCGCTTTGCGGAGGGTCATTCCCGCTTCCAGCGCTCTCTTCGACGATTCCTGAATGACCGGCCCGTCGGCAATCGGGTCCGAGAAGGGAATGCCGATTTCGATCATCCGGCATCCCGCGCTCGACGCCGCTCCAAGGAGCCGGAGGAAGGTCTCATCGTCCGGGAAACCGGCAGTGAGGAAGGGCGCCAACCCCTTCTCGCCTCTTGTCTTCAACGAACGCGTAAGATCTCGCAGCATCATGACTTCAGCATCTCCTCTATGCTCTCGATATCCTTGTCTCCCCTGCCGGAGAGATTGATCACAATCAGGTCCGCCCCGTCCGCGCCGTTCGCCAGCAACTGCCGCGTGAAAGCGACGGCATGGCTGGGCTCCAGCGCCGGCAGGATCCCCTCCAGTTTCGACAGGTCGGAAAACCCGCCCAGAGCATCCTGGTCCGTAACCCGGACGTAGGTGACCCGTCCCGAGTCTTTCAGGGAACTGTGCTCGGGACCCACTCCCGGATAGTCCAGTCCCGGCGCAATGGAGTGCGCCATCGCAACCTGCCCGTCGTCGTCCTGCAGGAGGTAACTGTAGGCCCCATGGAGAACACCCGGGAGTCCTTCGCTGAGGGACGCCGCGTGCCCGTGGATGGATCCGCCTGCCTCAACGCCGAAGAGGCGGACGTCGTCATCGAGGAAGGCTGAGAAAATACCGATAGCATTGGATCCACCTCCAACGCATGCGATCACATGGGTCGGAAACCGGCCCTCCGCGGCCAGGATCTGCTCCCGGGTCTCCTGTCCGATCACCGCCTGGAAATCCCGCACCAGGGTGGGGTACGGATGCGGCCCGACGCTGGAACCCAGAATGTAGTGGGTACTCTCCACATTGGTCACCCAGTCCCGGATGGCTCCATTGGTGGCGTCCTTCAGCGTTCGGCTGCCCGTGAGAACAGGAACGACCTCTGCTCCAAGCAGCTCCATCCTCAGGACATTGGGCCTCTGGCGTTCCATATCCACCTCGCCCATGTAGACGGTGCACTCCATCTGAAAGAGGGCAGCGACCGTGGCCGCCGCAACGCCGTGTTGTCCCGCACCGGTCTCGGCAACGATCCGCTGCTTTTTCATTCTCCTGGCCAGCAGCACTTGACCCAGACAGTTGTTGATTTTGTGCGCGCCGGTGTGATTGAGATCCTCCCGCTTGAGGTAGATCCGGGCCTTGCCCCCGTACTGCCGGCTGAGATTCCCGGCGAAGTAGAGCGGCGTCGGCCGTCCGGAGTATTCCCTCAGAAGTTTCTGCAGCTCAGTCCCAAAGGCCGGATCCGCCTTGGCCGAGGCGTAGTGCTTCTCCAACTCCAGCAGGCAGGACATCAGTGTCTCGGGCACGTACTGGCCGCCGTATCCACCGAACCGTCCTCTGCTCGACCCTTCAGAAACGCTCACCGTCTCACCTCCCTCACGAAATGGGCGATCTCGTCCATGTTCTTCACTCCCGCCGAGCTCTCCACCGCGCTGCAGACGTCCACACAGAAGGGGGAGACACTGCGAATGGCCTCGCGGACGTTCGACGGGTTGAGCCCCCCCGCCAGGAACACCCGGTGCCCCTCTCCAGTCGCCCGGGCCGCCTGCTTCCACAGATCCCGGACCGCCCCGAGGCGATCGGGATTGCGTTTGTCCAGGTCGAAGAGGAAGAAACTCGTCGTTCTGTATTCATCCAGAATGCCGGGGGTCTTTGCATCTCCGTCCGTGAGACTCTTGATGATCAGTCGCAATGTGCGAGCAAAGATATTATTGCAGTATTCGGAAGACTCTCCGCCATGGAGCTGGATCATGTTCAGTCCGGCGAACTCAGCTATTTCCACGACTTCATCCGGGTCGCAGTCAGCGAAGACACCGACCAGGCATGTCCTCGGAATGGCCTCGCGGATTTCGCGGGCGCGCTCGGGAGTGACCCGCCGGGAACTCTCGGCAAAAATCACACCCACGTGCTCGACTCCGAGAGACTCGCATGCCAGAGCATCTTCAGGAGTCGTGATCCCGCAGATCTTGATCCGGGTAAAGCTCACGCTGCTTCACCTCCACTGCGTTCCGGCTCCAGGCCCGTCAGGCGTCGGAGCGTCCGGTCCGGTTCAGCCGAGTTGAGGAGCGCGCTCCCGATGAGAAACGCGTCGACACCGAGCGAGGCAAGCAACTCAATCTCCTCCCGCGCAACGATGCCGCTCTCCGAAACACAGAGCGCCTCTTCCGGAACCCGGGAGACCAGGTTTCTCGTAGTCTCAAGGGAAACGTTCAGGGTCCGCAGATCCCGGTTGTTGATTCCTACGATGAGCGCCCCGACCGCCGCCGCCTTTGCGACGTCCTCCTCATGGTGGCATTCGACCAGCACCGACATCCCCAATCGACCGGCGAGGTCGAACATCGACGCGAACAGGTCCTCCTGCAGGATCCGCGCAATCAGAAGGATGGCATCGGCTCCCGCAGCCCTCGCTTCCATCACCTGGTGCGCGTCGATTACGAAATCCTTGACCAGGACCGGCAGACTGGACACCCGCCGGATCCGATCCACATCCCGGAGGCACGTGCCGAAATTCCGCTCATCGGTAACAATGGAGATGGCCGAGGCGCCGTTGGACTCGTAGATTGCCGCCAGTCTTTCCACATCGCCGCTGTGCCGGAACACCGGAGCAGCGGGAGACTTGCCTTTGATCTCGGCGATGACCTTGCACCCACCGGAGATCGCCCGCAGGAAATCCCTTGTCGGGCGCTCCGACGCTCGGCACTCCAGGTCGTTGACCCGACGGGTGCGTCTTCCCGCCGCGACTTCCCTTCGCTTCTCCCTGATGACTCTGTCCAGAAAGGTCATTACGCAGCCTCCTTTGCCAGGGAATGGGACGTCTTCCGCAGCCGGTCCAGCAGATCCACGGCCTTGCCCGACTCAATCGCTTCCCTCGCAATGCAAACGCCCTCGTCCACGCTCGAGGCGCGTCCGGCCAGCACACCGACGAAGGCGGCGTTCAGGAGAACCGCGTCCGTGCGCGGCCCCTCCGCCCCACCGAGAATCCGCCGGATATGCGCGGCGTTCTCGTCCGGAGAACCACCCTCTATCTCGGAGATCGCTGCGCGGCGGATCCCGACATCTTCCGGCGCGAACCGGAAAGTCCGAATCGCTCCTCCCTGCAGGGCGCTGATCTGCGTCTCCGCCGAAATGGAAACCTCATCCACCCCATCCAGCCCGTGCACAACGAAGGCTCTCTCTGAACCCATGACGCCGAGGACACGACAGAGCACCTCCGTCAGCTCCTTACGGAAGACGCCGATCAGCTGCAACCGGACACCGGCCGGATTGGTGAGAGGCCCGAGGACGTTGAAGACCGTCCGGACTCCCATCTTCTTGCGCACCGGAGCCGCGTGTTTCATGGCCGGATGATGTTGCGGAGCGAACATGAATCCGATGCCCACCCGATCAATCAGCTCCGCCACGGATTCGGGGCAGAGCCGGATGTTGACGCCGAGGGCCTCCAGAACATCGGCGCTCCCGCACCTGGAGGAGACGGCCCGGTTCCCGTGCTTGGCCACAGGAATGCCCATCGCGGCAGCTACCAGTGCGGTCGCCGTGGAGATGTTGAAAGTCCGGCGCGCATCCCCACCTGTTCCGCAGGTATCCACCAAGCCCCGCCGTTTGGGAAAAATGCGGACGGCATGTTCTCGCATCACAGCAGCGAAGGCGGCGATTTCGTCCACCGTCTCACCCTTCATCCGAAGAGCCGTGAGGATCGCCGCTGTCTGAGCCTCCTTGAGCCCGCCGGCCATGATGGCGCTCATCAAGTCCCGCGCCTCACCCACGGAGAGATCCTCATTCCCTATCAGCTTCTCCAGGAAGTTCGCCTCCATCATCGGCTCCCGTGCGAGTTGGTGGTTTCCAGGAAGTTCGAAAGCAGCCTCATGCCTTCCGGAGTCAGGATCGATTCCGGATGAAACTGCACGCCTTCCACCGGCCGTCCCTTCAGGCGAACCCCCATGATTTCCCCGCGGGACGTGTATGCGGACACCTCGAGCTGCGGAGGAAGATTCTCCTCCTGGGCAATGAGAGAGTGATACCGGGTTGCAGCGAATGGATTCGATAGCCCGCGGTAAATCGTCTTCTCATCGTGGTAGATGTTGGACACCTTGCCGTGCATCACTCTTCCGGCGCGTCTCACCAGCCCGCCGAAGACTTCCACAATGCACTGGTGGCCAAGGCACACGCCAAGGACCGGAATCCTGCCGGAAAAGCGCTCAATGAGAGCCTTGGAAATGCCCGCGTCCGCCGGTGTTCCCGGGCCCGGTGAGATGATGAGGGACGCGGGATCCAGATCCTCGGCCTCGCGGACGCTGATCCGGTCGTTCCTGACAACCCGCACACCCGCGCCCAGTCCCGCCAGCGCCTGCATGATGTTGAAGGTGAACGAGTCGTAGTTATCCACCAGGAGGTGCATGGCTAGAATCCCTCCTCCGCGATGGAGATCGCTTTTGTCAGAGCCCGGATTTTGTCGAGAGTCTCCCGGTATTCACGGCCGGGGTCGGAGTCCGCGACGATTCCCGCCCCCGCCTGGGCGAAGTACTCGGTTCCCTTCAGGATGAGGGTGCGGATCGCGATGCACATGTCCATGTCGCCCTGCCTCCCGAAGTATCC
>JAGLYR010000095.1 GCA_023132135.1 Candidatus Eiseniibacteriota bacterium | reverse complement strand
TCCCTCGAGGTCGCTGATAATCTCCATCGCCCGGATCTTGGGAGCTCCTGTGACCGTTCCCGCCGGGAAGCCGGCCCTGAGGAGTTCGAACATGTCCAGGTCCGCCCGGAGCTTTCCCGTGATCCTGGACACGATGTGCATCACGTGAGAGTACTTCTCCACCTGCATCAGGGACTCCGTGACAACGCTTCCCGTTTCGCAGACCCGGCCGAGATCGTTCCGCCCCAGGTCGACGAGCATCGTGTGTTCCGCCAGTTCCTTTTCGTCGGACATGAGTTCCTCTTCCAGTTTCCCGTCCTCGGCCGGCGTGGCGCCCCTCGGCCGGGTGCCGGCAATGGGGCAGAGAGTCGCCTTGCCCTTCTCCAGTTTGACCAGCACTTCGGGAGAGGAACCGACCAGTTGAAAATCCCCGAAATCGACGAAAAACATGTAGGGCGACGGGTTGAGAATCCTGAGCGCCCGGTAGATCTGGAAGGGAGATGCTGTCGTGTGTCCGCCAAGGCGCTGGGAGAGCACAATCTGGAAGGCGTCGCCGGCAAGGATGTGCTCCTTGGCCCGGAGGACTTTCTCTTCGAACGCTTCCCTCGGCATGTTGGAGGCCGGCTGTTGCCCTCCTCCTGCAACACCCCGCGTACGATCCCCGTGGAGGGGCGCCTCCAGAGCCGCGATGAGGGACTCGATCTGGCCGCGCGCCGCAGCGTAGGCTTCCTCCGGTTTCCAGTTGGGAGGCAGTGTGAGAATCTCGATTTCGCTCTTCACGTGGTCGAAGACCGCAACAGTTTCGGGAAAAAGAAACTGGTAGTCAGGCAATCCGAGTCCGGGGCCATCCGGCATGGGAATCTTCTCGAAACGCCGGACCAGATCGTAGGAGATGTAGCCCACCGCACCTGCGAAGGGACCTGGGAGGCGGTCGTCCAGACAGAACTCCGAGCGGCCAAGCTCCTCCCGAACAGGGGCAAAGGGGTCCCCGGCAGCGGCCTCGACGCGGTGCGATTCCCTCCCCTTCCGGATCTCCGCCGCGCCGTTGCGAAGAGCAATGCTGGCATAGGGCGAGATCCCGATGAATGAGTAGCGTCCAACCTGGATCCCCTGCTCAACACTCTCCAGCAGGAATACCGCTCCCGCGGGCTTGAGCTTCAGGAAAGCGGAAACCGGAGTCTCCAGGTCCGCGGGGATCCGTCTACGGAGAGGGACTTTCTTCCCCTCCTTCGCCAGCTTCAGGAATTCCTCGAGTGAAGGTGTCAGCATTGCAGGTTCCTCTTTTGTCCGCAGGTATAGAAAAAGCCCACTACCCCTTGGTAGTGGGCTGTGTACTCGGTCTTTCAAGTGAATCTAACCGGAATCTATGACGTACACAGGTGCCACTACGCTGGTGGAAATGGTGTAATACCATCGCCACCAGTATCGAAGCGCCTGCCGGTATCGCTGGACCGCAGCGCCAACGCCGTATGTCGATTTCCGGTTCATCTTCTCCGTCTGTCCTTCTCTACCGGGTCCTGCACAAAGGCCCCGCCCGGGGCCCGATCACAAGTGATTCTACCACACCCGGCAGACCATGTCAAGCTCCCGCCCTTGCGTGCTGCGTTGCAGCGACACAACCGGTGTCTTTTCGGCCAACCAGTGACGAGATCTGCTCCACGGCCACTCTCATGCGCAAGAAAAAGCAACGGCAAAAAAACCACCTGCAGGGGAATCCGCCTGAAACATCTCATGGCAATGCACCTGTGCTCCGATATGGACAGGGAAATGGAGAAGCAGACCGCAGCAAAGGTATGCGTGAATCCCACGCCGGGTTCATGTATAGTACGGGCCAGCGTATCATCGGGCTACCTGACGAAAGGGAAGATAATGAGCGAGCAACTACGCACTTCACCGGAGCTGGAACAGAAACAGGCGAATGCCCAGGGGCTGTTCATCAGGAGCTCTCGCAATCCCCTTCTCAGTGTCAAGGACTTGCCCTACCAGGCAAACGCCGTTTTCAACGCGGCCGCGGCGGATCTGGGCCACGAGGTCATACTCCTGTTGCGTGTCGAGACCTGCTCGGGACGTTCCCACCTCATCGTGGCGCGGAGCAAGGACGGGGTCGGGGGCTGGCGGATAGACGACCGCGCCCTGCTTCATCCTGAGGACGGATACCTGTACGAGGCCAGCGGGGTTGAGGATTGCCGTGTCACATGGGTTGACGAACTGGATGCCTGGGTTCTCGCCTACGTCGCATACACCGGCCAAGGTCCCGGAGTGGCGCTGGCCAAGACGCAGGATTTCCAGACCGTTGAGAGGCTTGGCCTGGTTATCCCTCCCGACGACAAGAACGCCGCTCTCTTCCCGTGCAGATTCAACGGACACTACGCAATGCTCCATCGCCCCTCGGTGGGCGGCGGAAGCGTCTGGATTTCCTACTCCCCGGACCTGGTCTTCTGGGGCAAACCGTCGATGGTGGTCCCCGCCCGCGGAGGGCCCTGGTGGGACGCCGTCCGCGTGGGTGCGGGCCCGTCTCCTATCGAAACCGATGACGGCTGGCTGCTGATCTATCACGGAGTCAAGGAGGTGGCCGGAGGTCCTATCTACCGGATGGGAGCTGCACTCCTCGACCGGAATGATCCGACCAAGCTCATCGGCCGCGCCCGCCGCTGGCTGCTTGGTCCCGAGGAGGACTACGAGAGAAACGGCGATGCGCCCAACGTGGTGTTCTCGAGCGGCGCCATAGTCCGGGGAGATGAGGTCTGGCTGTACTACGGTGCGGCGGACTACAGCCTCTGTCTTGCGAAGGCAAGGATCCAGGACATCCTGGCCGCCGTGAAATGCGAATCCGTTTAGCGCGGATCATTGATCATTATCAGTTCAATCTCAAACACCCATGGCCAGTACTTGCCGGTCACGAACAGCCGTTCGTTCTCCGCGTCCCAGGCGATGCCGTTGAGGACGCCCCCGGCCGGCACGGTTTCTTCCGGCGTCAGAAGCCCGCGGAGGTCTATCCACGCTGTAACGCGGCCGGTCTCGGGATTGATGCACGCGATGCGGTCGGTGAGCCACACGTTGGCGAAAACCTCGCCGTCGATGTACTCGAGCTCGTTGAGCCGCAACACCGAATCGTCGTCGGAATAGACGGAAATCTCCCCCAGATCCTCGTAGGTCTCCGGATCCAGGAAGTAGAGGGCCGGGTTTCCGTCGCTCGTGATGAGACGCGACCCGTCGTGGGTGAGCCCCCAACCATCCCTCGGGTAGGAGAACACACCCAGGGAATCGAACGTTTCCCGATCATAGATGAATCCTACGTGTGAATGCAACGTGAGCTGGATGATCCGATCATCGAGGAGTGTAATCCCCTCGCCGAAGTACGGGCGGGGCAGATCCCACTTCTGCAGGACGGCGCCGGTTTCCAGATCCACTCGGCGCAGGGAAGATTCACCCCGCAGTCCGGTCCCTTCGTAGAGACATCCATTGCTGAAGACCAGACCCTGGGTATAGGCGTCCGGGTCGTGGGGATAGCGATTGACAACCTGGTAGGAGTACTCCGCCTCTTCGTTTCCCGACTCCCGGACCTGGATAGCGATCTGCCGGCGGGCTTCGTCTTTTCCGTCGCTGACCTCCGCTGTCAGCGTGCAAACGCACGTGCAGCGCGGCGCCTGCCATGCCACCGACGACGCCTGACTGCCGTCGGGGAAGTTCCCGCACGTAGCTTCCCAGAGATACCGAAGCCTGTCGCCGTCCCGGTCGGAAGCCTGCACAATCAGCGTCACGACACCGCCGGGTTCTACGGAAACAGGATCTGCGGACAGCGATTCAATCACGGGAGGATGGTTGGAGCCGTTGCCCCCGAAGATGCATCCGGGAAGAATGACGAAGAACATGGTGGTCGCTGCGCGAACCGCGTGCCGCATACTCAAGCCGAGTCCTCGAGATCCCGGGGAAGCGCTCGTGCTGCTCCGCCGGCAATCTGTACGTGATGGATCATCCAGTTTGAGCAGGGGCGACCCTGCGGGTCGCCCCCCCCGGCCTTGCTGAAAAGACATGCCCTTGCCAGGCTTTCACCTCGTCAGGATCATTCTCTCCGTTAGAATCTTTCCCTCCACCCGGAGTGAATAGAAATACACTCCCGAAGCAACCCCGCGCCCTCGATCGTCCCGCCCGTCCCAAGGCATGGTGTGGTGTCCCGCATGTTGGACCGCGCTGTCCAGAAGCGTCCGCACCAATCTCCCGGAGACGTCGTAGACGCGAAGACCGACAGGAGCCGACCCCGGCAGATCGTAGTGGATCACGGTCATCGGGTTGAAAGGATTCGGAATGTTCCCGTGAAGCGCCAGTTCGATCGGAGCTGCGCCGGTTTCTGCAACAGGTGTCAGTTCCTCCACAATCGTGATCGTCTGGTCGGAGACCACATCGTGGGTCACGTTCACAATGCCGCTGGGCCAGGTCACTCGCACAGACGTCGCAAGCACATCGGTTCCCATTCCGAATTCCGCCGTCAGCGAGTTCTGAGACAGGTAGCCCGATTCTCCGCCGATCTCGCGGATCTGAGTCCCCCTGGCCGTAATGACCTGGACCCTGGCTCCAATGCCCGACCGGTTCGAAACGGTTCCAACAAGACTCACGTGGAGCCAGTGATTGCCGGTGGCAAGATCGTTCCGTACCAGCGAGTTGCGGCCGGAGGATTCGGTGACATAGACATCCAGGTCGCCGTCGTTGTCGAAGTCGCCCCAGGCAGCGCCCTGGTTGGACCCCGTGTTGGCCAGCGGACCGTTGGTTGCATCGACAAAGGACCCTCCGCCCGTGTTCTCGAACAGGCGGTTCGTTCCCGGATCGTTTGTCAGGAAGAGATCCAGATCGCCGTCGTTGTCATAGTCCGCCCACGCGACACCTCTCCCCTTTCCAGTGTCTCCGAGAGGCCCGTTCGTGGCATCGACGAATGATCCACCGTCGTTACGGAACAGCCTGTTGGCAAGGTCATGATTGACGAGGTAAAGGTCCAGGTCCCCGTCGTTGTCGCAGTCGCCCCAGGCGGCCCCCATTCCATTGCTCCCGTCCCCGAGAGGCCCGCCCGTGACATCGACAAATCCTCCGATACCGTCGTTCCGGAGGAGCACATTGGCACTACCGTTGTTGACAATGTAGAGATCGGCATCTCCATCGTTGTCGTAGTCGCCCCAGGCCACGCCGGTTCCCGGTCCCAGGTCGCCCAGCGGACCGGCAGTGGCATCGGAGAACACGCCCCCTCCGTCATTTCGGAAGAGCCCGTTCGCCTGCCCCTCATTCACCACGTAGAGATCGATGTCTCCATCATTGTCGTAGTCCACCCAGGCCACTCCATTGGAGTAGCCGGCGTCTCCCAGAGGCCCCGACGTCACGTCGGTGAAAACCCCGCCCCCGTCGTTCCGGAAAAGCATGTTTGCCGCACCGTAGTTTCCGAGATAGAGATCCAGATCGCCGTCATTGTCGTAGTCGCCCCAAGCCACGCCGGTTCCCGGTCCCAGGTCGCCCAGGGGACCACTCGTGGCATTGACAAAGACCTCGCCGCCATCGTTGCGAATCAACTTGTTAGGCCGGCCGCCGCTGTGGTTGGCCACGTAGAGATCCAGATCGCCGTCATTGT
>JAGLYR010000094.1 GCA_023132135.1 Candidatus Eiseniibacteriota bacterium | reverse complement strand
TCTGGCCGCATCGACCGAAGGCCTGGCCTTCAGTCTCCGAGGATCCACACCGGCTTCGACCCGCCTCGTGGGCGCCTGGCCGAACCCGTTCAACCCCACCACAGCTGTCCAGTACGAACTCCGCCATACCGAGCACGTGACCCTTCAGGTCTACGATGCCCAGGGACGGCTGGTACGGACGCTCGTGAATGAGACCATCAACGCCGGGAGCTACTCGGCCGTCTGGAACGGCAGGGACAGCAACGGCGTGGAGGTCTCCAGCGGCACCTACTTCGTGCGGATGAGCGCCGGACAGTATGAGTCAACAGGCAAGGTCATTATGCTCAAGTAACACAACAAGAAGCCCTCGGGGAAGCACCAGCTTCCCCGAGGGCCGCCTCTCGAAGGAGACTACTGAATGTTCTATTGGGACCAGCGGATCCTATGGATGAGTCCTGGCCCCTGTGAATCTATCTGGAGTTATCCTAACGTAAGGAGGAAGAACATGAACAGTCGATCACGTTTTGGCGCAGCCAGTGCGGGGTTGGCATCTGTCGCCTGCCTTTTGGCGCTGGTGCTGGGATCGAACCTTGCGCTTGCAGGCACCTTCACTCCGGTGACGGTTACCGACCAGACGCCGACAGCTCCGCTGGCGAACCCAACCCCAAGTTCCTATCAACCAAGGTATATTAGCGGGTTCGGTTTGGACAATTCGTTCACGGTCTTCTTCGAGGACCGCGACGCCGGATACACAGTGTCTTACAATTCAACATCAATCGGGCCGACGGGGTTTTCAGCCAGCAACACGGCATCCACCATCGCCCCGGAAACACACTTCTGCGTCAAACCCTGGCCAATCAACGTTGGCGGCACCGACTACGATTATCGCGCATGGGGGGCAGTGGGCAACAACATGGATCACAGGTTTTACGTTTCGAACGACATGGTGAACTGGACCCTGGTCTCGACCTTCACCATCTCGAACGACGCCGGCTGGGGTGGCGCCAGAGGGTGGGTGTACTACGGTTTCCATGATGTGATTCTGATCAACGGCACATACTACGCCTTCGCCGAGTCGAACCAGAGCCAGACGATGCTCTGCCGGAGCGCGAATGGTGATGACGTATGGGAGGCCTTCGCGAGCCTCGGCGGCAGCCAAGCCGGGGACGGACCTCTGCAGTTGCCGGTTGGCATCAGCTACGGTTGGACTCCAACCGGCAATTTCCTCGACTTGGGTTATGATCGGGGCTATGGCAAAGTCTACGCACATCCAGGTGACAGCGACTTCTACCTGGCGGTCAACACGGCAGCCCAGGCGAGCATGGCCCCGGCGACTCTCGAGGCGGCCTTCATCAATCCCACCAACTGGAGCTGGCACGACGGAACCACAGGTCCGGCAGCCAATGCCATTCTCTCGGAGACCGTCGAGCACGACCTGAGAGAGTGTTGGGTGGTACCTAATAGCGACCCGGGTGACGATTGGGTCATTATCTACGACGCCGACTTCGGAGCCGGGGATGGAGGAAAAGCACTCGGCTACGCGACACTAACCCCACCTGCAGGTCCCAAGGTCCACAACATCACCCAGGGAACCGACCATAATACTATTCAGGAGGGCATCGACGCGGCGATTGCGGGTGATGTGATTGAGGTCGATGCCGGCATGTACCGTGAGCAACTCTACATTGACAAGACCCTGAACCTCACGGGCGCGGGCATCGGAAGCAGCATCATCGAGGCGCCGGATCCAGGCGACCGCACCTCCTACTCCATCACCCAGTGGACTGGATCAACGAGGAACATCGATGCCGTCATCGGTGTGGACGACGCCGGGACTGTGAACATCTCCGGTTTCACCGTAGATGGCCGCAACACGGGACCAGACAACTTCTACGGTATACATTTCTATAACACCGATGGCTCGGTGACCCATTGCCAGATCGAGGACATCACTTACCCCGCGAGCCCGGGGGCGCAGAAAGTCGTAAGCGTTGTCGCAACCCACGGTCTGGGAGAAACGATCTCGATCGATTTCAGCGACAACGAAATCCCCAATCTTCAGAAGGGCGGCATCCTCCTGATGGGGCCAGGCTGCACTTTCACGGTGGACCGCAACGCAGTCACGGACTCGGAGTCCGATGACATCGCGGGCAACGGAATCCAGCTGTCCTACGGTGCCACCGGAACGACCGAGGACAACGTGGTGCAAGGTGTCGGCTACAGCGGTACGGACTGGGCTGGTACCGGCATCCTGCTCTTTGAGAGCGGCAGCATCTCGATGGACGGCGACGAGGTGTTCGATTGCGAAGGGGCCGTCAACTTCTCCGACTGGGGTTGGATCTATCTCCATCCGGTGCCTGTTAACCTCGGTTTCGCCAATCTGAATCTGCATGACAACGAGTGGACGCTGGGGGCCCAGCTCAGCCGGGACAACAGCGACCCAACGATCACGATTACGGACTGTACGATCAACAACAGTGCGGGCGACGGCATCGATGTCTACGGCACAGGGATGGACCCTTGGGGCGGCTCGTACTATACCGGTTGGGAAAACGGTGATCTGATTCTCACCATCACCGGCTGCCTCATCAGCAACACCACGGGCTACGACGGTCTCTGGACGCACGATCTCTCAGGCAACACCACGAACAATTCCACCCTCAATGTGAACTACAACTCCTTCGTCAACCATGCCGACTATGCGGTCAATCACAACCTCCCGGAGACTATGGATGCCACCAATTGCTGGTGGGGCGATCCAACAGGTCCCAGTACGACCAAGCGCGGTGGCGGAGAAAGCCAAGCAATAGCTATGGTCCAGCCCTACGGTTGCAACTTGCCGACAAAGGGGCATGCGTTGGCAAAGCCGGTGAGCAACGCAAAGACCGGCGGAAGCATTCATGGTTCGATCGACTACGTGCCGTTCCTCACAGGAGACATCATCTGTGTCCCGGATCCCCAGGAAATCAGCCTTGCGGACGCCGGGTATCAGGATGATGTCGACGTGCACTACCTGGGCGGCTCGGGAGCAGTGTATGGGTATTCCATCGAGGTCCAGTGGGACAGCACAGTTGTGGTAGGGAGCTTCAGCAAGCCGGCTTCCGGCCCCTTCCAGACGGCCCAGTTCTTCCAGGTCATCCCGTTCGACGCCAGCCATGTGCGCGTTGACTGCGCCCTTGGCGGCGCCGGCGCGGGGACCTTGGGGCCCGACGATCTCTTTAAGTGTACATTCACAGCGGTGGGGACTCCGGACTACGCCACCACCAGCGTGGATCTCACGATTCTCAGCCTCAGGGACAACAACAACCAGCCGCTGACCGCTTATGTGGACAACGGAGAGGTGATCGTAGATCTTGTGGGTCCGTCGGTGACGAATGTGCTCATCACCAACACCACGCTCACTCACACCAACGACTACATCAAGGACTCTGACAACGCGCACGTGTATGCCAACGTGACCGACGGCGGTCCGGGTGTCACCGTTACCGCGAACCTGAGCGGCCTGGGTGGCGGTGCGCTGGTCGCGCCCGGATCCTTTGACAGCGGCGATGCCGACTGGGACTACACCGTCAACACAGGGTCTGCGGTCGAGTCGAATGTCAATGTCACCGTGACTGCGACGGACGATCTCGGAAACAGCAGCAGCGCCAGTGATGTTGACGGCATCATGCTCGACAACATCGCGCCGACGGCAATCACAGGCTTCAATGCCGAGCCGCATCACGAGCGGGTCGCGCTGTCATGGGATAATCCGAGCGGCTTGGACACGTACTACTACGGTGTCGTGGTGCGTTTCGATAGCAGTTCTGTTTACCCCGTCTACGGTAGTCCTGGAATCTACCCTGCTGACGAAAGCGGCGGTGACGGTGATGCATACAACAACACGGGCGCAGTCACCGGCGGCGACCACACCGTATCCAACCCGCGCAGTATCTACTACTACACGGCCTTTGCGTACGACTGGGCCATGAA
>JAGLYR010000093.1 GCA_023132135.1 Candidatus Eiseniibacteriota bacterium | reverse complement strand
CCTCACAAATCTGCGCCATCGTCGCCGTTCCGAAAGCACCCTTCAGCTCCAGATCCGCCGCGTCAAGCATTTCCGCCGGGTTCATGGACCCGCGAATGATTCCTGCGCGCTCCTCTTCCGCATCCTGATGGGCAGGGTCGCTCTTTCCCATGGACAGAATCTTCCGGGCCAGCTCCACCCCCTGGCTGTCTCCGGAAGCCGCCCCACCCCTTTCGTACACGGCTTCCGCCTCTTGCCTCATTCCAGAGAGCGCCAGCGCATCGCCCAGGAGTCTCAGCGCCAAGGTGTTGTCGCCATCGATCTCGACAGCCCTGCCGAGGAGCTCCAGCGCCAGCCGGAACTCTCCCATTTCCAGGTGGCAGCGCCCGGCAACCAGCTGCCCGCTGGAGTAGTTGGGGTTTCTCGCGATCACGACCTGAGCCTGCTTGAGGGCCTCACCGAAATGCCCGCCCGCTCGTTCGGACTCAGCAAGAGCAACCAGATTTCCCAGCGAAACACTCTCGCCCGTGATAATGAGCACCTCCCCCTATCCCCCAAAAATCCGTCCACCAAACAATCTATGACCGCGGGGTTGACCCGCATCTGACGCTATCAGAAGCGCAGAGTACTGTCAATCCGTATGTCGCAGCTGAGAAATGCGGTCTAGGTCCCTGCAGAGCACTTCAGAGTCCTGGCCACGGCCTCGAGCTCTCTCAGGTATCGAACCTGGTCCATCCCCGGAGCATACACGATGAGATCCAGCAGGATCGTCTGTTTGCCGTCCGGGCACAACACCAGATATGTGATGAAAGGCCCCCCAATGGTGTACTTGGCATTCTGCCAGAGCCCTTCGATACGAACGGCCGGGTTCCCGGCGAGTGTCGTGACCTGTCCCCGGACCCGTCCTTCGGCGATCTCATCCTCGTCGTACTGATCCCATCCAAACCGGCTCCGGAACTCAATCAGATCGTCCACTGTCATTTCCGGTGTTCCTTCATACCAGTGCACGAAGACGATCCGGGGCGGCGCCGCGGCCTCGAAATGCAGGAGCGGAACGTCTTCCTTTTCCGCTTTCATCCTGTAGCCTTCCGGGAGTTGTAAACTCCATCCGTCCCTGCTCACCGCCCGGCTACCCAGCCCCGGCACTACGGTCCGCTCGGCAAACATACGCACCATCACCCCTATCACGTCTTCCTCCAGGCGATCGACAATCGCTGCGCCTTCATCTTCGACCAACCGGAGGAGTTTCTCGGAGGATGGAGCAGCGATGACCACGACGTTCTGGAACTTGCCCCAGCTGTCCGAGAGAGAAATGGCTCTCGATTCTCCCCGTCCCAGTTGCCGGCGGTCCTCCTCACTGAGGATGTTCCGCACGGTCTTGAGCAATTCCCCCTTTTCCGACACGTCGCACAGGAGAACGATGTTCTTGTCGTAGCGGTGACTATCCAGGCCCGCAATGGTCATCTGTGTTATCTTGAAGGGTTTCTCCGGCCGCGGGACCAAGTAGCGGTCACGACCCAGGAACTCCGCAAGAGCATCTGCCGCCTCAGCGTTAGCGTCCGTCCGGATCAGCGCAACGATGGAACCCGATCCCATGGCAGACCGGACTTTCTTGCCGCAGCCGGGAAGGATGGCGATCGCAGCCAGCAACAGCAGAACGCAGATTGCCTTTTTCCCCTTCACGTCCCACCCCCAATCCAAGTGTTGTAGTTGCCAATCCCACTGCGTCGAATATGCCCAACGCTGCGGTCTATGTCAACGCTTCTGGCAGGATGCCGAGGGCGCGACAGGGCGAGGGCGCGAAATCCGGTCAGAGCATAGTTCCGTCTAGCCTGCGGAATGCTGCCCCATTTCCTCGACACTCGTCACTCGCCCTCGTCACATGGGCGGGGGGCGCCGGTCCCGACCCAGTGACAGGTGACGGGTGACACGCGACTAGGATTGGGGAATACTGCTGTCCGCCGCTTGCGCCACGCTGCGCAAGCAACGAGGGAGGCGGGTGCTCTAACGATCGAGCTGCTCGAGGCGGCGCTCCAGCTCTTCGAGACGGATCTTGAGAAGATCCACTTCGCCTTCGAGCTCATTGCGGCGGACGCTGGTTGCAGCGAGGCTGGAAGTGGACCAACCGGGTTGCAGGGTAAAGCCGGGCAGGAATTCGTGTACGAACTGCGCAGAGTCCCCGATCCGCACCGCCAGATCTCGCCTCTGGCCGCCCGCCACCACCGTGATCTGCCGTCGATCCCCTGGTGAAGCCTCGACAACCCAGCGGTGGAACCCGCCCAAATCCGCCAGAGAACCACCGTCCACCCCCACGATCACGTCCCCCATACGGATTCCAGCCTCGGCTGCCGGACCGCCGTCAACCACACGCAGGACGTAGGCGCCCAGGCCGCTCTCCAGACCCAGAACCTCTTTGAGCCGCGGGCTCAACTGTTGAACCGTGACGCCCAGGAAACCGCGATGTATGGGGCCCCGTTCAATCACCTCCCAGGCCGCGGACAGAGCATCATTCATGGGAATCGCAATTCCATCGACATAGTCACCGAGTGCCCACGCGCAACCGCGCGGAGCATCCCGTCTCCTCTCCCCTGAGTCGCCGGACCGCGACGGGATCTCAAGAGTCGCCGACACAATCCCGACGGCCTCCCCCTTCTCGTTCAGGAGAACGGCGCCACTGTCTCCAGGACGGATCGGGGCGTAGATCCGGAGCACTTCCCCGCAATACCCCATTGGCAGCTCCGAACGTCCCGTCAGCACACCCAGGGAAATCATCGGACCCGATCCATGCCCGGCCGCAAGCAGCGCTACCCACGCTCCCGTCTGCAGACTGTCCGAGTTCCCAACAGCGACCCCAGGCACCGCACCTGACGGTAACCGCACAACGGCAAGATCCAGCGCGGGATCGACCCCGATCACTTCACCCGGAATCGGTTTGCCATCCATGGGAATAACCATCACGCGCCGCGCGCTCTGGACAACGCTGGCCGTCGTGAGGAGATGGCCTTGCCCATCCACAACCACTCCGCAACCAACCAGACGACGCGGCCTTGCCCGCTCATCCAGCCCATGCCCGGACACCTGTGGTTGGGATATGACAACAACAATGGAGTGCTGAGCGGCGGCGATCTGTTCGCCCAGGTGCTCTGCAGCAAATCCGGCATCGTCTGCGATCGCAATTGCGAATGCCCCGGGAAATATGAACAGCACCGGAGCGAGGGCACAGAGCAACGCTCGGAAGAATGAGTGGGTGAATGGATGAATGGCTAACATGGCTAGCCCGCGTTTCTCACCAGGAATCTGCTGCGGCGTCGGATCTGCCTATGCTGACTGCGTCATACTCGCTCGGTGATCCTCAACGTACTGACCAGTACGCTTCCGGTCCCCTCGCTCGCATTCCTTGGCATCACAGGCAGCTACGACACCTCGCGACGAAGCCTGGTGAGAAATGCGGGCTCTAGAACGCTCTTCGCGGCGGCGAATTGTAGTTCTGGCTCACACGCCGGATCACGAATTCCGGCTCGACCTCCGCTGTGTCGATTATTCCCTCGATCCCCATGAATCCGCGCTCCAGACGACCCGAGTGGGTCCAGGCCCAATTGGGAATGTCCCAGTCCGACAGCGCTTCGTTGTTTCCCACCAGGTCTACATCCGCGCGATGGAAGTCCAGCGCGCCTCGAACGGGCGCAGTAGTCGCCCCAGGATCCATGTTCTCAACCACCGGGACAGCTACTCGCCCCGGACCCACAACACCGCTCACCAGGAGACCGCCCACCACTATGGCCGCCGCGGCCGCAGCCGCCGCCATTTTTGTCCACAGAGCACCGCTCTCGACACGGGCCCAGGCACTGCGCCAGGCCGACTCCGATTCCCCGGTGTGAATACGCCGCCACAGCTCCGACTCAAAGGCCGGCGACGGCTCAATCCGCTCGAGGTTCTTCAATTCCTCGAGACTCAGCCGGAATCGCTCCCACGCGCGGGCGCACTCAGGACACGAATCCAGATGCAGCATCAATGAGCGGGCCTTCCGCTGTTCCAGTCCCTGATCCAGGAATCGCCCGAACAACGATCGGGTTTTCTTGCAATTCATCTGTCCACCACTCCCTCGCAACCGAACCGTCACGTCTCAAACCGCAGCACTTCCTCGCAGTTCTCTTCCAGGTACTCTCTGAAACGAAGTCTCGCCCGGTTTATCCTCGACTTCACCGTTCCCTTGGGCATCTTCAGCATCACCGCGATCTCTTCGTACGCGAATCCTTCCACATCCCTCATCACGAACGGAACCTTGAACTTTTCCGGCAAGCTCGCAATTGCCTGATTGAGAGCAGCTCTCAGCTCCTCCCGCTCCACAAGCCGATCTGTCTTGGGGGAGTGCAGCTGCATGGGCGCGCCACAGTCCATTTTCAGATCGAAGTTCTGCATATCTTCCCACGTCACGCCGTGTCGGCGCGAGCGATTGCGCAGTTCATTCTTCCCCAGGTTAGCCGCTATTGTGTAGATCCATGTAGAGAACTTGGCGATCCGCTTGTAGCGCCCGGCGCTCCTGTAGACACGGATGAAAGTCTCCTGTGTCAGGTCCTCCGCGCTGTCGCGATCACCCAGCATACGGTACAGGAAGTTGATGATGGGAGACTTGAACCGCGAAACGATGATTTCAAAAGCGTCATCATTCCCACCATCAACGAGCTGGATCAGGTCCTCGTCCGCCCATGCCAGGAGGACCTCGCGGCTCTTTGCACCTTGAACCAAGGCAAGATTCATCCGATCTTCTTCCTCCATTCTGCTTCTTTTACCCTTGTCATCCATAGGAAGTTCCCGGAGAAGCGTCATCTGCGCAGTCTGCAACCGGACGCTTCGCTTTCTCGCCCTTTCGCTATTACCGCCGGACATCCGCCGGAACTACCAGTTCGAAATCCGACGGGTCGACCTCCAGATTCACCTCGAACTGCTCATACGTCAGCGTAATTACAGCGCCACTGCCGGGACACTGAACCTCCACCCTCTTTGGGCCCAGCCTGTCGTCCGACCCATACCGGTAGGTACCGGCTACGATGAGATCCCCCGCGTCGTCCCGCAGCTCGACTTTCTCGACGAGAAGGCTCCGGGAATCCACCCACAGGATCCGCGTTCCCGCCCCGGTATCAAGAAGGATCTCGTACTTGCCGTCCTTTCCGGCCCGTACGGTTCTCTGAAGAGATGAAACCCCACAGGTCCGCGGGAGTCCCAAAAGGACATCGCGGACGCCCGCCAGCACCACCCATTTCAGCCCCCCAAGGAGATCCTGGTCCTCCGCCACCGACACTTCCAGTACAACGTCGTGGGTCGGCGAATAGACGGAAAAGGAGTCACCGTCCGCGACCAGCACGGCCTGCGCCTCAAACAGTCCCAGAAAGGGTTTCGACTCAACTTCAATGCGGAACCGCTCCGGCCGCTGGAACAGCAGCCTGTGCTTCGCGTCAAAGCGTGTTCCGTCCTGCACGATCGACATTCGTCCCGATGCGGAGACCGTCCGGACCGTGTCAACGCGCGCGGCCACACGACTCAGCACATCTCGTGTCGATACCTCCCGGGGCATTTGCAGACGACTGCCCGGAGGAGCGCACCCTGCGAGTGCAATCGCTCCAACCACCACCCATCTCACACCCGTTCTCATTGGTCGATTTCACCTTCCATACGCCGCAGCTGCGCTGCAATAGCCTCGTTGTCCGGATCCAGTTCCAGGGCCCTCTCCCACGCTTCCCTTGCCTCTCCCCTCATTCCCATCCCGTAGTATACGGCCCCCAGGTGCTCGTGAACCACGGCCTGATCGGGGTCCAGCTCCGCCGCCTGCCGCAGGAACGGTTCGGCCGCGGCAGGCTTCCCCTGCCGGAAGAGAACCCAACCGAGGCTGTCCAGATAGGACGGGTTCTCGGGCTCCAGCTCCAGAGCCATCTTGACAAGCCCCATGGCTTCGTCAAGATGGACTCCCTGCTCCGCGTACATGTACGCGATGTAGTTGTAGGCCGCCGAGTTGCCCGGATTGATCTGGATCACCCTCCTGAAGACTCCGACCGACTCTTCCATCCGGCCCGCGGATTCCAGCGAAATTCCCATCTCAAACAGGATGTCCTCCTGATCCGGATTCAGATCCAACGCCCGCCGGAGATGTATGAGTCCCTTCTCGGGATGACCGCCTCTGGACACGGCTGTTCCCAACAGGAAATGTATCCCGGCGTTGTCCGGATAGATGCGGTTGCCGTCTTCCAGCACCTCCTGCGCCCGCCCGTAGTTCCCCGCATCGAGGTAGAGGGAACCAAGGCTGTGGTACAGCCGGATTTCGGTTGAGTCCAGTCTCAGCGCAGTCTCAAAGGCCGCTGCCGCTTTCCCGGTCTCGCCTCTGCGCCACAACCGAGCCGCTAACTGCTCCCACACCATCGGATCTTCCGGGACGACGGTTGTCAGGGATTGCCACTCCTCCAGAGCGCCGTCGGGGTTGCCCGTCTGCTCGAGAAGGAGAGCATGGTCCTTGCGGATGGAGACATTCGTGCTGTCCCGGCGCAGGATCTCTTCTGTGACACCGAGCGCCTGGCCGAGTTTCCCCTGCTCAAGGTACAAGCGGAGAAGGCGCTGCCAGGATCCCAGGTCCCCGGGCCGAAGGCTGACCACCTTTTCCAATGCGGCCATCGCTTCCGGCTTCCTGCCGAGCTCGAAGTACTTCTGGGCCATCTCTCGCAGTACCTGCGCATTCTTCGGCTGGCGCTCCCTCAACTCCCCGTACGTCTCTATTGCCCTCTCGTGTTCTCCCACCGAGCCGTAAACGCGCGCTATCTCAATCAGCAATCGCGGCGGGAACGCGGACCGTCCCTGGATTTCCTGGAACACCTCGGCGCCATCCGCTACCCGCCCGCTTCGAACCAGGACCATTCCCAGGCGGAAGTGGGCATCCAGATCCCCAGGATCCAGAACAATCAGATGTCGGAACTGGGCAATCGCCTCCTCCGCATGCCCCTGAGCCCACCGCGTATTCGCCATCAGTTTGATGGCCGGCGCATACTCCGGCGAAAGCTCGCGTGCCCGGACCGCCACCTCTGCCGCTTCCTCTACCTGCCCGTCCGCCAGCAGAGCACCACCCAGGCGCACCCACACCTCAACAGCGTCCCGATCGTACTTCAGGCTCTCCCAGTAGTGGATGATTGCCTGCCCGAAGTCCGCTCCTCCCGCGAACATCTCCCCCACCATGAAATGCGTCATGGCCCGACCCTCGGGAACCCTGCGAGGAGGGCGGGGTTTCTCCACTGTGGGGGAAGGAGCCGGCCGCGCGCACCCAATTACCAGGAGCAGCACTATCAGGAATCCCAAGCGATGCAGTCGGAACATGGCTCACCCCGTTGCAGTACCATAGCCAAGAATTCGCGCACGAAGCGGTTCAGCCGTATCGCGACAGCTGTTCGCGCACAATCCAACCATCGTCCTTGTCAGTGGCCATCATTACTGATCATAGTTATAGCCTACACAGGGCTCGCAGGTTCCACAACTGAAAATACCCGGAGATCCACCCGGGCGAGCTCGGTTGACATTTCCGGCGAAGGTTCGTAGGATGGGGTGTGAGGAGGGAAACACTCATGAAATCCAAGGCATACCCGTTGACTATGGCGATTGTTGTCCTCGCCGCCCTGGCCTGCCTCTCCGGCTGCTACACCGTCCTCAAGCATCCCCGCCAGGTGTCCATGACCGACGAACATGGAGCCCGGCGATCCTGTTCGGACTGTCATGATCAGGCCCAGTACTACCACGACCCCTTCATGTACCGGTACTACGATCGCCACTCCTACCACAACCAATGGTACGGGTACTACAACGATCCCTGGTGGTACGATAACTACTGGTACTACGATTCATGGGAGGGAGAGAGTCCGGCCCTCCAGAAAACCGGACGGACCCGCTGGGGGGGCGACCCGGCCCGGCCCAAACCGCCCGAGCGCGGCGCGACGACAAACATAGGATCCCCGGGATCGGGGGACATCCAACCGAAAAACAACTCAGGCGGAGGCAGCTCGGGATCGGGGTCCTCCAGTTCCGTCGACAAGGAAAAGCGGACTCGCTGGGGCAGCAAGCCGGATCGGCCAAAACCACCTCCGAGCGGAAGCGGCGGCGCGCAGAAAACAGAGGAAGGCAAGAAGGCCGAGCCCAAGAAGCAGGCCGATGAGCCAAAGAAGTAACCTCCCACAGCGAGGAAGCAAGTCATGAGACTGCGAACGTGGATCTGGATGTTCCTCCTGCTCAGCCTGATGCTGACGACCGCTGCAGAGGGCGACGAGCGGGAGATTACGGTGACCCGCCGCTTTGGCACCGGGCCGCGCTCGATGGGCATGGGAGGCGCGAGTGTTGCTCTCGTCGATGATGGATCCGCACTGTTCCTGAACCCGGCCGGACTGGCGCGGGTCCGCAGAATCGAGCTGGCAGCGGGTCTCAGGCACCAATCCTACGATCTGGACACCCGCTATCGCTTCTCCGACGACGGCTACACCTGTGATCCCATATCGGGGGAATCCGTCGCTACGCGATTCGGTTCTCTCACAGGCGTGTACCCCTTCCCAACCTACCGGGGCAGCGCCGTCGTGGCGGCCGGAGTCGATCGGATTTTCAGCTCCGATATGGAGATGGTCTACCGGGGCAGGACCGAGGACGGGACCTTCTCGGAACTGGAGAGCTATTCCGTGACCGGCGGCGTGTCCGCCTGGGCCGTCGGCGGCGCCATCGACATCTCCCCCAGCGCGTCTCTCGGTCTCTCGGTGCTCTTCTGGGATGGCCATGACGACGTCCTCAACACGTTCGATTGCGAGTCCTGCGTCGGCGAAGCCGACTCGGTCGACTTTCACGAAACCATCGCCACGGACTACTCTGCCTTCAGTGCCGTCCTGGGCCTCCAGCTGCGCCTGGGTGCCAATCTGGGTCTCGGTTTCAGTATAGAATCACCCGTGGAGTTCACACTTGAAGGGACGGCGGCCCGGTATGGTCTCGGCGCCATGACCTACTACTACGAGGACAAGATCCGCCTGCCTTTCTCCTTCGTCAGCGGCGCCGCCCTGAGACTCGGCGCTTTCTCCTTCGCCGGAGATGTTCGCTACACGGATTGGCGTCAGCTGGATTACGAAGGAATCCTCCGGGACGACGGACAGTTCCAGTACCGCTCCACGACGCAGTGGCACTTCGGTACGGAGTATCTGCTGCCGTTCTATCCCATGCGGCTCCGCGCAGGTTACTACACGGAACCTCTCGCCTACAGATCGTCTCTCGAGCTGGAGAAGGACCGGTCCTTCTACACCTTTGGAGCGGGGATCCTGATCGACGATATCCTGACGATCGATGCAGCCGTGGTTATCGGGGATCTCAAGTGGTGGTCGGACGAAATCACCGACCGGGAGATCCTCCGGGACGAATCCTTCACCCGGGTGCTGGTTTCTGCAGCCTACCGCTTCTAGCCTGGGTTATTCATGAATCCCTGCTGCGA
>JAGLYR010000092.1 GCA_023132135.1 Candidatus Eiseniibacteriota bacterium | reverse complement strand
AATAGATCCCGGACAAGAGCATCATAGAAACACCTTCACACTTCTCTATTGCGGTCTATTCTCTATTGTCTATTTTCCTGTCCGACAACGCACTAGCACATCGCAGGCATACGCATTCCTGAATAATCCAGCCTACAATAGCGGTAGCGAATGCCGAGAGCAAGCGGAGAACCATTGCGGGACAGAGCCGATCGTCGTTCCCGCGCACGCGGGAACCCATTTTGATGTTGCTGGAACAGCGTGCATATGTGAATGGGTCCCCGCTTCCGCGGGGACGACAGGCGCGATAGCTCCGTAGGGGCGACCCGGCGGGTCGCCCTTTTCCTTTGCGAACCGGAAGCTTTTTCCGGAATTCCGGTCACACCTGCAATTCCGGATCCACCCGGACACTCCTTACCCATTGTGACACAACAAAATAGAGCGTCACCCCCATTGGCCTACCGTCTGGCACGGGGCTTGCGCTTACCGCCACCGGAAGTGTCTGCCGCTACGGCAGGGCACTGAGTCCTGGAGGCCTGGATGGGAGACGGAATCTACCTGGCCGGCGCCGCGATGCTATCGCAGCAGATCCGCCAGGAGGCCATGGTTCACAACCTTGCCAACGCGTCTACGCCCGGTTACAAGGCCGCTCGTCTCTTCGCCAAGGCGCTGGAGGATGTCGAGGGGTCGGTGGAGGCCATGCGGGATGCGGAGCGGGGCCAGGAGGTCTACATCGATTTCTCCCAGGGATCTGTTCAGAGAACAGGGCGGGAACTGGATTTCGCACTGGACGGAGACGGGTTCTTCGTGGTGGACACCCCCGAGGGGGAGCGGTTCGCGAGAGACGGGAGCTTCTCTCTGGACATAGACGGACGGCTGGTGAACCACGCCGGGTTTCCCGTCCTCACGGACATGGGTCCTGTGGTCCTGGACGACGAGTCCAGTCCCGGACCTGTGAATGTGAATGAGGACGGGGAGATATTCATGGGCGACCGCCTGATGGGCAAACTGATGATCCGCCACTTCGTTTCCCTGGAGGATCTTCAGAGGACGGCTCCGGGATTGTTTGGACCCGGACCGGGGCGGCATTTGCAGGAGTCAGAGCCCTCGGCGAAGGTGCGCCAGGGTTGCCTGGAGGAATCCAACGCCCTTGCCATGGACGAAATGATCCGGATGATATCCGAATTCAAGAAATACGAAGCGAGTCACAAGATGGTGCAGATGCAGGACGGTGCGCTGAGACAGGCGATCAATGACTTGATCAGCCGGTAGACGTGCGGGAGGACACCGATGATCCGAGCCATGCGGACGGCTGCCACGGGCATGAAAGCCCAGCAGCTCAACGTGGACATCATTGCCCACAACCTGGCCAACGTGAACACCACAGGTTTCAAGAAGAGCAGGATCGAATTCCAGGACCTGTTCTACTACCACGCGAAGGTGGCCGGCAAACCCAGAGCCAGCGGGGAGGAATCGCCGGCTTCCCTGGAAATCGGCTACGGAACCGCGCCCGTCGCGACACTGAGGATGTTCTCCCAGGGAGAGATGATAGCCAGCGGGAATGCGCTCGATCTGGCCATCCGTGGCGACGGGTTCTTCCGGGTGCTTCTTCCCCAGGGAGGGGAGGCATACACGCGGGACGGCAGCTTCAAGGTTTCCGGCGAGGGCCGCCTCATGACCACCGATGGATACACCCTTGATCCGGACATCTCTTTTCCCGGGGGAACCAGCCATGTAACCATCTCGGATGATGGAGTGGTGGCCGTGACCATCGCCGATGACACAACCCCCCAGATTATCGGGCAGATTGAGCTGGTGCGGTTTGTCAACCCGTCCGGGCTGCAGGCTATCGGGCAGAACCTTCTTGTGGAGACGCCGGCTTCCGGGGCGCCGACCTTCGGCACGCCTGGTTCCGACGGAATGGGGAGTCTGGGCCAGGGTTACCTGGAAGTCTCCAATGTGGACATCGTCGAAGAAATGATAGCGCTCATCGCAGCGCAACGCGCGTACGAGCTCAACTCCAAGGCCATCAAAGCTTCGGAAGAAATGATGTCCATGGCCAACAACCTGGCGAGGTAGCGGCCGTCTGACGACAGGAGATGATTGGAATGGGTAACTCTCCACGCAGCACGAGGATTCACAGCACCTTGGTCGCGGCGCTGGCGTTCTTCGCGCTCACTACGGTTTCAGGGTTTCTCTCGGCGGAAGAGATCTCCTGCACTTCTGTCCGGGCCGCGGCCGAGGACGGCATCCGTCGTGCTTTCGGGGATCGGGGAGATGTCGTGGTCCATGCTGCCCGGATTCCCGAGCTGGGGGATCTGGAGGGCCAGGATCTGGACATCCGCTGCCGGTTGGCCGGTTCGCCCGATGCGCGGGGACCGGTTCTGGTCTCGCTGGATTTCTGGAAGGGAGATGAGAAGGTAGGCAGGCGCTCCGTCAGCGCGGACGTGGAGGTTCTCCGGCGCGTGCTCGTGACTGCCGAACTCTTGGACAGGCACGCGTTGATCGAGGAGGGGGATATCCGGTTTGAAGAAGCGGACGTCCGGATCCTGGGAGGAGAGTTTTTCACGGTGGTGGAGGACCTGGTCGGCCGCCGGACCCGGAGGGTAGTGCCTGAGGGCCGTGTGGTCCTGGCCGGCGACATTGAAGAGGTCCCCGTCATCGAGCGGGGCGCCAAGATACTGATCGTGGCCAGGATCGGGGGCATTACGATCCGGGCGACAGGCAAGGCGCTCCAGGACGGTGCGGCGGGTGAATCGATCGACGTAAGGAATGAGCGGAGCGGAAAACGGCTCCGCGGCATCGTGGTGAACAAGAACCTGGTTGAGATTGAGCTGGCGGTGTATCCGCAGTTGGGAGGTTGACACAGATGTCAAGGTTCACTCTTTCGTGCGTGCTCGCGGCACTGGTTCTTGCGGTGCCCGGTGACGTCCGGGGGCAGACCGATACCGCGGGGCGGGCGGAGACCGGTGGGCAGACCGCGGTTCTTACGATCCGGCAGGTGTCCCTCTACGCCGACGTTAAGGCCCGGGCCATCGGGGATATCGTGACCGTGGCCATCGTCGAACGGGCCAGTGCCAGCAACACCTCCAGGCTCTCGACCCGGAGAAACACGGAGATCGACTACCAGAATGGAGCGGGGGGCACAGGGCTCTTCAGCTTCGTTCCGGAGTTTGGACTGTCGGCGGATCTGGGCCGGAAGCACGAAGGGTCCGGGCAGCTCAGCCGGGAAGGGCGGCTGACCGCCCGGATGGCCGCTGTGGTCGTGGACATCCGCCCCAACGGCGATCTGGTGATCCAGGGTGAGCGGGAGGTGTGGATCAACGAGGAGCAGGAGATCCTCAGCCTCGCCGGCGTGGTTCGGCCGGAGGACATCGGACCCGGCAACGTCATCTATTCCACGGACATAGCGGAGGCCAAGATCAGCTACAAGGGCAAAGGTCTCCTGACCGACGGAAGCCGCCCGAATCTTCTGGTGCGCGTGTTGTCCTGGATTTTCTGAGCGAGGCCATGAAACGGAGCGGAGTGATGAGAAGCGCAGTTGTCTGGATCCTTGCAGTCGCGGCAGTGATCGGTCTTGGCGCGGCGGATGCTTCGGCGGCCGTGCGCCTGAAGGATATCGCCCGCATCGACGTGGGCGGGGACCTGCAGCTGGTGGGCTATGGACTCGTCGTTGGTCTGGACGGTACGGGGGACACCAAGTCTTCCCTTTTCACCATGCAGTCCATTGCGAACATGCTCACGCGTATGGGTGTCTCGGTCTCGCAGGATCGTATTCGGGCCCGGAACACAGCCGCGGTCATGGTTGTGACGCGCACCGGCCGTTTCCATCGCAGGGGCGCCACGGTGGACGTCACCGTCTCCTCCATGGGCGACGCCAAGAGCCTGCAGGGAGGGACCCTCCTCCATACCCCTCTGGCCACGGCCGATGGTTCGGTCTATGTGATCGCGCAGGGGCCGGTGTCCGTCGGCGGCTTCAGCGTCCGGGGGAGTGGGAGCGACCGGGTGAGCCAGAACTATGTTCTGGCGGGACGCGTTCCCGGGGGAGGAATTGTCGAGCGCGAGTGGAGCGGGGAGAGCGACAGCGAGGCCATCACGATTCTCCTCTACGATCCGGATTTCACGACGGCCGGGCGGGTGGCCTCTGTAATCAATGGGGAACTCGGCGAGGGCCGCGCCCAGGCCTTGGATGCGGCTACCGTTGTGCTGAATCAGTCCGGCCCGGAGGCAGAAGAAGACCGCGTGGCGCTTCTGGCGAGGGTGGAATCGCTGGAGGTGGAACCGGATGTCGCGGCGCGGGTGGTGGTGAATGAGAAAACCGGAACCATCGTTGCGGGAGAGCGCGTGACGATAGCGGCGGTTGCCATTGCCCATGGCAATCTCTCGGTGGAAGTCAAGGGCCAACCGTTCGTTTCCCAGCCGGCCCCTTTCTCCAAGGGCGAGACGGTCCTGGCGGAAGACACGACGATCCTGGTGGAAACGGAGAGCACAGGCCTGGTGCCTGTGGAAGAGGCGGCTAACGTGAGGGATCTGGCCCGCGCGCTCAACGCGTTGGGTGTTAGCCCGAGAGACATGATCGCCATTTTCCAGGCGCTCAAGCAGGCGGGCGCGCTGCGCGCCGAACTCAGGGTTATCTAAAGATGGCTGGTTTCACTATGCCGCTGAGCGGTTTTCAGGGTCCACGGCGGGTCACGCCGCCGGGGAATTCCGATTCTTCGGCCTCTGGGCGCGAGGAGAAACTGCACCGGGCCTGCCAGGAGTTTGAGTCGCTGCTTCTGACTCAGATGCTGAAGGGAATGCGGGAATCCGCGGCGGCTCTTGGAGAGCCTCACGAGGAGACGGGCGCGGGACTGATGAGCGAGCTCATGGATGAGCACCTGGCGCGCGCGCTGGCGAAGGCCGGTGGTCTGGGACTGGGCCGCATGCTGGAGGCGAAGCTGCACGCCAGGAGTGGGGGAGAGACGGACGCGCCGGCGCGGGTGTTTTCCCCGCCCGCAGCAGGCTTGGGCATGACCCGGTGGATACCGGTGGAGCGGCCCGCCGGCGAGGCGCCCCGGCGCGTCGCCCGGTACGACCCAATCATTGCTCGGGCGGCCGGATCATTCAACCTCAGCCCGGGCCTGCTGAGAGCCGTGATCACTCAGGAGTCGGGGGGAAAGGCGGACGCGGTCTCTCCGAAGGGGGCGAAGGGGTTGATGCAATTGATGGACGAAACCGCCCGCGATCTCGGAGTTGCCGATCCCTACGATCCGGAGCAGAACATTTTTGGAGGAGCGCGCTACCTGCGGCAGCTTCTGAACCGGTGGCGGGGGGATCTGAAGAAAGCCCTTGCGGCGTACAACGCCGGACCGGCGGCGGTCGAGCGGCACGGTGGGGTGCCGCCCTATCGGGAGACCAGGGACTACGTGCGCCGGGTCATGGAACTTATGCAGGTATCGGCTCACGCGAATGGGACTGCGAAAGATCGGTCATGAGTGATGGGACCCGAGTAGTCGCGTCCCGGCACAATCAGGAGATACACGAATGGAATCCTTGTTGCGGGATCTTGGTGTACTGCTGGCCCAGCAGGTGGAGAACCTGAAGGCGCTGGAAACGCTGATGCAGAATCAGCAGAAAGCACTGGTCCGGCGCGATGTTCCGGGAATCCTTGAGAGCATCTCCGGCCAGGAGGCGTGCCTTGCGCGTATCCGGGAGATGGAGGCAGACCGAGCGGGCCTCATGGAAAAGATCTCCGGTGTTCTCGGTCTGGGACTCGGCGGGATCACTCTGAAGGAGCTGACGGAGAACCTGGAGCCCGAAGTGGGGACCGAACTCCGGGCCACCGGCAGGGCGATACGCGAGACGCTGGAGAACATCGGCAGGGTGAACAGCGAGAACCGGCGGCTGATTGAGCACTCTCTTGAATTCGTTCAGGAGATGCTGGGAGCTCTCACGGGCGCTGCACCGACAGGGCGGACGTACGAGGCTTCGGGCAACCTGAAAGCCCGATCTCAGGATCACAGCTTGGTGGACCAGGTCACGTGAGCGCGGGCAGGGTCGGGTCCATCCGGCAGAGACGAGGGACTGAACGATGATCAGCTTGAATGCCTCTCTGGAAATCGCCAAGCGGGCGCTTCAGACGCACCAGCTGGCGATGAGTGTGATCGGGACCAACATCGCCAATGTGAACTCCCCCGGTTACTCCCGACGCCGGGCTGTTGTTGCGGCGGCCGCGGCAATGGACAGCGGATACGGCTATGTCGGCGCCGGCGTGGAAGTCCGGAACATCGAGCGGGCGCGGGATGCTGTTCTGGACAAATTCTACCGTTCGCACATGAGTGATTTGGGAAAATGGGCGGGCATCCAGAACTACCTGTCCAATGTGGAGACCATTACCAACGAGCCGGGCGCCGGCCTGAGTGATGTCATGGGCGAGTTCTGGTCCGCATGGCAGGATCTGGCCAATGATCCGGAGCAATCGGCAACTCGCAGCGCTGTTCTGCTCCGGGGCCAGGAGCTCTGCAGCACGTTTCACCGCCTGAGTGCGAATTTCAGGGACCTCAAGCAGAGTCTCAACGAAGAAATCGGAGCTCAGATCAGCCGTATCAACGAGCTGTCCGGTCGTCTTGCAGATCTCAACGGTGTCATTATCGATGCCGAGGTGGGAGGCCACGAGGCGAGCGGTCTTCGTGACGAGCGGGATCTCCTGACCGACGAGCTCTCGGAGATCATCAGTGTCGATGTTACGGAATCCTCCGACGGCTCGACCATTATCCGGCTGAACTCCCAGGTCCTGGTCCAGGGCAACACCCATCGTGAGCTGGAGCTGTCTGTCAGGGGGACAACCGATTCGACCTCCGTGGTCTGGAAGAGCACGGGTCGCGAGGTGCTGATCGAAGGCGGGCTCATGGAAGGGTACATCACAGCGCGGGACGAGTATGTCAACGGATACCTGGCGGATCTGGATGCCTTGGCGGGCGCGCTGGTTTCCCGGATCAACAGCGCGCACTCGGCCGGTTACGGTCTGGATGGGTCGACGGGCAACAACTTCTTTGATCCCGAGAGGGTGACGGCGGCCGACATAGCGATAGACCCTGCACTCGCATCGAACCTGGATCTCATCGCGGCGTCGGCGGAGGGTGAGGTGGGAGATGGCCGGAACGCGTTGGCCATTGCAAACCTCGCCACGGCCAACACCATGGTCGGCGGCTCAATCAGCTTCGATGATTTCTACGGTTCCCTCGTGGGGAGAATCGGCCAGGAATCGCGGGTGGCCACGTCCTTCCTGGAAGCGGAGGAACTTCTGGTCCTGGGTGCTGAGACCCAGCGCCTTGGAGTCTCGGGCGTGTCCCTGGATGAGGAGATGGCGTACATGCTCTCCTACCAGCACGCGTACCAGGCAATGGCGCGGGTGGTCGCCACGATTGACGAGATGATGGCAACGCTGATTCATTCGTTGGGCTAACGGGATGATGGCGACGCTGATTCATTCGTTGGGCTAACGAGATGATGGCGACGCTGATTCATTCGTTGGGCTAACGGGATGATGGCGACGCTGATTCATTCGTTGGGCTAACAGCGCGGGAGACGGACGATGCGAATTCCCAGTAACCGGTTGCAGCTCACGATGATGCATGCTCTCAACGACACACTGGGGCGTATTGAGCGCGTCCAGACGCAGCTGGCAACGGGCAAGAGAATCCAGAAACCGTCCGATGATCCGACGGGTACGATGCGGCTGCTCTCGTTCCAGCGGAGTCTCGACCGCAACCGGCAGTACCAGGACAACGTCGCGGATGGTCTCCGATGGGCCACATCCACGGAGATGGTGATGGGGGGGGTCAACGACATCCTGATGCAGGTGAAAGAGATCGCGCTCCGCGGGGCTAACGAGCTGCCCGAGAGTCGTTTTCCGATGGGTACCAGCGTGGATTCAATGCTGGAAGAGCTGATTGACCAGATATCCTCGCAGATTGACAACCGGTACCTGCTGTCCGGATTCATGTCGTTCACCTCTCCCATCCAGACCAGCACCCTGGTTGAGAATGAGGCAATCACCGCCGGCGCGGTCGGGGTTGCGGTGGACCTGGTCAACGGGAGGATTGCCTCCGGGACGGTGGTTGTCACGGACCAGACCGGAACGACGACGTTTGTCGAAGGTGTGGACTACACCGTCGACCATGAATCCGGGCGGATCTCGTTGATGGGGGGGGGAAGTATGGTGGAGGGGACCGGCTATCTCGCCAGCTACGAAACCGAGACCGTCAGTTCCGTGACAATCAACAGCGGCATCGAAGGAGAGATTTCCCGCCAGATTGACTCGAATCGCACAGTGACAGTGAACCTCCTTGCATCGGATGTCATGGATTCGTCCGTGGACATATTCCAGATGGTCATCGATCTCAAGAACGCTCTCTGGAAAGACGACGGCCAGGCCGTCGGAGATCTCCTGGACACCGTCGATGGAGCCATCGACCAGATCACGGGTTTCATTGGAATGACGGGCTCGAAGGCGGCGAGTATGGAGAATCAGCAGGTTGTCCTGGAAAGTGACGAGCTT
>JAGLYR010000091.1 GCA_023132135.1 Candidatus Eiseniibacteriota bacterium | reverse complement strand
AGATCAGTTTGATCAACTACCTGTAGCCCGGAATCGGGTTCGGGAAGGCGGGACAGGGTAATGAAGATCGACACGACACGGTTCGGAGTCCTCGAAGTACCTGAGGAAGAGGTTGTCGAGTTCTCCAGGGGTCTGTTCGGGTTCGAAGACATCGACCGGTATGTTCTCCTCGATCACCGGCCGGGCTCGCCCTTCAGGTGGCTTCAGGCGGTGGGCCGGCCCGATCTGGCTTTTGTCGTCATGGATCCCCGGGAGTTCTGTTCCCACTACGACTTCGATATTCCGGAGGAGGACGGGCTGGTTCTCAAGTCCTCCGACGGGGAGGGTCTGCAGGTTCTGGTGGTGGTTGGAATCCCCGACGACCCGGTGGAGATGACGGCGAATCTCAAGGGTCCGATTCTGATCAATGCCGTCAGGCGGATTGGGCGCCAGATTGTCCTCCCGGGAGATCAGTACTCGCCCCGGTTCCGGATTGTTGACGGGATCCGGATGGCGAAGGACAGGACAGCCGTTTCGGAGTGAGATAAGAATGCTGGTGATTACCCGCAGGGAGGGAGAGGCCCTCCGGATCGGACCCGACATCAGGATCGAGGTGCGGGAAATCCGGAGCAGGGAGGTGAAGCTCACCATCTCGGCGCCGGCCGAGATGACTATCCTGCGAGCGGAAATCGGGTCGGATTCCAGCAGGCACGCCTCGGGAGATGCCTCTGGTGCTGCCTCGCCGGATTCCGGGGAAAACGCGGGGCAAGGAGAGGGCGGGCACTCACATGCGGGTTAATCCTGATTGCCGGCACTTTCCCGGGGATCGCCCGTGCCGGTTCCACAAGCAGTCGGGGATACAGTGCCGGGGATGTCCGCACTTTTCCCCGACAGGATTCCGGGTCCTGATCATCAAACTGGATGCCCTTGGGGATGTGCTCCGGACAACCTGCCTGCTCCCCTCTCTCCTGCGGCGGTACCCGGACTGCCACATTACCTGGTTCACGGCCCGCGAGGCTGCGGCGGTCCTGGAGAACAACTCTCTGATTGACGAGACATTGTTTCTCGACGCGGAGGGCCTGGCGCGGCTGCAGGTGGAACGGTTCGATCTCATTCTGAATCCCGACGCGTCGAAGAAGAGCGCAGCGTTGGCCACTCTTGCGGAAGGCCGGACCAAGCGGGGGTACACACTGGACGAAACGGGGCAGGTTCGTCCGGCGAATCCTGAGTCCGTAGAGTGGCTGGAGATGGGGGGCAGTGACGATCGCAAGCGGGCAAACCGCCGGACCTACCAGGATCACCTGCACCGGATCTGTGGTCTGGAGCCCGATGGACAGCAGATCATTCTCCGGCTCACGGATTCGGAGAGGTCCTTCGCAATGGAATTGGCTCGTGTCCGGCATCTTGAGGGCGAGACGGTCATCGGGCTCAACACAGGCGCGAGCCTCCGCTGGCCGCGGAAGCGCTGGCCGAAGGAAAGCTACCGGGATCTCATCCTGCGACTGCGGGGCGAGACCGACTGGAGGGTTCTGCTTCTTGGCGGCGCTTCGGAGCGGGAGACCAACCATTGGCTGAACGCCATGAGTTACGGGTGGGCCGTCGACCCGGGCGGCGACCATTCGCTGCGCGAGTATTTCGCGCTGGTCGACCTGTGCGACGTGGTGGTTACGGGCGACACCCTGGGTCTTCATGCGGCCCTGGGGCTGGGGAAGAAGGTCGTCGCTCTTTTCGGTCCCACCTCGTCCTGGGAGATTGATCTCTACGGCAGCGGGGTGGCGATCGTTCCGGAGCTGGACTGCGTGTGTTGCTACCGGGGAGATTGCGGGAAAACGCCCGGCTGCATGGATCTCATTGAACCGGTGGAGGTTCACGAAGCGCTGGAGGGCCTGCTCGCGCGCGGGGAGAAGACCGAAGAGGTGCCGGCGTGCGCAACGACATAGCGGGAACTGCAAATCAGGAGGTGTGATGGAATTCACCGGCGAAAGATTGGTTCCGACCGTTGGGGGACTCGACGACCTGTTCCTTGAGCATATGACACGATATCTGTTTGCCTCGAGCCTTATTGAGGGCAAGCGCGTGCTCGATGCCGGCTGTGGCTGCGGCTACGGCAGCTACCATCTCGCTCGGGGCGGGGCGGAGTCCGTTCTCGGGATCGACATCTCGGAAGAGGCCGTGGCCTACTGCCGGGAGCACTACCGGAGCGAACGGCTTTCCTACGAGCAGAGGGATGTTCTCAACACCGGGCTCGATGAGGCTTCCTTTGATGCGATTGTGTGTTTCGAAGTCTTCGAACACGTCCCGGAACCCGAGGTTCTTCTTGACGAGATGCGGCGGCTTCTAAGGCCTGACGGGGTCCTGGTGCTGTCGACGCCGAATGCCAACACATACGCAGCAGGGGGAAAGGACGGGGACAATCCTTTCCACTACCGCGAATACACTCCCGATGAATTCGAGGGGCTTCTCAAGAATCGGTTCCCGCAGGTTTTCTCCTACGCGCAGAACCGCGCGGGTGGCCTGAGCATCCTGCCGGTTCACAGCCGGCAAACAGGGACAACGCTTCTGACCTGCGCGCACCTCGTTCGGCCCCCGTCGGAGTCCACGTGGGGAGAGCCGGCTCCAACGACGGTCGCGATGGACCTGTGCCGGTATCTCATTGCCGTCTGCTACAGGGAGGAGCGGGATCTTGCATCCTTGCCCGGCGCCCGGTGGTACTCAATGGGAGACAGCCTGGGTTTGCAGGAGGTCGATTCCGATCTCGACAGCCGGACCCAGTGGATCGAGAGCCTTCAGCAAGAACTGGAACTGAGGGACCAGACTATCGAGAGACTCCAGGTGGAGTTCGAAGACAGAACCCGGTGGGCGCTGGAGCTGGACGAGCAGGTCCGGCAGCGGGACCGGCTGATAGCGAACCTTCAGAGTCCACTCTCCGGCCGTGGCAGCCGGAGAGGGTAACCCGGATCTCCGGGAGAAGAAGAGGAGAGAAACGTCATGGGCCGACCGCCGAAGCCGCCGATCATTGCGATTCTGAGCTACAACAAAGTGGATCTCCTTCGCCGCTGCATCGACAGCATCTTCGCGAACACGAAGCAAGCCTGCAGGATCTGTGTGGTCGATCAGGCTTCCACTGACAGCACGAAGAATTACCTGAGGGAGCTCGGGGACGGGGTGGATCACCTGGCGCCGGAAAAGAACCTCGGATTCGTTCTGGGAAACAATCTGGTGATGGAGCGCTACGCGGACCGGGACATACTGCTACTCAACAACGATACGGAAGTTTCCCAGGGTTGGCTGGAGGTTCTGGTCGAGCGCGCCTACTCGGATCCACAGATCGGAATCGTCGGCGCCAAACTCGTCTTTCCCGATGGAAGGCTCCAGACGGCGGGGGGCGAGATTTTCTCCGATGCCTCGGGACGGGAAATCGGCAAGTACGACGATCCGGACCGCTACATCTACAACCAGGCTACGGACGTGGACTACGTCTCGGGCGCATGTCTCTACGTCAAGCGCGAGACGCTTGAGAAGACGGGGACCTTCGATCCCCAGTTCGCGCCGGCGTACTGGGAGGACACGGATCTCTGTTTCTCGGCGCGCAAAGCGGGCTACCGCGTCGTCTACGAACCGCGAGCGGTTGTCGTCCATCACGAGGGCGGGAGCTTCGGAGTCCCGGACCAGCGCTCCCGTTCCGCAGACCTGCAGCAACGGAACAAACCGAAGTTCATAGCGAAGTGGCGGAAGGAACTGGACCGGCAGCGGTCCAACGTCTTCGAGATTCCGCCGGAGGAGGGGAAGGAGAAGATCCTGGTCATCCTGCCTTTTCTCCCCCTCTACGATCGCGCCGCCGGAGAAATGCGGTGGTTCCACACCCTGAAGATTCTCAGGGAGCGGTACCAGGTCGTGTTCCTGGCGCGCAACGGTCAGGACGGAATCAAGTACATCAATCCTCTGGAAGAACAGAGAATCACCGTTTTCCATACGGACCAGGCGCGGATGAAGCAACTGGGGTGCGAAACAAGCGGCCCCCTCTGGATAGACTTCCCCCAGCTGCTCCAGTCCAACGACTTCAAGGCCGTGATCATCGGCTTCTACCATGTTGCGTCTCAGTACTACGGGGATGTCCGCACCTACTCACCCCGGAGTCTTCTCATCATCGACTCATACGACGTGGAGTTCCTGAGAGAGAGGCGCAGGGCCGAGATCTCCGGAAAGGACGAGGATTTCTGGCATGCCGAGGAAGTCAAGCGAATCGAGCTTGGGTGGTACCGGAAGGCGGACATGGCGCTGACGGTCACGGAGAAGGACCGGGAGGTTCTCCTCCGGGAAGACTCGTCTCTCCAGGTGGGTATCTCTACGGATATCCATCCGGTGCCCCCCTTCGAGTGGAAGGCCGGGCGGAAGGATCTGGTTTTCATCGGCAACTTCAAGCACCAGCCGAACGAGGATGCCGTCGTCTATTTCGCAGAGGAGATCCTGCCCCTCATACACAGGGAACTGCCGGATGTCAGGTTCTACATTGTCGGAAACGGACCGACTCCCGCGGTGGAAGCGCTGGCCGGGGAACGGGTGATCGTGACCGGATTCGTGCCCGACATCCTTCCGTATCTCCAGGAGTCCAGTGTCTGTGTTGTGCCACTGCGCTACGGCGCCGGCCTGAAGGGCAAGGTTGGACAGGCCATGGCCGCCGGCATCCCGCAGGTCTCGACCTCCATCGGCGCCGAGGGGATGGGGCTTTCCCACGAGCGCGACATCCTCATCGCAGACACACCGGAAGGTTTCGCCGCTCAAGTCATCCGCCTGTACGGGGATGAAGTGCTCCAGAGAACCTTGGCGGAGAACGCCCGGAATCTGGTGGCTAGGAAATACAGTTATGAGAGCGCCAGGCAGTACTGGGAAGACGTATTCGACGCCATTGACGCGGGACGTGCAACGGATGCCGAGCGTGGACCGAGGTTGGGACAGGAGACCGGATCGCGAGCCGGAGGCCAGGGAGAAGGACAATCGAGATCCGATGAAGCGAGCACCGGCTACCGGCGGCTCCCGAAGCGCCCGGAAATCGTACCCCTTGTCAGCATCGTGATTCCCGTCTGCAACAACCTCGCACTCACGGAGAGCTGCTGGGCCAGCATCCGGAAGAACACCCGCATTCCCTATGAAATTCTCGTGATCGACAACGGTTCGGAGGAACCGGTCAGCTACGCCGCGCGGCAGAACAACTATCGCTGCATCCGGAACGAGAAGAACCTGGGATTTGCCGCGGCGGTCAACCAGGGCATCCAGAACACGCACGGGGACTACGTTGTCCTCCTCAACAACGATTGCATCGTCACTCCGGGTTGGCTGGAGAGATTGCTGGATCACTTTGAGGCCGATGCCCGCGTCGGTGTTGTCGCTCCCCTTACCAACTACGCGAACAACGAGCAGATGATCCAGGTCGGGTACAAGGATGAGGAGGCTCTCTACAGTTTCAGCGAGGAGCGGTATCTCACCTGGCGGGGCCGGCGCAGGGAGCTCCCGAAGGTCGTGGGAATGTGCATGGCAATCCCGCGCAGAGTGATCGAGGAGACGGGCCTTTTCGACACCCGGTTCGGGATCGGGAACTTCGAGGACGATGACTACTGTCTCAGGCTTCGGCTGGCTGGGTACAAGGTGGTTTGCGCCCAGGACGTGTTCATTCACCACGAGGGCGGAGCCACCTTCCGCAGCATGAACGTCGACTACGAGGCGCTTCTGAAGAAGAACTCGGAGATCTTTCTCCAGAAATGGAAGCCGGTCATGGGGCCGCAGGCGGCGGTTCGGGAAACCGCAAGTCCGGCTCTCACCGTGGTGCTGTACCAGGAAGGGGATGAGGTCTCTCCGGCGGAGGTCAGGAAAACGCTTGGGGAGCTCCCGGCGGGCGCCTGTGTCCGTATCCTGTGCCGGAGTCCGGAGTTGTTCCGCTCCCTCGAGGAGGGAGGCGTGACAATCCAGGCCCTCGAGGACGGTCGGCTGATGAGGCAGATCGACGGGGAAATCCGCCGCGCCTCAACACCTTGGGTCCTGGTTCTGTCCTCAGGGGTCATGGCCGAAAAGGGAGGACTGGGAGAACTGTTTGAGGCCGCCACGAGGAGGAAGGAGGCCGGCATCCTGGTGCCGCGCTGCAACCTCGGTCCTGCGGTTCAGCGGGTTCGTCCGGGATATCGGTTGCCCGAGGAAGGGCTGGAACAGTACACGGAGAAGAACCGGAAGAAAAACCGCGGGATCTGGAAGACCATCCAGGAACCGGCCGGGTGGTGCCTGCTGGTGAAAAGGGAACCCTACCTCGGCTCGGGCGGTCTGCTGCCGGAATTCCGGTCCACGGCCGGGTGGCCGGATCTTGTCCGCCGGATGGCGGACATGGGCTGGACAGCGGGTTGTGTTGCAGGAAGCTACGTACATTTTACTCCGGAAGAGGGGGGCGGTTCGGAAACGGATCCCGTGGAGTTGCAGGCCGTCCGCTCGCTCGCGGACGTAGATGGCTACGTTGCCGGGGGAGACCTGGGCGCCGCGGTCCGGTGCATCGAAGAATCGCTGGCTCACAAGCCGGACTACACGCGGGCGCTCCATTGCCGGGCGCTGATTCTGATGAACGAGGGACGCACGGACGAGGCGGAAAATGACCTCAAGACCATCGAGACCGTGAACCCCGGACTTACCCAGGCCAAGAACAGCCTGGGGTGTCTGGCGTTTGAACAGGGGCAAGACCAGGACGCGGAGAGATATTTCAGGGAAGCCCTGGAACTGGAACCCGGAAACCGGGAGATTCTCCGGAACCTGGGCGATCTCTACCTTAGCACCAGGGACTTCGACAAGGCGATGGCCCTGTACTTGGAAATGGTCCAGCGCAATCCGACCGATCCTGCAACCTACCTGGATCTGGGAGACTGGTTCGTCCGCTTTGGGGATCGGGCGGGGGCCGAGGACTGGTACAGGCAGGCCCTCGCCGTGGCCCCAGGCCAAAGGGAAGCCGAGGAACGTCTTGCGGGTCTCGGGGCGGCGCTGCCGGTCGATTCGACGGGAGGTTCCAGTGTCCACTGAGCATGCTCGCGAGAAGCCCGCGTCCTCTCCAACTCTCTCGGTCTGCCTGATCGTGAAGAACGAAGCGGAGCGCCTGCCCTCGGCTGTGGAGAGTGTCAAGGGTGTGGCGACCGAAGTTGTCGTGGTCGATACCGGCTCCGGGGACGACACTGTCCCGGTTGCGAGGAGCCTGGGCGCTCGAGTCCTCGAAATCCAGTGGCAGGACGACTTCTCTCACGCCAGGAATGCGAGCCTGGAAGCCGCCACCGGCGATTGGATTCTCTGCCTGGATGCCGACGAGAAACTGGCGCCGGGGCAACAGGGCAAACTCCGGCGGTTGCTCTCGGGCCGGGCCGATGCCTGCTACGTCATGATCCGGAGCCCTATGGCGGGCCATCGGCGTGGGCAGACCTTTGTGCACGCCTTCCAGAGGTTGTTCCGCAACCGGCCGCAGTATCGCTACCAGGGCCGGGTGCACGAACAGATCTACCCTGCTCTCAGCGCCGCAGGAGCCCGGCTTGTATTCTCGGACCTGGAGATTGATCACTCGGGCTATGCTCTGGCCCCGCATTTCCAGGAGTCCAAGCTCCGGCGCAACCTTGAGCTTCTCCATCTCGATTTCCAGGACCGCCCGGATGACGGGTTTGTCTGCTACCACCTGGGCGAAACCTACGCGCTCCTGGGGGAAGCGGAGAAGGCGCGGAGGTGCTACGATCTGGCGCTCCGGCTCGGGAACCTTCCCCCCGGACACACTGCTTCGACCCACCAGAATCTGGCGAGCATTCTGTTGAGACTCCGGGAACTGGATCCGGCCGTCGAAGAAGCAGAAGAAGCACTCAAGTTGAACCCCGTCATTCCCACTCCACTCCTGATCCTTGCTTCCGCTCTCTGCCAGCGCGGGGAGCACCGGTCGGCGATCCGGACAGCGGACAGGTATCTCAAGAAATGCAGGCACGTTTCCAGGCAGGTTTCCGGGCAGGCTTCTGGACAGACGCCCGTGCTCATGACCTTCGAACCGGATCCGGCCAGGGCCTTCCTGATCCGGGGCGAGTCGTACCTGCAGCTGGGCGAACTGCATGAAGCCCAGGCAGACGCCGAGCGCGTCATCACACACAATCCGGAGTGGCCGGAGGGCTACCGGCTGTTGGCGAGGGTTGCCGGCGCGGGCGATTCTCCCGCCAGGGCTCTGGCGGCTGTTGACGCAGCTATCGGCAAGAACCCGCAAGCGGGGCTCTACGGATGCCAGGGTTTGCTGCGAATCAAGGTGGGGGATTTCGCAGCCGCTGCGCAGAGCTACAGGCACCTGCTGGAGTTGGATCCCGGCTCGCACGAAGCGCACAGGCGGCTTGCGGGACTCTACCACAAAATGGGGGATGTTAGTCAGGCAAGGGAACATTTGGCGGAGTTTAGGTCGATGTATCAGGGCCCCGGCGCTGTGGCCGCGGCTCCTTTTCCTCCCGACCCGAAGAAAGGCAGGCACGCGGGCAACGCGGACTAAAGTTCCGGCCGGGACTTGCGATCAGCTCCCCAGACAAAGGTCCCATTCACATGGGGAGTTCACCAACCGGACCTCTGCCCTGGAGCGTACCCAGGAAAGGAGGAGAGCTGAGGCAAGGAGTGCCGGGCAAGCGGGTAGGTCCGAACCCTCGCAAATCTTCGGGAATTGGTTGACCAGGGAAGGTCAATCCGGGTAAGCGGCAAGGATGCCGCGTCTTCGTTGCAAGTGAAGGAAAGGAGCTAAAGTATGGCGGGCGCTGACCTGTCTCGTATCAATACCAACGTCGCCGCGCTGAATGCGCTCAAGGCCCTGCGAGACATCAACTCAAAACTGTCCATCCACCAGCTGAGGCTGGCGACCGGCAAACGGATCAACTCCGCGGGCGACGACCCGGCCGGTATGGTGTTTGCCAAGCGGCTCGAGTCGAGATCCAGGGGTCTGAGCGTCGCTCGTGATAACATCGGCGATGCCCAGAACCTGATGGCCACCGCCGAGGGCGGCATGCAGAACATCAGCGAGATTCTCCTGGTCATGAAGGAGAAAATCCTGCAGGCCGCCAACGACACGCTGGGAACAACCGAGCGTACTGCGGTCGAGAGCCAGCTGGACGACCTCGCCTCGGAGATCGACAACATCGTGTCTACGACGACGTGGGGTGGCAATACTCTCCTGGACGGAACATTCACAGGCAAGATCTTCCAGGTTGGCGAGGGGGCCACGGACACGCTGAGTTTCGGCATTACCCAGAACCACGGGGCTTCCGGCCTCAGCGTGGCGGACGCTGACCTCGCCGTGGATACCGCCGCTAATGCGTCTAGCGCCTTGTCCGGCGTCAACACGGCGATCACCACCGTCAACACGAGTCTCCAGACCATTGGTTCCACGCAGCTGAGAGTCGGGATCAAGGAAGCCAACATCTCGGTGACCATCAACAACCAGCTCGCCGCCCACAGCCGAATCATGAACGCAGACATGGCGCAGGAGTCGGTGGAGATGATGAAGTACACACTGTTGCAGCAATCGGCGAATGCGATGCTTTCGCAGGCGAACGTGCAGCCGCAGTCGGTACTCCAGCTGATTATGGGCAGGTAGCGACGGCAACGAAACATACCGGGGAGCTCAGCTCCCCGGGTGTTTCGGCCGATCAGTATGGCAGGAACCTCCGGACGGAGAGTGAGGAAACGATGCCGACTCGATGTCCTACAGCGACTCGTGACGCGGTAGAGGCCTACAGCGCCAGCAAACTCGAAAGCGCGACACCCGGGCAACTGGTGCTCCAGACCTACGACTATGTGATCTCCTGCTGCCACAGGGGAGAGACCGCACAGGCGAAGAAGGGATTGGTCGAGCTCATGGGCGCCCTCAACCTGGACCACGAGGAAATCGCCGGCCCGCTGTTCCGGATGTACGAGTACTGCCTCGACGCCATCCGGGAAGGGAGATTCGAAGAGGCCATCGGGCCCCTCTCGGAGCTGCGTGAGGCATGGCGGGGAGTCATAGACCAGGTTGAATCGGGAGCCGCGGCCGGGGGCGCCGGGGTTCAGGCGCCGGAGACCACGAAGCCATGAGCATGAGCAGTGTCGGGATGGTGTATACAGCGGGTCTCGGCCAGTTTCTTGATATTTACCTGGCGTCCTCGCGCGCGCGGATCAGCGGTCTGGAAAGCCAGCGCGATGCTCTGGACATGAAAACGGCTATCTACACGGACCTCAAGTCCAAGCTCTCGACGCTGAGGGATCTGGCTGAGGACATGGCGGCAGGGGGGACGCTGTCGGCTTTCGGGGCAAAGAGCACAACCTCGAGCGATGCCGACGTGCTCACCGCCACGGCCGGGGCCGGGGCCGTCGCAATGGCCCACACGATTCACATCGAGCAGCTGGCCCGGGCGCACTCGGTTCTCTCCGGCAGGTACACCTCGGCAGCGACAGACCTCAGTGCCGCTCATGCCGGAACCAAGAGCTTCACAATCACGGTGGATGGGACCGACTACGACGTCAGCCTCACGATCAATTCGGGCGACACAAACGAGGATGTTCTGGCCGCAATCGCACAGGCCATCAACGACGTGGCCGACATCCCCGTTCGGGCGTCCAGGATTGACGACACGGACTCGACCTCGAAGCTCTACATTGCCGGCAACGAGACGGGCACCGAGAACAAGATGACCTTCACGGACACCGACGGCCTGCTGGCTGCGCTCGGGGTGACCAACGCGAGCGCATCGACGGATACGGTGGGCGGGTACATATACGCTGATCTTGGCGGCAACGAGCTGGACGCCAAACTGACGGTGGATGGTGTCAGTATCATCAGGTCCTCGAACTCGGTCAGCGATGTTCTGACCGGCGTCACGCTGACTCTCCTGAATGAACAGGAGGCAGCGGATGCGGACATCACGATGACGGTCTCGATTGATACGGACACGATCAAGTCCAAGGTCGAGGAGTTCTTTGAGGTCTACAACGACGCGTACGAGTACCTGAGCTCCAAGATCTCGGTGGACACCACAACCTACACGCGGGGAGCTCTCGCCGGCGACTATTCGTATGTGAATCTCTGGCAGAACATGAGATCGCTCATGGCTGGGATAGTCTCGACCGTTGCGGGAGGCAACTATTCAGGTCTCTCGCAGATCGGGATTTCTTCGACCTCTACCGGGAGTTTCTCCATTTCCGATGCGGACGATTTCGTAGCTGCGCTGACCGAACACCTGGATGATGTCGAAGACCTCTTCAACTCCGCCGGCGGAATTGCGACGGCGCTCGAAGATCTCGTGGACGACTACAGTTCGGCCGCCGGGATTGTCTGGACCAGCAAGGATGCCGTGAGCAGCAACATCGACCGGCTCGACGACCAGATCGACCGGCTGGAGCAGCTTCAGGACCTGAAGCAAGAGGAACTCATCAAGCAGTACGGCGCCTCCCAGCAGGCGATGTACATGCAGCAGGTCATGCTCTCCATGATCAGCAGCATGAACTCGTGGATACAGGGAAGCTACTAGCCTGGATCATGCATGAACCCCACGCCGGGGTTCATGCATCAAGCAGACTAGAGGTCAACCATGAGAGTAGGATACGGAGTACCCCTTCCCCCACCCGAGGGAACAGGCGTGGAGCGGGAGGATGCCCGGAAGCACCCGCAGAGGGCTTCGACTTCCTCAGGGCGCCCAGACAAGGTCCAGATTTCGACTGAGGCCCGGGATCTTCACTCGGGCCTGGCCGGGCGAGCGGAGCATGTCGATGGAGTCCGCGAACCGGCGGACGCACGGCTCGAGCTGATCCGGGGAAGGATCGAGCAGGGTTTCTACGATTCCAGCGGAGTCCAGGAGCGGGTCGTCGACGCGATCCTGGATCTGTACGTACCTTAGCCTGGATTATTCATGAATCCCTGCTGCGCTCTCGCTACGGGATTCCTGAATAACCCAGGCTATAACCTGGGTGATTGATGGAGAACGTCGGCATTGTGGTCTTAGAATCCGGCGCAGAACCGGCAAGGGGGTAGCGTCGTTCCGTGATTACGTTGACACATCTCAAGGGTGAGAAGATTGTTCTCAATGCCGATCTGATCGAAAGCCTCGAAGCTACGCCCGATACGGTTATCACGCTGACAACAGGGAAGAGGATCGTCGTGCAGGAATCGGTGGAGGAAGTCGCCGAACGGGTGGAGGCCTACGCCCAGAGATGCCACGCACATGCGGATAGGGTCTGAGGTTTTTTCTTTCTGTCCTAGAAAGGCCGGACTATGGATCTGGCAACTGTAATTGGAATTGTTGCCGGTTTCGGGCTCCTGGTAGTCTCCATCCTGATGGGTGGCAGTCTGGGCACCTTCATCAACTTCCCCTCGATGATGATTGTGATTGGGGGGACGATAGCAGCCACGCTCATTAACTACCCGATGTCCGACTTCCTGAGCGTGATGAAGGTCGTCAAGAACGCGTTCTCCCGCAAGGTGACAACGCCGGAGGAGACGATCCGGACCCTGGTCGGCTTCGCCGAGAAGGCTCGCCGGGACGGGTTGCTTGCCCTGGAGCAGGACCTGAAGCAGGTGGACGATACCTTCCTCAGGGCCGGGATGGAGCTGGCCATCGATGGAATGGATCCGGAGAGAATCGACACGCTCATGACAATGGAGCTCACGCTTCTGTCCGACCGCCATCGGCGCGGCCAGGAGATGTTCAAGCAGATGGGCAAGTTCGCTCCCGCCTTCGGCATGATGGGAACGCTCATCGGGCTGATCGCGATGCTCAAGAACGTCAACGATCCCTCCGCTATCGGTCCTGGAATGGCCGTGGCTCTGATCACGACATTCTACGGGACGCTCGTCGCCAACCTGATCTGCATCCCCATCGCCGGCAAGCTGGGGACCATCTCCGAGAACGAGATGCTCGTGAAAGAACTGGTTCTTGAGGGGATCAAGTCCATCCAGTCGGGTGATAACCCGCGGCTTGTGGAAAGAAAACTCAAGACCTTCCTCCCGCCGGCGGTTCGCGATGCAGTCAAAGTGCTGGAGGGCGCAGGCTAATGGCAAAGAAGGATCGCCCTGAGCAGGAGGACGTCGCATCCTGGCTCACGACCTTCGGAGATCTTGCCACCCTTCTCCTGACGTTCTACGTTCTCATCTATGCATCCTGTACGTACCGGCCGGGCCAGTGGGAGACAACCAAGGGTGCGATCGAGAGAATACTGGCCGTCCTGCCCGGCCGCTCAGGCAGCAGTCTCGCGGGCGGCACAGGCTACGGACCACTCCCAGGTGGAACGGCCGTGCTTCCGCTACTGGGGTTTGGAAAGGGAGTGGGCAGCGGTGAGGCGGGAGGAGATCCCTTTGCGGAGGCCCTGGAGGAAGCTCTGGCGGTGGCCGCGGACGTGCGCTATAAAGGCCGGATCGATATCGAGCCGACGGACCGGGGCCTGGTATTCCGCCTGACGGAGCCCATTGCCTTTAAGATTGGTGAGGCCGACCTCAATCCCGGGATTCGAGATTTCCTCAAGCCGGTGGCGAAAATGGCGCGGGTGGGCAGGGTTGAAATAGTGGTGGAAGGGTACACGTGCGATCTTCCCATTCGTACCGAGCGCTTTGCGTCGAACTGGGAACTCTCGGGCGCCCGGGCATCCGAGGTGCTCCGGCTGCTGGAAGAGGAGGGGATCGGGGATGCGAGGATCTCGGCCGTGGCCTACGGCGAACACCATCCGCTCGTGCCCAACGCGGATGCAGGGTCCCGGAAGCGGAACCGTCGCGTGGATATCCAGATGATTTTCAGCGATCGGACCGAGGGATAGACGGGGATAACCAGTGAAGAAGAAGCAGCAGAAGCTACCGGCGGACGAGTCGTTTGAAACAACGTACATCGCCCTGATGCTGCTGCTTTTCTGTTTCATGGTCATCCTGGTTTCCATGGCGCAGATGGAGGGTCCCCGGTTTCGAAAGGCGATCGGCTCGGTGAGAGGCGCGCTGTCCATGCTCCCGGAGGTGTCGGGAACGAGCATGATTTCCTCGGGAGGGCCGGGTGTGCTCATGGCTGCTGGAAGCGCCGACCGGGAGAAGCGCGCCGAGGAACTGCGGGAAGCCCTTGAAGAGATGCTGGGGGACAGTCCCGAGGGGATGGTGGAGGTCGAGGTATGTGAGTCGGGTTTCGCGTTGACCCTGGGCAGTCTGGTCCTCTTTGAGCGCGGCGATGCAAGGTTGAAACCGGAAGCCGTTCCCATCCTGGGTGAAATCGGGGAGTTCCTGATGGATTGGCCTGGGGCGATTCGCGTGGTCGGCCACACCTGCAACCTGCCCATCCGCACGGCGGTGTACCCATCCAACTGGGATCTCTCCATTGTCCGGGCTGCGGAAGTGATCCGCTACCTCGAGAAAAGCGGTCTGGAGGGACGCCGGATGGTTGCCGTTGGGATGGGATCGTCCGGGCCCGTGGTTCCCAACGACACCGAGGAGAATAGGGTTTTCAATCGCCGCGTGGAGATTCTGCTGGAGTATTAGCCTGAATAACCCAGGCTACAACAGAGCGATGGGAAAGGAAGACTGCTGCATAGAGCCGGTTTCTCGGAGGACTCATGGCGCAAAAGGTAATGTGGGCAGGTAGGGGTACTGGTGGGGCGGCCGGGAACGACGGCGACAAACCCGGTTCCCCTGGGGAGCCCACCGACGTTCACCGCCGGAGAATTGCGGCGGAGATTGAGTCCCGCATCAATCGCCTCCCGCCCTTCCCGACGGTTCTCTCGGAACTCATCGGATTGACGAGCAGCGCGACTTCCGCCGCGGCGGATCTCAGAACCTGCATCGAAAAGGACGCGGTGCTGGCGGCCCGTATCCTCAAGCTGGCGAACTCCGCATTCTACTGCCCCAAGGTCCCGGTCGCATCGGTCCAGCAGGCCGTGGTCATGCTTGGACATCTGTCGGTCAAGAGTCTGGCCATGGCGGCCGCGACGCTGAAGTTCCTGGGCCGGGAGACCACGTCCTACGGGATGACACCGGGGGGGCTCTGGATGCACTCCTACGCGGTGGCGGAGCTGGCCCGGGATCTGGCGGGGAGCCTTTCCTGGCCGGACGAATCCCGGGATGCGGTCCACGTCGGGGCCCTGCTGCACGACATCGGGAAGATCGTTCTGGAGGAGATCCTCCCGCAGGCAGCGAGGGAAGGTGGGGGGCCGGAGAGGCTGGTTGAGCAGCGAGCAGTGGAGCAGTGGGAGGACGAGCTCACAGGGTTCACTCACTCCGCCGTGGGAAGAACGATAGCGGAGAAGTGGCAGCTGGCTCCCCTCACGACTCACTGTATCGCTTTCCATCATGGGTGGAATACCGCCCTGCCGGACTATGCAACGGAGGTGACTCTCGTCTCGCTCGCCGATGCCGGGGCTCACCGCCTGGGAATCGGCCTGGAAGAACCGGATGAGGATCCCGAAAGGGAACACCGCATGCTGGAGATTCTGGGGGTCTCTGAGGAGCAGTACAGTGAGACCCTCGAGCGGTGGAGGGAGAAGATCGAGGACGCCGGGAGTCTCTTTTCTCAGATGAGAGATGAATCCGAATGAGCGGTCCCGCTGTTCACCTCACAGAAGCTTTCGCTTCTCTCCACATGGCCCTGGACAGTGGGGAGCTGGCGTGTGCCTGCGGGACACTGATCGAAGATCTGCTTGGTTCGGTGCGGTGGCGCGTCCGCTTTGGGAATTCCTCCAACGAGGATACCGACCTCTTCTTCGGAGGAACCGGGGCAACCATCGA
>JAGLYR010000090.1 GCA_023132135.1 Candidatus Eiseniibacteriota bacterium | reverse complement strand
ATTCCATCGCCCCAGTCACAGGGTATGAACATCCAGGTCACGGCAAGGGTCACAGATCCTGACAGCACCGATTTCATCACAGAAGTGCATCTCGAAGTCTACAGGGGCGGCCCGCCCATGCACTTCCCCGTGTGGCTCGATCCGGCCACCGGGGATTACATCGGCGAGATCCCGGGCAATGAGGTCATGGCCCCCGGGTTTGACTACCGCCTGGTAGCCATGGATGGCCAGGGTCACGTCAAGTCCAACCCCGAATTCCAGTACCCGCCCTACTGGGTGGATGTCTCATGGTACGCTGCCGAGGGTCTGAAGCCGGAAATCATGCACACACCCGTCGGCGGGCCTTTGCCGCCGCGCCAGGAAGTCGAGATCGAGGCAACGGTGACCGACGAGGACACCGACCTCAGGGAAGTCTGGATCGAGGTTTCGAGGCCCGGTATGCCGCCTACCGGCATCCCGATGACAGACATGGGCGGCGGCCTCTACAGGGGCGCCATCTGGCCCATGGCAGTTGACTTCCCCGGCTTCGAGTACCGGATCATGGCCGAGGATCATGCCTACCACATGGCATCGAACCCGGGACCGTCCTACCCACCCTACTGGGTCGGCGTATCGCAGGGAACCGGCGGAGGAGGCGGAGAACCGCCCATTATCACCCATACGGTTCTTCCAAGTCCCCAGACGTCCAACAGTCCAATAGACGTCAGGTGCACGGTGACAGACCGCGACAGCCTGGATGACATCTGGGGTGTGGAGATCGAAATCCACAGACCCAACAAACCCCCCATGAATCTGCCGATGATGTCCATCACCCAGGTGGATTCCACGGGCGCGCCGGTCACCTACTACCATGCCCGCATCAATGGGATGGAGGTCCAGCGTCCCGGCTTCGGCTACCGGCTGAAGGCCATGGACACATCCGGAATGGGCACGATGATGCCGGCGCCGCACCTCACCCCGTACTGGATTGACGTCCAGGCAGGCGGTGGTGCAGCCAACGCTCCGCAGATAACCCACATGAAGCTGACCTCTCCACAGCCCCAGTGGACCGACATCCGCTTCGAAGCAACGGTCACCGACCTCAATGCCGCCGGAGGATCTGTCCCGCCGGACCGCGTGTTCGTCGAGTTCGATTCGCCGGCCATGCGTTGCGACATCGACATGTTCCCCGCCGGCCCCGCCGAACCGGACAAGTACGAGTTCATACTGCCCCCCGGCATGGCAATGCCTCCGGGCTTCGCCTACAGAGTCATAGCGTGGGACCGCGACGGCAATGAGGACGCCAACCCGAAACTGCAGTACGAGCCGTACTGGATTGATGTCGGTTTCGGTGCTGCCGTGGGTTCGGCGCCCACAGTCACTCACTCGCAGGTCCCGTCGCCGCAGAGCGAAGGCGTAGAAGTCGAGGTCACGGCCACCGTGGCTGACCGCGATTCCAATGACGTCATAACCCACGTGGACCTGGAGATCGTAACTCCGGGACGTCCCCCCTTCTGGTTCCCGATGGAATACCAGGGGAGCGAAGCAAACGGGAGCGGCGCGTACGTTGCCGCGATCCCGCCCTTTGCCGTCTACCCGCCGGGGTTCGAGTACCGGATCCACGCAGGCGACAACGTTGGCATGATGGGTGCACAGCCGCTGCTGAGCTATCCACCCTATTGGGTCGACGTGGCCCCCTCAGGGGTCACCGGGCTCCCGCCTACGATCGAGCACCGCGCGATTCCATTCGCTCACGCAGGGGCTGATCTCCGGATTGCCGCCGTCATCAGCCCGGCGGACACATCGTCGGAGGGCTCCGAGATCGTCGAGGCCCGGGTCAAATGCCACCACCCGACGACCAACCGAGACATCGACTTCCCGATGGACCTGCTCGAGCAGGTCCAGAGCGGATCCCTGTACGAGGCTATGATTCCTCCCGACTTCCTCTCACCGCCCGGATTTGAATATCGCATCGTCGCGAAGGACGCGAGCAATCGTCCGGCCCACAATCCGAGGCCCCATGAGCCACCCTATTGGGTCGAAGTCCGGGGCGTCTCACAGGCACCGACCATCACCCACTCGGTGGTGACCAGCTCCGTATCCGGACAGCCCGTTCACATCCGCGCCCGCATCAACGACGACATTGGCGTCATTGGAGCGCACGTGCACGCCTTCCGTCCGGACGGGCAACACGCGGAATTCCCAATGGCGCGTGCAATCGGGGATGAGTACGAGACAACAATTCCTGCTCACCTCATAGCCCCGCCGGGGTTCGCCTACTTCATCGAGGCGGAAGATACGGACTACATGATCGCGACCTCGCCCAGGAACGCCACTCAGCCATACGTGGTGCCAACACTCGGCACCGAGGGCGGAATTCCGCCAAGGGTTTCGATGTTCGCTGTCGACGAGAGCGCCGTCGTGGCGGGTGTACCGCTCGAAGTCCAGGCCACTGTTACAGACCCCGATACCACCGGTGGCCTGATGGCATTCCTGAGCTGCAAGGCGATGGATGACTTCTCGCCACCCATCCACAAGCCGATGCAGCCCAGCGCGAGCGATCCATCGGTCTTCATCGGCACGATTCCCGCCGAGATTGTCACCGCTCCCGGGTTCAGCTATGCTGTCGAAGCCAAGGACGGCGACGCCAACACAACTCTCAACCCGACGCCTCCGAGTCCACCCTTCTACATCGCGGTATCCTCCGGTACCGGGGAAGCACCGATCGTGATGCACCGGCCACCTATGGAGGCGCCCGAGAACCAGCCCGTCACCTTCCTGGCCCAAGTGTCCGGCACGGATGTGATCCAGGAGGTCTACCTGCAGTACCTGCCTCACGGATCCATGAACCAGACGCCAACGCGTGTCAATCTCAACGACTACGGCAACGGCTCCTATGGTTGCGTGCTGCCGGGCGACATCATCCACCGGCCGGGTCTCGAGTACCGCATCCTTGCCGTGGGCAGCAACGCGAACATTGGACTGAGTCCCGAACCGCCGATGTTCTCCCACTTCCTCGAAGTCGGATGCTTCGGTGAGTGGGGAGAACCGCCCGAGGTATTCCACCAGCCATCAGCCGAGGTCACCACCGGCAACCGGATCAAGATCGACGCGGAGGTCAGGGACGCCGACTCCGACAATTTCGCCGTCTTCCTCCTGTACGAGGATCGACGCGGGAACTTCGAGGAGAAGGAACTCGTGATGACTCCCATCGAGGAGGAGGCGACAGGTACCCTTATCTACCGGGCGTACATCCCTGCGGAAGATGTCCTGCCGCCGGGGCTCGTCTACTGGATTGAGGCCGAGGACCCTGAGGGCAATGAAACTGAGTGCCCGAAGCCGCCCGCGCCGCCCTTCTACGTTCGCGTGACGAGCGAGAGTGGCGGACAGGCGCCCACGATCACCCACGATCCGGTTCTGACCGCTACTGCGGCTACGGATCTCCAGATCACAGTCGACATCGAGGATGCGGACGGCATCGACATGGCCCGCCTGGCCTACGTGCGCGCTGCAGACGTGGAAAACGACACTACGCATATCGAACCCTACTGGGTCACGATGACGGCAGTGAAGGGAACT
>JAGLYR010000009.1 GCA_023132135.1 Candidatus Eiseniibacteriota bacterium | reverse complement strand
GGTACCGTAGCAGAAAACTGGTGAGAAACGCAGGCTAGTGCTGGTTGACATCCGGAGATACCCTGTGGTAGCTTCCGGCCGAATCGGACGATGTCAGAAGGAGTTGCGATGCATCGACACTCGCGTCGTTGGGTCGGATGGATTGCCCTTGGTGTCATGTTGGGCGCAGGATCCCTGGTTCTCCATTGCGGGCGCGGCAAAGGACCGCCCCTCAATGTTCTCATAATCACCGTGGACACACTGCGAGCCGACCGGTTGGGTTGCTACGGGTACGACAGGCCGCTCACGCCCAACATCGATCGCCTGGCGGAATCCGCCGTTCGATTCGAGAAGACCTGTTGCCAGGCGCCCCTCACCCTTCCCTCCCATTGCTCCATCTTCACCTCCAGGTACACGATATCCCACGGGAGTCTCGGTCACGCCTATCCCCTGGATGAGGATATTCCCACGCTCGCGCAGATCCTGAATGCTCAGGGAATGGCAACGGCAGCCTTTGTCAGCAATCATGTGCTGGACAGGAAATTCGGCCTGGCCAAGGGATTCGACACCTACTGGCAGGTTCACGAGTTGCCCATGGACCGCCGCACGGCGCTGAAACGCTCCTCGCGCGATCCCACCACCGAGGCGGTACTTGACTGGCTCCGCGGGCACGGGAAAGAACCCTTCTTTCTCTGGGTCCACTGGTTTCATCCCCACAAGCCATATGATCCTCCCGCGCAGTTCTCCCGGCGTTTTGCCGGCGGATCGACCATCGGGGAAAAGTGGAAGGCCCCGGATTTGCTGAAGGTGTGGCGTGGAACGCTGGACATTCCGCCCCAGGACGTTTTGCAGCTGCGAGAGCTCTACGACGCGGAGGTTGCGTTCTCCGACAGCCAGGTCGGCCTGCTCATCGACGAGATGCGAAGACTGGGAATGTACGACAACACCCTGATCGTGTTCACGTCCGATCACGGCGAAGTCTTGTACGAGCACGACCGGTACTTCGGTCATGACATCATGCTTTACGAACCCTCGATGCGTGTGCCTCTCATCATGCGCGATCCCGAGTGGGAACCGGGCGTCGTGCCCGGTCTTGTGCAATCCATCGACATCATGCCGACCGTCCTCCGGGCCTTGGGCATCAAGACGGATGTTCCCCTGGAAGGCAAGGATCTGGCGCCTCTGGTTCACGGGGATGAGCTGTGCAGCGTGCAGATTGCCGCATGTCTGAGCTACCCTCCAAAAGCGAAATCGTTGCCGGTCATCGGACTGAGAACGGAAACGTGGAAACTCATCCTGCACGAAACCGAAGACGGACCGTTTGTCCGGGAGCTCTACAATCTTGACGAGGATCCGGCCGAGGAGCGAAACCGAACAGATGACGAACCCGATCTCGCCGAGGCCATGGAGAAATACTACCTCCGGTGGACAGAAACCATCGGGGGAGGCGAGGCCGCCGAGCCGCAGCTCGATCCGCAGACGTTGGAGAATCTGAGGAGTCTGGGGTACATACAGTAGCAGTGCTACGTGCTCCGTGCCCCGTGCTTCGTGCAAGGAAAAGGGCATCAAAGACGTGCTACGTGCTACGTGCTACGTGCAAGGAGGGGAAAAGAGGGCGACCCACCGGGTCGCCCCTACTATCCTCGCCCTGCTCGCGCTTCTGATTCTCGCGACCATCTTCTTCTGGAAGATCTTCTTCACGGGAGAGGTGTCGATTACGTATAACCTCTTCCACGAGTATCCCTGGAAAACGCAGGCGACCGAGGAGCAGATCGGCCGCGCATCGATGAACCCGGATTGCGTGCAGTCCTACTTCCCGAGGCGCGCGTTCGCCACTCAAACAATACGGTCGGGCGAAATCCCGCTCTGGAATCCCTACGACTTCTGCGGCACCCCTTTCCTGGCCAATTTCCAGTCCGCCGTGTTTTACCCGGTGAACCTGCTCCTCTACCTGGCCGATCCGCTCCGGGCCATGGGATATTACCTCTTCATCCATTTTCTCCTGGCCGGGGTCTTCATGTTTCTGTTCCTGAGATCCCGCGATTTGCCCATGTTCGCCTCCTTCTCGGGGGCCGTCATCCTCATGTTCTGCGGGTTTCTGGTCACGCGCGTGGGACACCCGACATTCGTGGCCACGGCCGCGTGGGTCCCGGGGCTCCTGTGGCGCGCCGAACGACTGTTCCAGAAACCCGGACTGCGGCGGGCCATCTTGCTGGGGCTCTGCCACGGGGCCATGGTTCTTGCGGGATTTCCCCAGATTGCCTTCCACGGAAGCTACATAATGGTTCTGTACGCCGTCTATCGAGCATGGAGCGGAGACGGGCTCGGAGGGAAATCGTGGAGAACCTTGCTCTGGGTCCTTGGCGCCGCGGTCCTCTCGGGATGCATTGCCCTGGTCCAGATTCTGCCCACCTGCGAATTCATCCGGTTCTGTACCCGGCGCTTCCTGCCCTACGAGAGCATTCTAAGCAGCGCCCATCATCCAGCCAGTCTCATCAAGTACCTGGCGCCGGACTTCCTCGGCAATCCCCTGGACGGGACCGTGTGGAGCACGTTTCTGCACCGGGCCGACGGGCACTTCTCTCAGAATTACGTGAGCACGACCGGTTACGTCGGCATTCTGCCGCTGCTCCTGGCCTGGGCCGGACTCTTCACACGCCGGAGGGGAATTCTCTTTTTCGCAAGCACAGCCGTCGCGACTCTGCTCATCGTCTTCGGAACACCGCTGTTCCGGATCGCCTACCAGTTTCCCGGATTCAACTTCTCCCGGATCGACCGGATTATCTTTCTCTACATGTTCTCCATGGGAGTCCTGGCCGCTTGGGGAATCGCCGGCCTCGAACTGCGCGGGCGGGAGACGGAAATGCCCCGAAAACGAATCCTCCTTCCCATAACAGCTCTGGTGATACTGTTCTGGTCGGCCTTCCTCGTGGTGAACACGGATCCCAGCCGACTGTATGGCATGATTACGCAAGGCCACTTCCGCCCCCTCTCCGGCTGGGAAGATGTGCGAGGTGGCATGATCCGAGCAGGGATTCTACTAGCTCTGGGCGGGGCGGCCATCGGGCTCAGGCTCTGGGATCGCCTGCCGGTCAACGCCTTCCGGGCAAGCGTGCTCTTCCTCCTTCTCATCGACCTTCTCCCGTTCGGGTACCGCTTCAACATCACACGGCCCTACGAGGATGCGTTTCCTCCAACCGCAACGACCGACCGGCTCCAGCAATCCCCCGAGCCGGCGCGCATCCTGCGCGCCCGCGGGGACGTCCTGTTTCCCAACACGGCGGGAGTCTACGGGATTTCCGATGCCCAGGGATACAACGCCCTGACTCTCGACTACTACATGGAGATCATGGAGCGGGTGCAGCCCGGCATTGTCCGCAAGCGCCGGATCACCAGCCTCACGCGGCCCGAGGCGATGGAATCGCCCATTGTGGACATGCTCTCGGTAGATTATTTTCTCATGCTGGAGAAACGCGGGGGCGGCGATCCTACAGTAGCGGCCTTTCCCAATGCAGACGCCATGCCGCGCGCATTTCTGGTCCCGCGCGCCGAGATCGTTCACGACAAGAGGGAACTTCTCGATCAACTGGCTTCACCGGAGTTCGACCCCTCCAGGGTGGTATACCTGACCGCGCCGGATGGTGACCCTCTTCCCGAGACGGGGGCGGCAACGGAGGCTCAGGAGCAATCCCCCGGAGCCGCCAGGATCGTGAGCTACCGCACAGGGGAGGTCGTTGTGGAAACGCGGGCCGGCCGGAACTGCTGGCTGGTTCTGGCGGAGACCTACTATCCCGGGTGGAGAGCGTGGGTGGACGGCGAGCCGGCTGCAATCCGGCGTGCGAACCACGCGCTGAGAGCCGTCTACGTTCCCGCCGGTCGTCACGAGGTACGATTCAGGTACAAGCCAATGACCTTCCGCGTGGGTGCGACCGTGAGTCTGGTTGCCCTGGGTTTGGGAATTGTGGGGCTGGCTCTGCCCGGCAGGCGAAAGGGTGAAATGGTGAGAGGGCGAGGAACGGATTCGTGACATTGAAGCGCGTAACCCGGACAGACGTTCTCATTGCCGTCGGGGCGGCAATTGCCGGCCTTGCATACTTCCTCTCCTACTACCGCTTCGGTTACATGGAGGACGAGGGATACCTGGTCGAGGGAGTCATGCGCGTGATGGATGGGCAGGTGATCTACCGCGACTTCCACCACACGTACGCCCCCGGCAGGTTCTACCTTTTTGCTCTGCTCTTCTCGATCTTCGGGAAAAACCTCCTGGTTGTCCGGGCAACGTGGGCCGTCTTGCTTGCGGTCAAAGCCGGTCTGGCCTACTGGGTCGGCTGTAAGCTGACCTCGCGTCCTTTCGCTCTCATGCTGGCTGTCCTGGTTACTCTGCTTCCGGGACCCTGGCACAAGACACTGTTCTCCTTTTCCGCCTACCTCCTTCTCGCGGGAATGGTCCTGCTGGTGGAGCGTCCCGGTGTTCGATCTCACGTTCTGGCCGGCCTGCTGACCGGGTTGATGGCTCTGTTCCGGCAGGACGTGGCTGGTTTTGCAGCCATTGGGATTCTGGCCATCGGGATCGTCAGGGCTCTGGGCGGAGCGGACCGCCGGGAAGGCCGGTCCTTCCTGCGACAGATGATCGCGTACGGGATCGGGCTTCTCCTGGTTATCGGACCCGTTGTCATCGCCTTCCATGCCGCCGGCGGCCTGGGCTCCATGGTCCGCAGCACTCTGGTGGAAGGGATGAGAGACAACCGGACAAACCAGCTACCCTTCCCCACACTCTGGCCGGCCACCGACTATGCGCGGGCCCATGGGCCGGCCACCATCTTTCTGAAGCTGCTGTTCTATCTCGCTCCTGTGGCATTCGCTCTTACCGGCGCGGTCCTCATTGTCCGCGTCTTTCGTAGAACGGCCGGGCGGGGGGATCTCTTCCTCCTGGGTGCTCTTGTTCTCGCGGTGGGCTGTTTTAACCAGAGCGTCTGGCGATCCGACTTGCCCCACCTCTACCAGAGCCTGCAACCAGCCTATTTGCTGACAGCGGTGCTGCTGTACACGCTCTTCTCGGCATTGCAGTCGAGACTGCGAGCGGCGGCCGGCCGATGGATTCTCGGTATCGTTCTCGTGGTCTTCCTCCCGCTGGTAGTCTGCGGACCCGTCTACTGGGTTTGTGGTCAACTGACCGATGTGAACTCCTTCTACGCTCTGCGGAAGGAGGGACTCTACGCCCGCTCCGTCGAATACACCGGCTCCGCGCTGGTGCGGCGGGACAAGACGACCCGGCTTCCCCTCGAGCGCGCCCCCCTCATCGTCAACGAATGGCGCGCACGGCACCTCGAGATGGTTGGCCGGTATCTCGATGAGAATACGCTCCCGGGAGACAGCATTCTGAGCGTCCCGGGATTCCAGATGGTGTACTTCCTTTTCGATCGCAAGAACCCGACCCGCTACATCCATCTCCGGCGTTCCCTGGGAAGTGCACAGGAGGAACGCAACTTCATTCAGGATGTGATGGAGGCAGACACGAAGGTGATCCTGTTCACAGACATTGCCATCGACGGCAAGCGGGAAAGACGATTCCAGATCTACGCGCGGAACATCTATGACTGGATCATGGAGAACTACGAGTACGATGGGGCCGTTGGGCATTTGGCGTTTATGAAGCCCAGGAGGACAGGAAAATAGACAATAGAGAATAGAC
>JAGLYR010000089.1 GCA_023132135.1 Candidatus Eiseniibacteriota bacterium | reverse complement strand
TCTCTTTCATCTCGGTCTCGGTCGCGGCGCCTACGTTGATCACAGCCACACCGCCGGCCAGCTTGGCCAGACGTTCCTGTAATTTTTCACTATCGTAATCGGAGGTGGTATCCTCGATCTGCCTTTTGATCTGGCCGATACGAGCCTTGATATCCTCGGTCTTGCCGCCGCCCTCGACTATGGTTGTGTTGTCCTTGTCAATGTTGATTTTCTTGGCGGACCCCAGATCGGTAATAACCGTATTCTCGAGCTTGAATCCGAGTTCCTCGGAGATAACCTTGCCGCCGGTTAAGGTGGCGATATCCTCGAGCATCGCCTTACGACGATCGCCAAAACCGGGAGATTTGACTGCGCAGATCTTCAAAGTGCCGCGAAGTTTGTTGACTACCAATGTAGCCAACGCCTCGCCCTCGATATCCTCGGCGATTACTAAAAGCGGTTTGCCCATCTGGGCGACTTTCTCCAGCACCGGAAGAAGATCTTTCATGTTGCTGATCTTTTTATCGTAGATCAGAATCAGGCCGTCCTCGACCACCGCTTCCATGTTGTCGGGATTGGTGACAAAATAAGGCGAAAGATAGCCGCGGTCGAACTGCATCCCCTCGACAACATCCAGGGTGGTATCAGTCGATTTGGCTTCCTCGACCGTGATGACGCCGTCCTTGCCCACCTTCTCCATCGCATCGGCGATCAGCTCACCGATCTCGTTGTCGTTGTTGGCCGAGATGGTCGCCACCTGGGCAATCTCGTCCCGTCCCCGGATCTGTTTGCTCTGGCGCTTGACTGCCTCGACCGCCGCCCCAACGGCCTTCTCCATACCCCGCTTGATGAATATGGGATTGGAGCCCGCTGTGACGTTCCGGATTCCCTGATGGATCATGGACTGGGCCAGAACGGTCGCCGTGGTGGTTCCGTCGCCCGCCACGTCCTGCGTCTTGGTGGCCACTTCCTTGACCATCTGGGCGCCCATGTTCTCGTACGGATCATCCAGCTCGATTTCCTTGGCGATGGTCACACCATCATTGGTGATGGTGGGTGATCCGAATTTCTTGTCGAGGATGACGTTGCGCCCGCGGGGACCCAGCGTCACCTTGACCGCATTCGCCAGCTTGTCGACGCCCTTCTTCAGGCTCTCCCGAGCCGCGGATTCAAATTCGATCTGCTTTGCCATTTCTTACCTTCTCCTTTCACTACATTAATGACCAGGATGTCCGCCTCACGATGGGACCTAGACAATCGCAAGGATGTCCGCCTCACGGAGGATCAGGTATTCCTGGTTGTCGACTTTCACTTCCGTCCCCGAGTACTTCCCGTAGAGAACCCGGTCGCCCTTCTTGACTTCCAGGTCAACCCGCGTGCCGGACTCCAGGATCCTGCCCGGACCTACCGCCGCCACCGTTCCCTCCTGCGGCTTCTCCTTGGCCGTATCCGGGATGATGATCCCGCCCTTCTTCACTTCTTTCTCCTTGAGTGGCTTCACCAGTACGCGATCCTGCAACGGCTTGATATTCACCTCAGTTCCTCCCTCCAGAAGACAGCCCACATTCACCCGAAATACTCACCAGCACTCCCATGCGAGGAGTGCTAGCACATTCCAAGCGTCATCGTCAAGACAATATATGCAAGTTCAGCAAGAACTGCAAGCTCTATCCAGGACGAGAGCGCAGAGACAAGGAGGCTGGGCCGACATTGGGGCGTGTCTCATGACAGATGCTCTTGCAATCTCTGTTTTTTGCCTGTTTTCGCCGCTGTTCTGTGTAGCGCGAGGAACCCAAGCTAGCAGTTGAGATCATACAGTACTTTCAGACCCTTGAGCGTCAGGTGCCGGTCCACCTCTTCCACATTCGCGCAGAAGGGAGCAATCGTGGGCGCCCATCCGCCGGTCACAATCGCCGGGCAGCTGGACCCGAGTTCATCCCGTACCCGGCTGATGAGCCCATCGATCTGCGACGCGGTCCCGTAGATGATACCCGACCGCATGCATTCCTCTGTGTCTCTACCGATAACCCGCTCGGGCTCCCGCATCTCAACGCTCGGGAGCTTTGCCGTTCTCTTCACCAGCTCCTCCACCGAGGCAACCACACCCGGACAGATAACACCCCCGATATACCGCGCACCTGAGGCAATGACATCCAGGGTTGTTGCCGTCCCCAGGTCTACGACGATCACGGGGGGCTCGCGCCAGAGACATCCGGCCACGGCGTTGGCAATCCGGTCCGCCCCCACCTGATGCGGATCCCGGGTGCAGATCTCGATGGGCATCCCGAGTCCGGCATGGACTGTCACGGGCTCCTTCCTGAGGCGCAGTCTGGCCGTTTCCTCCACCACTGACGTTGCGGCGGGCACAACCGAACCCAGGACAACGCCCGCGAGGTCCTTCCACGCCACACCCTCGCTGTCCAGGAAACCAGCCAGCTCCCGAGCGAACTCGTCCGACGTGCGAATCGGATGGGTCGCCAGCCGCCAGTCCTTCTCCAGCACATCCTCGCGAAACAGTCCGATGTGCGTTTCGGTGTTGCCCACATCAATGGTCAGAGTCATCGTCGACAATTCGAACATCCCCCGCGACCACCTCGTGTTCGCAATCCTCGGAAACAGATACCCTCAGAGCCCCCGCCTCCGTCAGCCCCAGGGCCACTCCCTCTACGGAATTCGCTCCACTCTCCACACGAACCACACGGCCTGTCATCAAAGACAATGCCTCCCACTCTTCCCGGAAGGGTGCAAATCCACTTTCATCGAAGCACGCGTACCGCGCAGCCAGCCCATGCAGCACGGTTCTGAGGATCGAATCCCTTTCCACGATTGATCCAACGAGCATCCGGAGCGACGCCGCGGCGCCCCGCAGGTCCTCCGGGAAATCCGCTTCCTGTTGATTGACGTTGATGCCGATCCCCAGGATGGCGCATTGCCTCCCGCGGACTTCCTCCAACTCCGAGAGGATTCCGCAGACCTTCCGGCCCCCGACCCACACATCGTTGGGCCACTTGACCTTGGCCTCCAGTTCCAGATCCTCGCACAGGGCCGACGCCACGGCGACCGACGCCAGAAGACCGAGGGGAGAGATTTCAGCCGGATGCAGTTTGGGCCACAGGACGAGGGAGAACCACAGTCCGACCCCCGGTGGAGAGAACCAGCGGCGATTCCGCCGCCCCCTTCCCGCCGTTTGTGCCTCGGCCAGCACCAGGAGGCTCCGCCCGGACCGTTGTCTCGCCAGGCGCCTCGCCAGATCATTAGTGGAGCCAACTACCCCGAAAACCCGCGCGTCCGCGAGGAAACCTTGTGGAAGCAGCGACCGTACCCGCTCAGCGTCCAGGGGTTTCAGCAACTTGTGATCTCCATGCTAATGTCCAGGGCAATCGCCGAGTGGGTGAGCGCTCCCACTGAGATGAAATCGGCCCCGACCCGTGCGAAGGACCCCACTGTCTCCAAGGTCACTCCCCCGGAAATCTCCACTTCCGGGCGCCGCCCATCGTAGTTCCCGATGATCTCCATCGCTCGCTTCATCCCGTCCAGATGGAAGTTGTCCAACATCACGCGATCGACATCCAGGGGCAGCACTTCCTCCAGCTGCTGAAGGTTCTGCACTTCCACCTCAATTGCCCGGCCGGTGGAGCGGCATCGGACCCTCTCCACGACACTGCGAATGGACCCCGAGGCCTCAATGTGATTATCCTTGATGAGGACCATGTCCTCCAGTGAGAAACGATGGTTTCTTCCCCCTCCAACCAGCACGCCATATTTCTCCATGGCCCGCAGACCCGGTGTCGTCTTCCTCGTATCCAGGATGCAAGTTCCGGAGTCCCCCGCGGCCTCTACATAGCGGGCCGTCATGGTAGCAATCCCCGAAAGCCGTTGGAGGAAATTGAGCGCCACCCGCTCCCCGGAAAGGACCGCCCAAGCTCGCCCCCGGCAACGGGCAACCACACTTCCCCGGCTCACGCGCTCGCCATCCCCCAACTCCTCCTTGAAGGAGAAACCGTCGTCCAGGCGGCGGAAGACGGCTCCAGCTACCGGGAGGCCGGCCAGAACTCCCGGCGCCTTGGCCACGATTATCCCCGAGAGAGTGTCATCCCTGTCGAAGATGGATTGTGTTGTCACGTCCTCGTACGCGCTGTCCTCCTCGAGAGCCAGGTTGACAGCGGCCTCGATCACGGCCGGGTCGAGTCTCGCGCCCGGATTCATCTGTGTTTCCTCCTTCCGCCGGACCGGCGTTCGGGAAGTTGCACTTCCAGTTCGAACAGACGGTCGCGAAGAGAAGCCGCCTTTTCGAACTCCATCGCTTCCGCGGCATCGTTCATCTCGCTCCACAACCGGCGGATCAGTTCCTCCCTCGAAAGCCCGGAGGGATCCACATGGACCTCTTCGGGCCCTGTTCCTCTCCCTGAGTCCGCAACGGCCGTGGCCCTCAGCACTTCATCGACAGACTTGATGATGGAGACAGGCGTGAGGTTGTGCTTCCTGTTGTAATCCAGTTGGATGGTCCGGCGGCGTGTGGTCTCCTCCAGAGCCCTCGCCATGGAACCCGTGACGCTGTCGGCGTAGAGGAGCACCAACCCCGCCACGTTTCTCGCCGCCCGCCCGGCGGTCTGGATGATCGATTTGTCCGAGCGCAGGAAGCCCTCCTTGTCCGCATCGAGGATGGCCACCAGCGACACCTCCGGCAGATCCAGCCCTTCCCTCAACAGGTTGATTCCCACCAGAACGTCGAACTCGGCCAGACGAAGTCCTCTCAGGATCGCGATGCGCTCGATGGTATCGATGTCGGAATGCAGATAGCGCACGCGGACACCCATCCCGGCAAAATACTCGCTGAGATCCTCCGCCATTTTTTTCGTCAGCGTGGTCACGAGCACACGTTCGTTGCGCCCAACGCGTTCACGCACCTCGTGAAGAAGATCGTCCACCTGTCCCCGGGCAGGCCTGACGATGACCTCCGGGTCCACCAGCCCTGTCGGGCGGATAATCTGCTCCACCACAACACCTTTGGTCGCTTCCAGTTCGTAGTCGCCCGGAGTGGCGGAGACGAAGACTATCTGTCCCACCTTCTCCATGAACTCGTCGATACGGAGCGGCCGGTTGTCCAGAGCTGACGGCAACCGGAATCCGTGCTCGACCAGAGTCAATTTCCGGGAGTGGTCCCCCGCGTGCATCCCCCGGATCTGAGGCAGGGACACATGCGACTCATCGATGATGGTCAGGAAATCGTCGCCCATGTAGTCAATCAGTGTCCAGGGAGGCTCACCGGGAGCCCGCCCGCTCAAGTGGCGCGAGTAATTCTCGATCCCCCGGCAATAGCCGACTTCCTGCAGCATCTCCAGATCATACCGGGTTCGGGACTCAAGCCGCCGGGCTTCCAGCTCTTTGTTCTCGGACCGCAGCTCGACCAGCCTCTCCATCAGCTCCTCGCGGATCGTGACCACGGCCTGTTTGAGTCTCTCCGGGGGAGTGACGAAGTGCTTGGCGGGATAGATGGCCAACCGGTCCATGACCTCGTGGACTTTCCCCGTCAACGGATCGATGCTGGAGAGCCGCTCCACCTCGTCGCCGAACAGCTCGATGCGACAGGCAGCCTCGTTGTAGCCCAGCCGGATCTCGATGGTATCGCCCCGCACCCGAAAGGTATTCGCCTCGAAGGACACGTCGTTTCGCAGATACTGCAGATTCACCAACCGGTGCAGCAAGGTGTCTCGCCGCCAACGTTCACCCCTGGAGATGAGAAGCATCAGGTTCTTGAAGTCCTCCGGCGAACCCAGACCATAGATACAGGATACCGAGCTGATGATCACAACGTCGCGCCGCTCAAGGATAGAGGCCGTCGTCCGGAGCCGGAGCCGCTCCAGGTCCTCGTTGATTGAGGCATCCTTGTCAATGTAGGTGTCTGTCGCAGGCAGGTAGGCCTCGGGCTGGTAGTAATCGTAGTAGCTGACGAAGTACTCAACAGCATTGCTCGCGAAATAGCCACGGAACTCCCCGTACAGCTGCGCGGCCAGCGTCTTGTTGTGAGAAATGATCAAGGTGGGTTTGCCGACAGCCCGTATGACGTTGGCCATCGTGAAGGTCTTGCCGGAGCCCGTGACCCCCAGAAGCATCTGGTAGCGGAGATCGGCCCTGACTCCCTCGACCAGCGCTTCCACGGCCTTGGGCTGATCGCCGGCGGGAGGATAGGGTGCCGTCAGCTGGAATTCCACCGCTCAGGACCTCTGCTTCTTACCGTAGAAACCGTGGGCCGGTACCGTAGCCGGTACCGTAGCAGAAAACTGGTGAGAAATGCAGGCTAGAGGTCTCTGGCACCAGTCGTGTCCGGGGCCGCTGGTCGCCGCTGTCTGCCGCCGGCCCGATCATTGCCGTCCCTCTCCGGCAAGTCCAGCATAACAACGCGGCCCCGCTGTCTCGGCAGGTCCACAGTCTCGCCGTCCAGTGTCAGATCCACCCCGCCGGCGTTCCCGATCGTGATGGAGAAAGTGCTATCGGCTTCCCACCGCCGCCAGGCTCCCGGAGCCAGAAGCGCCGAGTACCGCTTCTCCCCATCCATCTCCAAGCCAACCCACGTGCTCTCGTGAACGCTCATCTGCAAAACCACGCGCTCCGGCGCCGTCTCGACCACCGGCGGAGCGATCGCCGGTATCTCTATCGCTTCCTCCGGAACTGCCTCACGCATCGCTGCTTCTTCCCGGAAAGTGGGATTCCTCCGCCCCAGTAACACAACCAGAACAATGAGGACCACCAGCACCGCGGCCCCGATGATACCGTTTCGCCCGATCGGGAACCCTCGATGGGGAGGCTCGGGCTCTTTCGGAGGCTCGCTCGGCTGCGGGTCCAGCATCCCGTGGTACCGATCCAGCACCTCGCTCGGATCAACTCCCAACGCCCGCGCGTAGGCGGTCAGTGCTCCTACGACATACACGGGCGCGGGGGCGAAGTTAAAGAGATCGGCCTCCAGGTTCCTGAGGACATCGGTGCGGAGGTTGATTTGCGCCGCGATCTCCTCCAGGCTCTTGCCTCTTTCTTCCCTCTGTTCCCTGAGGAACTGCCCGGGCGTTTCCATGGAAACTAACCTCTCCCGAATCTCACTCTGCAGGTGACCTTGACTTCCTCGTCGGCCTCGACCCGAATCGGGAACTCCACCGTGTAGGCATCCTTCTTCTCATAGTCATGGCTGGAATCCAGAATCCTCCAATCGCGCCGGAAGTGTTCCACAACGATGATGTCAACGGCCTCCTCCTTGTGATTGCGGAGCAGGATCTCGTAGGTCTCCTCGCGGACTCGATCGGTGATCCTGCGACTCTCCACAACTCTCCGTTCGCCCACAACGTCGAAGGCATTCCCTATGTAGAGATCTATTTCCTCGTTCCTGGGTGTGTGGTCAATGCGATCTTCGCCGATAAACTGGAGGCTGCCGCTGAGGTCGCGCTTGTACATCCGGACGGTGCCCGCCGGGAGGGGCATCCCGAGACCCGATTCCTTGTCGTTTTTCATTTCCAGGATCACGCGGACATCCCTGGGATGGCGGGCGCCATCGTACCTGAACTGCTTGGTGACCGCGGTCCTTGTCGCCGGGAACAGCGTGATCTGCTTGATCTGCCGGTCCCGGATGGTGGTCGGCCTCGGGAGAGTATACAGGTGATACTCGAAGAAAGCCTCTTCCGCGAACCCGGCCTCCAGCACCCCAGCTTCCGCCATGGTCCTGTCGAACTTCGGGACGGGCCGCTTGGGTTGCACGCGGCGGACATCCCCCGCAACCAGTTTCAGTTCCGCGTCCGGATACGTCGTCCCGGACCTGTTGTCGACAGAGACCCACCCGGAGAAATCCAGGTTCCGGTCCGCGTCGTCCACCACACCGATGTACTCCGCGTGCCACTGGATCCCGGTCGTGAGGTAGGCCACTTCGACGGAACGTTTTCCCGATTTGTTCCCGCTCAGCAGCCACTTTAGGGTAGGCCGCGTCACGAGTCCCTCAATCAGGTCCGGCAGCGCCACGTGAACAACCTGCTCACGGCCGACCATGTTGATTCCGCCGTCCTCTCTCCTCAGCACAAGATGCTGCGCGTCAGCAGCCAGGAGGACTCCGTCAAAGAACTGGTCCTCCTTGGTGTAGACCTCGATTCGCCCTTCGAGGGCCTTCTCCAGGAGCTTCGAAGTCGAGATCAGATCATATTCGTAGTTCTGCTCGAGAATCGCCGCAGCGTCCCCCTCGATGGACAGATGAACCGAGGTAGGGTCAATCCGCGACGCAACCTCCGTGAACGAAATCTCTGAGATCCCCTTGTCAATGTCCATCTCGCGGACATCCTTCACGAGCCCGAGGTCATTGTTGTAGACGGTGATGGCCACTTCCCTCTTGTCACACCAGGCGGTGCCCACCGCCAGGCACAGAATCAGAGGGACGATCCCGACACACCCTTTCATCAGAACAACCTCCCGTTTGAAAACCGAACACCACGGCCCCAGATACCGCAGCGCTGTCCTTCTGTCTCAGTCACCCCGCGTGATGAGCCACGCGGCCAGCACCCCCGCCAGATCGGCCACCCCATCCCGCCACGAGGCCCTCGATCCCATCTCTCCCCAGTCCATAGCGGCTTCCTTGAACAACCCCAGGCTGAAAACAGATGCCGCCCCCCATGGCGCACAGTCGGCCTCCACCATTCCCAAAGAACCCAGAACTGAGGCAGCAGCCAACGTCCCTATGAAAGAATACCCCGCATGCCTGGCTTTGTCCCGGGCGAGCCACGCATCCGCACCGCACCCGCTCCCCACTCCCGCGTCACTGCCGCATTTCAGCCCCTCTCCCAATGTCCCCCGCTCAACGACCTCGCGGAATGCAAGAGCGATCTCGCCGGGCCGCCCGCCGTCAGAGAGTACCCCGGCGAATCCCTCCGGCACAACAAAAAGGAGAAGCATGAAGACGAGGATCGATTGACACACTGTTCTGTTCATGATGCAGACCGGGCTATCTCTCCCCGAGAATGCGATGAACCTGCGGGATCACACGAACATTCTCAAGATACTTCGTCGCAATGGACTCGAAGGTCCTCATCTGTTCCGGACGGGGCGCACCGGCAATCTCCCGCGCCGGCGTCACCGGCTGAAGAACCAGCGGAATGGTTCGATCGACGCCCGCAACGGCGCGGGCTGCAGTTGCCACATCACTTTCCAGGGTTCCGGGAGTCACCACGATCTTCACGAACACGCTGGTTCCGCGAGCAGCTCTCAGGAACGCATCATGCCTCTCCCAGAGGGGTTCCACGCCGGCGGATGAGGGCAGCTTCATGTCCATTGCCACCCACTCGACAAGATCGCGAACCAGATTCATCTCGGCCGCAAGCGTGCCGTTGGTTTCCAGATGCGTGCCCACTCCCCGTTCCTTCAGGGCGCGGGCGAGGGCTTCGACGAAACCGACCGCCATGAGCGGTTCTCCACCGGTCAGAGACACCCGCACAGCCGGCGGCGAACCGCGCAACAGGCGAAGCACAGCCTCCAGCGCATCCCCCACTCCTACGGGATTTGACCGCGGCCTGAAGTCGCCGGCCCCCGGGTTGCGCTCCACGGCACACGCTGCCCGCGAGCCCCCGCGGGCAGGAGTGTCGCAGAAACGGCAATCGAGATTGCACCCCGCCAACCGGAGGAACACGTGCCGTTCGCCGACGCAGAGGCCTTCGCCCTGGATGGCGGAGTAGATCTCCCACACATCGGCTTCCTGCTCCATGTCCGGTTCCGCGTTGGGGGTCACTCCACACCCCGGACCTTGCTCTTCATCCACGGGATTCGCTCGACAGCCTCGGCGTACGCTTCCATCACGGCTTCGCCCAGGGGACGGGCCGCGACACCCAGGTCCGCCAGTCCAATGGCGCGCACGGGCGCGCCCACGGCCGAGATGTTAAGGCCCAGGTGGATCAGGGACGATACCGGAGAGAGCGTCGCGACAGAGACGGACAGCTTCTTCTCGCCGCAGAACAGATCGTCCCCGCGGCGCTCGAGCACGACCCGCCCCAGTGTTCGATGGATCTCCTCCTGAGCGAGGCACACGAGGAAAAGCTGGCGGAGAATAGCTTTCTCCAGATCCCGCTCGAAATGCTCCACAAGGAAATGCAGCATATGCTCGCTTCGGATGAAGGCGCCCTCTTTGCGATCCGCCTCGTCCACCAGAGCATCCGTCGGAACATCACAACTTCCGGCGAACCCGACGATGCTGTCCCCCTGAAGACCGTGGTTGCGATAGGCCCAGTGAGAGCGCAGTTCCCTCCCCGTGTACACCGTCTCCTTATCCAGGAAAAGTCGTTTCATCCCTTGAACCTGGACCGGATGAGATCCCACTGTCCGGCCAATCGGAAAGCCCGGGCCAGTCGCCGGCACGATTCGCACTCGCCGCAGTGCCCGGGTCCACCCAGGTAACACGAGTAGACAGCGCCAAGTGGCGCGCCCACACGGACTCCCTCCTCCACAATCTCCTCCTTGGTCATTCTCTGGACGTAGGATACCACCCGCACCCCGTTCAGGGTAGACCGCTTGAGTACCCGATTTGCGTCCCGGACGAATTCCAGACCGTTGTCCGGGAAGTTCTCGGCCTCCTCGCTGTTGAATCCCGCGACGACAATACCGGCGCCCCATGCCTCGGCCAGACACGCTGCCATATTGATGAAGAGACCGTTTCGGTTCGGAACCCAGACCGCTCGCGATGCAGCTGCCGTTCTTCCGGCATTCAGGTCCGAGACGCTAACTTTGGGAATGCGCGTCTTCGGATCCGCCAGGCCTCCGGCGTTCAGACGCCCCAGCCACGGCAGGGAAATTACCCGATGGCAAACGCCCAATGAGCGCGCAACACGGCGCGAAGCCTTCACTTCCTCCTCGGCCGAGCGCTGGCCATACCGGAAAGTCACGGCCGCCAGCACAACGACCCTCCGGGTCGCCAGGGACAGCGACACAGTTGAATCCAGCCCCCCGGAAAGGAGTACCACGGCGCGCGCGATCGATTTCCTACGCTTCTCGATAGATGGCTTCATAGCCCGGAGACTCACCTACAGCGACCTTCGCCAGTCGGACGCCGGGCCCGCTGATTTTCCCGGCCAGCTCCTCGAAGATCCAGCGGCTGATGTTCTCCGCCGTCGGGGCCATCGACTGAAGCTGCGGAACCTCATTCAGATTCCTGTGATCCAGCGGCTCCAGGACCTCGGCGAGTGAGGCCTTCAGCACCCTGAAATCGATGGCCAGCCCCCCGGAGTCCAGCTCCTCGGCCACGGCCGTCGCCCGTACACTCCAGTTATGACCGTGAATGGAACCGCAGTTACCATCATATTCCGGCAGGTGGTGCGCGGCGGAAAAATGAAGACTGACGGAAATCTCATACATGCAGTTCCTCCTCGCGCCCTCGCTCTTTAGCGCCCTCGCCATTTCGCAAGCTAACAGAAGGAGCTTGAACCGTCAAGGCTGACCGTGGTTCTCCAGGGCCGATAGGGACCCGGCATGGTCGGGGTTGATCTCCAGGGCTCGCCGGAAAGCATCCAGCGCTCCGCAGTGGTCCCCGGCGGCATCTCGTGCGACACCGAGATGGTAGAAGATGGCCTCCGTTCCGGGTTCCCGGGTCTCGCCGAGACAGCTTCCAGCCTTCTCCAACGACTCCACGGCCGCCTCAATCTCGCCCGCGAGGTACTGGATCCAGCCCACCGTGTCCAGCACACCGGGGTCGCCGGGCAGAAGCCGGCGAGCCTGCTCGGCCAAAGATTGCGCCTCGGGCAGACACTCGTCTCTCTCCGAAGCCAGAAGCCAGGCAAGGTTGTTGAGAACTTCGGGGAAATCCGCTCTCCACACCAGTGCTTCCCGGTATGCGGCTTCCGCCCTTTCCATCCGCCCCAATCCCTCGCAGGCCACACCCAGAGCGTAATGGAGGTGCTCGTCCCGTGGATGCTTCGAGATGGCCTTCTCCAGGGCCTCGATCGCCCGAGCCCCGTATCCGGCCTCAAGAAGAGCTTGCCCCAGCACGCTCCACCCGTTGGCCTGTTCCTCGCCCCGGGGCAGCGCGGCAACCACGGCCTCGGCATCCTTCGTACGGCCCAGCGCGCCCAGGGCGGAGATTTCCTTGAGCCGTGTCAGTGTGTCCCTTTTCCAGTAGCGAAGGGCTTTCCGGTAGTACACGAGAGCCGAGTCAGCCAGATCCTGTTCGAGAAAGGCATCTCCCAGCCCGCTGAGAGCCGACGCTGGACCGTCCATGAGATCACGGTCCAGTATCCACCGGAACTGCTGCTGAGCCTTCTCTGGATCGCGCGCAGCGAGCCACATTTGACCAAGGTAGAGCCGTCCCCTCCAACTGTCCGGGTCCTCCTCGATTTTCGCCTCCAGCTCTCCGATGGCCTCATCCACCTGCCCCGCGGACCGGATGGCCTCCACATCAAAGCCATCCGGGTCGATCACCCGGTAGGCTCGATCGAGCAGACTCCGGTTTCGCTCGTCCTCCCGGGCATAGATGGACACCAGGTCATCCCAGTACACCAGTGCCCACCGAGGGCTGTCCCGCAGGAGTTCGCTGATCCGGTGTCCATAGTCCCCACCCACGTGACGGAGCATGGCGAGATTCACGCCGTACCGGTCCAGCGTTTCTTCCCAACCCTGCCCACCCGCCAGGATCCGGAAGTAGACATGCCGCCAGAAATCCTCCTCGTAGACCTCCTGCCGGCCGTCGACAAACACCTTGTACCTCGGGTACAGCCGCAGGATCATGGGGCCGCCCCACATGTCGGAGTTGAAGATCTCCCCCTCCGGCTGCTCCCGCTCAATGAACCGGAACGCCCGTTCCGGAAACGTCCGTTCGTCAAAACCGAAACCCGGCCGGAAGGCGGCATCCCCCTTCACAAAGGCACAGGCGCCGCCGAGCAGCAAAACGCACACCAGAAGAGCTGACGCCGCACGCACGCACGCAGGACGTCGCTCCCAGATTCGCTCCCACCTGTCCCCGAGCGCGGCCTGAAGGTTGCGGCCGATGAGAGGAGCCACCACGATGCCGAAGACGATGACGACACGAACGGACGTCGCGGCAAGGAATCCGAAAACGCCCGCTATCGCCACCTCCGTCCAGTCCACGCGGCGCCGGTTCAGAACAAAGGCGATCACGGCAACCAGACCCAGGACCCCGAAAAGCAGGTCCCGCGGAAAGGACACCGGGCCATACTCCTGGATCACCGACATGAAGAGCTCACTGCGGTAGAACTTGAAAGGAAGCAGGAGACCCTCAAGACTCAGCGGATTCATCACCCAGACGACCAGAGCGGAGGTTGCAACTCCCGCCACAGACCACAGGACCAGGGACCGAAGAGCTGCCGGATCGAAGCCCTGCAGGCTCACGCGCGGGATCCGGGACAGGATCCGCTTGAGAATTTCCATGCCCGAGATCGTAGCAAGGAGGATCACGCCATAGACAACTCCGGCATGTACGTTGGCCCACAGCATGAAAAGGACGGGAAGGTAGCGGAACGGCCATCCACGGCCGGCGCGAACCGACATCCACCATGCCACCAGAATGGCCAGGAACAGTTGAGATCCCAGGAGCGGGCGGATGGAGAAACGGGGTCTCGCCATCACGGCCACCCAGACTACCAGGACGACCGCCAGGAACCAGCCGATTCCGAGACGCCGCATCCCGGCATAGAGAACGAGGAATATGAGAGCGACCACCGCACACTTCGCCAGAATCAACCCTTCCATCCCCCACCGGAGATGGATCCAGTAGATAACAACGTCGGGTATCCAGTAGTGAAGGGGCCATTCCTTGTGAGCACTGGTGTAGGAGAAGATGTCTTTCTGGGGGATGGTGCCCGTGACAAGCACATGCTCGCCCGTCCGAAGGTGGAAGCCCAGGTCGACGTCGACTTCCTTGTAGAGCGCCAGTCCAAAGCACACCGCGACGAGGGTCATAACCACGACCCCGTCGGTCATTCGGCTCCAGCCTCGGTTCATGGTTCCTCTACTCCCCCGGCATCTCCCGCAGTCGGAAGAAGTTGATGTAGAACGGGCCCACTTTCTCGCTCACCGGTTCGTACAGGGCAGCGAAGACCTCGCTGGTCAGCAGCTCTTCCTCTCCGGGATTCCACGGTGTTTCGAACTGCTCGCGCGTGAATTTCGGCCGTGTCAGCAGGAAGAGATGATGGAACATGTACGTCGGCCGGCGGCCGACCACGTACTCCATGTCATGTTTCTCGTGGCCTGCAATCCCGGTGCCCATTCCTGCCACCTTGCGGTGGGCGATCTCCGCCTCGTTGATACCCAGCATGTCGATGGTGTAGAGTCCCGAGTAGTAGGGCACCGCGCCGGCGGTCGTAACGGCGATGCTCTCCCCCGGCTCGGCATAGCTGCTGAGCCACTTGCCGATGGGAATCCAGTGTTTTTCCACGAAAATCCGGTCCCGCTCGACAGACGCCTTCTCCGCCGAAACGAATGTGGGCAGCAAGGTCCACACCCCCAGAACCACACAGGCTGCAGCGACGGCA
>JAGLYR010000088.1 GCA_023132135.1 Candidatus Eiseniibacteriota bacterium | reverse complement strand
CCACCCCACCCTACCTTGGCATAGTAGCTGTTGGGAAACAGGAATCCGTAGTAACTCCAGCGCCACAGCTCGTAGGGCACCACAACAACGGCCCAGGCCATAACCAGTCGGATGGGGAAGCGGCCACCCGGAGTCGCCGGCCAAAGCACCCGGTTTCCAACCACCAGCAGGAAAGCCAGAAACCCCTCCGGGCGCGTCAGGCAGGCCAGCGCCAGAGACAGTCCCGACACGGTGTCCCATACAGCGCCGGATGCGCCCGACTCCCGGCGCGCGCCGGCCGACAACCCGCTGAACACAAAGAAGGTGAACAGGGACGTTTCCAACCCTCCCACCGACCACAGGGCAAAGGGAGGCGAGAGACACAGAAGCGCAGGAGCCAGCAGACGGACATAAGCCGGGGAGCGGGACAGTGCTACGGGCCGCAGGAATACAACGCAGAGGGTCGCCGCGGCGGCGGCGAAACCGAGCGCCTGTGAAAAGGGCGCCGGATCGGCGCCAGCCACCATCCCCAACGCAACCAGGAGAACCCAGAGGAAGTTGGTGTATCCCTCGACCCTCTCGCCGGGGTTGTAGACCAGACCGTGTCCCTGGAGAAAGTTCTGGGCATAACGGAAGGAAATAAACGCGTCGTCGACAACATAATCATAGTGGAGAGCATGGCCCGCCAGACACAAACCCAACAGCGCCAAGGCAACCCAGAGAACTCCCCGCCTGCCATACCGGCCCGTGTTCATCGGCGCGCGCTACCCCACCCGGAAAACGTCTCTTCTTCCCAGATCACCACACGATTCTTGCCGGCCTCCTTGGCCTGGTAGAGAGCGCGATCGGCCCGATCCACCAGCTCTCCCTTGGGATCCTTCAGCGGCCTCCTGTCGGAGTCGGTCCCACCGTCGTGAACCGCGCCGCCTATGCTCAGGCCAACGGGTCCTGGCATCGCCCGGCTGAGATGCGGGAAGTCGAACTCCGTCACTGCAACCTTCAGCCTCTCCGCAACACGGCGGGCGGCATCCACCGAGCTCATTCCCGGAAGGATCACAGCAAACTCATCGCCTCCCACACGGGCCACCGAGTCGACCAGGGGACGAAGCCGGTCCCGCATCAGGCGCGCCACCTCCCGGAGGACCTGATCTCCAACCGGGTGGCCACAGGTATCATTGATGGTCTTGAAATCATCCACATCGACCAGCAGCAGGCCCACCTTGTTTCCGGCCCGGTCGGCCCGGGCAATTTCCCGGCCAAGAAGAACTTCGTCGAAGCAACGCCGGTTGAAAACCCCCGCGACAGCGTCAACAAAGATGAGCTTTTCCAGATGCTCAACGTTGGCTATCAGCCCGGCGAGAAAACGACCGAAACCAGCCAGGGAACGGACGTTCTCCTCCTCGAATCCTCCCCGGGGCAGCCGCCATATTTCCATCACCCCCAGGGGTGCATGCCCTGGATCGGGACACAGGGGGAAGGCGCCCATCGTGCCGAATCCCCGCCCGGCTGGGTGCGCCCTCAGTACAGGATCGGAGCGAAGATCCGAAACCAGGAAACACCGCCCGCCCTTGAGAACGTGTTCGTCTATGTACCGCGGCAGGAACCGGGGCGAACCATCGTAGCGCTGGCCATCCAGGCGCCCCACGACCAACGCCTGCGTTCCCTTCGGGCGAAGGACCACCATCTCGCCCAACCGGCGCTCCAGCACTTCCCTCCTGCAGAGCCGCCGCATCGCTTCACCCAGGGCAGTAACCGACGTCGGCATTGGACAGGGACACAGCGGATACGATCGAGCCCGATCAGGCTCCACGGTTCGGAGACTGACCGGCGGGGCGGGTATGACAACCGCGACTTTCGAGTCCACATCCAGGAAGCGGTAGCACAATCCCTTTTCGCCATTCTCCTTGCCGAGGAAACGGAACATCCCGTCACGGTCGAGGAGGAACAGGAAATCCAGGATCCCTTCCCACTGCAGGAACCTGTCCGTCTCTTCCACCAGGGCCCGCAGGGAAGAGCGCCGGCCATCCTCCAGCCCTCGCCTTTTCTCCATCAGGCCCGTCAGGTAATCGACGAAGTCCATCCGCCGCTGTGTAGGAAAACGAGACCGACCTGCAGACACCCCGTACTCCTGACATGTTTCGTAGATAAGCCGCGAAGCCGAATCCGGGTAACAGAAACCCGCACCGCGAAGTCACGAAGGACACGAAGAAGGGTACAGCTGTAACACGGTACCGATCTACGCGCGCGCCCCGGCTCGCAGACGCACCACGATCACCAGAACAATCAAAACGGCGATGACCACCGGGATCGCCACGCGCCTGATCTTCCCGCCCGACTCGCCGTCCACCCAGTTCCGGTAATCCACCTTCCCATACCCGCCATCGTCAAAACCGTCGTAGATTGCCCTGATGTTCGCAGGGTAGTCTTCGGCGTTCATGGAAACCGTAGCGGACCAGTTCCACCGGTTGTGCCGGGCATTGATCTCGTTCTTCGACTCATTCACAACCAGCGTTTCGTAGCCTGGCCCAAACGCATTTCCATTTCCCCGCGACCCGCCGATCACCGGCTGACTCTTCTTACCCATGATCTGGATGGCCGTACTGCACCCGCTTTCAAACCGGTTCCCGGCAACGAGAGGCGAGCTGCCGAAGAGACGGACATCTCCACCACCATTGCCGCGGAAAATATTGTCCGCAATCCTACCCTCCGACTGCCGGAAGAAAACACCGACCGAGGTCCGCAGGATCTCGGTCCCCACCAACTCCAGCCGCGAATTCACAACCTCCACCCCGGCAGCGGACCGCCGGTTCCCGTTGATCTTGAGACCCCGGAGAGTGCACAACTCCCGGACTCCCTCGATTCGGATGACGGGCTTCTCGAAAACCTGCCCGACGATCTCCCCCGCCCCTGCGGTTTTCGAGAAGATGTGAACCGCCTGGGTTATCACAAGATTCTCCGGGTACACGCCCGGTTCGAGAGCAATCGTATCCCCCGGGGCAGCGCCCCCCAGCGCCTCGCTGATGGTGGGGAAATCCCCGGGAACAGCGATCGTTGCGCCGTTAAGAGACACAGGACCGGAAAGCGCCGACCCCACGACGGCGGCAACCAAGATTCTCGACACCAAAACAGACCTCCTCGTAGCCTGGGCCCATTCCACCCGCACAAGAACGGTTTCCACACTAGCAGACCGTTGCCCCGAGCACAAGCCTATTGCACCTGAGCCGCTGCAACCGGCGAACACCTAGCCTGCATTTCTCACCAGTCTGAGTCAGCGGAGACCGCAAGTGATCAGGGCAGCAAAGGCTGTCCATGGTATTGAGGGCCCCGCGGCATAGACACGGTGTCGGGTGGAAGGGTAAGGA
>JAGLYR010000087.1 GCA_023132135.1 Candidatus Eiseniibacteriota bacterium | reverse complement strand
GGCGGATCTCCGCGCCGCGGAACTGTACACGCGGACCGGAAAACCGGATCAGGCCCGCGCAGTCTATCAACGCGTAGTCGAGCGTTGCGAGATGGAGTCTCAATGGACCGTGATGGCGCGCGAGGAGCTGCAGGCCCTGGGGCCCGCCCAGGATCAGGGAGAGTGATGGCGAGGGGGAGAGGGCGCGAGAGCGCGCAAAAGCTTGAACCACGAAGGGCACGAAGGACACGAAGAGGGCAAGTGTGTGGTCTGCGAAATGAGCGGGTGAGAGTTTGCGGAACGTGACCGCAGGAAATCGGAAATCGTGAATCGGAAATCGGGTGTTGGGACGGCCTCGGCCACTGGAAACGTGATACGGATCGAGGGCGCCCGGGTGCACAACCTCAAGTCCATAACGGTGGAGATCCCTCGCGACAAGCTGGTCGTGATCACGGGTCTTAGCGGGTCGGGCAAGTCGTCCCTCGCTTTCGACACGTTGTACGCCGAGGGACAGCGCCGCTACGTGGAATCCCTCTCTGCATACGCTCGTCAGTTCCTGGGTCAGATGGAAAAGCCCGATGTGGACCACATCGAGGGGCTCTCGCCTGCCATCTCCATCGAGCAGCGCACAGCCAGCGGAAACCCCCGGTCCACTGTTGGGACAGTCACGGAGATATACGATTACCTCCGGCTGTTGTTCGCCCGTGTCGGCATCCCTCATTGCTACCGATGCGGCAAGCCGATCTCGCGCCAGAGTGTGGGGCAAATGGTGTCGCACGTGCTGGGTCTTCCGAAGGGTACCCGCATCCGGGTTCTGGCTCCCCTGGTCCGCGGGCGAAAGGGGGAGCACAGGGCCGTGCTGGAGCGGGCATCCCGGGATGGATACGTCCGCGTGAGGATTGATGGAGACACCCACGATCTGGATTTCCCCATCGGGCTGAAGAAAACCAGGAAGCACGACATCGAAGTTGTGGTGGATCGGCTTGTGGTGGGCCCCGGAATCGAGAAACGCCTGAGTGATTCGATGGAAACGGCCATCGGTGTGGGCGGCGGGATTGTCATCGTCGAAGTGGGCGGTGAGCGGGATGTCATCTTCAGCCAGACGATGGCCTGTGCGGATTGCGGAATCAGTGTGGAAGAACTCTCGCCCCGGGCCTTTTCTTTCAACAGTCCGTACGGGGCATGCCCCGAGTGCAAGGGTCTGGGGGACTGTTTCGAGATCGACCCGAGCCTGGTTGTCACGGATCCGGCGCTGTCGCTGCGGGAAGGCGCGATACCCCTGGGCAAATCGGGCCTCGGTGACTGGGCCGGCAGGAAGCTGAAAGCCCTGAAGCAGGACTTCAGTATCGATCCCGACCGGCCCTTCCGAAACCTCCCGGCAAAGGCTAGGAACCTGGTGCTCTACGGGCCGGACGAGAAACAGCAAGCTCAACTGGTCAAGCGGCGGCGGAAGAGGTCCCTGCGATGGGAGGGAATGGTCCCATGGCTGCAGCGGCGGTACTGCGAGACTCAGTCCGAGGCCGTGCGGCAGTGGATACACGGTTTCATGAATGAAATGCCGTGTCCGGGATGTGGCGGCGCCAGACTCCGCCCCGAGAGCCTCGCCGTCCGGTTGGGCAATCTCAACATCAGCGAGCTGACCCAGCGGACAGTGAAAGGCTGCCGTGGGTTTTTCGATGATCTGGATCTCCCGTCCCGGGACCGGAAGATTGCCTCCCAGATCCTGAAGGAAATCAACGACCGGCTGGCGTTCCTCAGCGACGTGGGTCTGGAGTACCTGACCCTGGATCGACAGGCCGGCACGCTCTCGGGCGGCGAGGCACAGAGGATCCGTCTCGCCACGCAGATCGGCGCGTCGCTGGTGGGAGTTCTGTACATCCTGGATGAGCCCAGTATCGGGCTTCACCACCGCGACAACCACCGGTTGCTGCGCACGCTGAAGCGACTTCGCGATCAGGGAAACTCGGTGCTCGTGGTGGAGCATGATCGGGATACGATTCTGGAGTCCGATTGGGTCCTGGATCTGGGGCCTGGGGCGGGGCGGATGGGGGGGCGCGTGGTGGCCAGTGGAACTCCGGCGGATCTGGAAGCTGTCCCCGAGTCCCTGACGGGCGCGTACCTGAGCGGGCGGAAGCAGATTCCAATCCGTTCGGCCCGGCGGAAGGGAAACGGCAAGCAGCTGACGGTGAAGGCAGCGGAGGAACACAACCTGAAAGCCATCGACGTGGGTTTTCCCATGGGGACCTTCATCTGCGTGACGGGGGTGTCCGGATCCGGCAAGAGCACGCTGGTCCACGATATCCTGTATCGAGCTCTGTCGAGGTTGTTCTACCGCTCCAGGGAAGTCCCCGGCAAGCATGGCGGCATCGAGGGGCTCTCCCACATCGACAAGGTGATCGAGATTAACCAGTCTCCCATCGGCCGTACACCACGCTCGAACGCGGCGACCTACACTGGCGCCTTTACCGCGATTCGGGACCTCTACTCAACGCTTCCCGAGGCCAGGATCCGTGGGTACAAACGGGGCCGGTTCAGCTTTAATGTGAAGGGCGGCCGGTGTGAGATCTGTGGTGGCGATGGCGTGATGCGCATCGAAATGCATTTCCTGCCGGACGTGTATGTGAGGTGCGACGTATGCAAAGGCCGACGGTACAATCGGGAGACTCTGGAGGTGGCCTTCAAGGGAAAGAACATCGCGGATGTGCTGGAGATGACCATCAGCGAGGCCTTGGCGTTTCTCAGGAACATCCCGACGGTGCGGCCGAAGCTCGAGACTCTCGAGAGAGTGGGTCTCGGATATCTCCGCTTGGGACAGTCAGCGACGACCCTCTCCGGAGGAGAGGCCCAGCGGGTCAAACTCGCCGCCGAGCTTTCAAAACGTTCCACGGGGCGAACCCTGTACATCCTGGATGAGCCAACGACGGGTCTTCATTTCGAAGACACGAGGCTGCTGCTCTCTGTCCTGGATGGTCTCGTGGAGATGGGCAATACGGTGGTCGTGATTGAACACAACCTTGACGTGATCAAGACGGCGGACTACATTATTGACCTTGGGCCCGAGGGGGGTGACGACGGGGGATGGGTCGTGGCCGCAGGCACGCCCGAAGAGGTTTCGCGTGTCGGGGAGTCCCACACGGGACGGGTGCTGGCGGAGGTATTGAAGAAAGATTGAACCACGAAGAGCACGAACGAGGACCATCTGCGAGATCTGCGGCGGGAAGGGGCTACGGTTTGACTGAAACAGCGGAAGGAAAAACCCGCAAGACTGCTCTCTACGACAAACACGTGGAAGCGGGCGGCCGAATGGTTCCCTTCGCCGGATGGTGGATGCCCGTTCAGTACCGGAGTATCATGGAAGAGCACCGGCGGGTGAGGTCGACTGTCGGGCTGTTTGATGTCTCCCACATGGGAGAGTTCGAAGTCAGGGGACGGGGTGCGGCGAAGGTGGTGAACCGGTGGATAACCAACGACGCCGGCAATCTGAAGGTGGGCGACGTTCTCTACTCCGCCATGTGCTACGAGGACGGCGGGATCGTAGATGACCTGCTGGTCTATCGTCTGGAGGACGGTTTCCTTCTTGTGGTCAACGCGGCCAACGAGGCGAAGGATTTCGAGTGGATTCGGGAGCATATGGCGCCGGATGCGGAACTGGTTAACAATAGCAGGAATACGACGCTCGTTGCTCTTCAGGGTCCGAAAGCAGAAGATGTGATTACGGAAGTAGGGACCGGGCCCTTCCGCGATCTTGGATTCTACAGGTGGTGCCGTGCGGAGGTGGCCGGTGTCAAGTGCCTGGTTTCGCGAACCGGGTATACGGGGGAGGATGGGTTCGAAGTCTACCTCGATTGGGATGACGGTCCCGCTGTCTGGGATGCTCTCATGGAGGCGGGAAGGCCCCTGGACATCGAGCCGGTCGGGCTGGGAGCCCGGGATACGCTCAGGCTCGAGGTCCGGTACTGCCTCTACGGGAATGACATCGACAAGACGACGACGCCTCTCGAGGCAAGTCTTGGTTGGGCTGTCAAACTTGACAAGGACGACTTCATCGGCAAAGGTGCGCTGGCACAGCAGAAGGCCGAAGGGCTGAAGCGCAAGCTGGTGGGATTCGAGGTGGAAGGGCGGGGGATTCCCAGACCCGGACATCTCCTCCTCGTCAACGGCAGCGAAGTGGGGCGGGTGACCAGTGGTTCCTTCGGGCCGTCCACGGGAAAAGGAATCGGGATGGGATACGTGGACAAGGGAGCCTCTTCCGTGGGGCAGGAACTTATGATTCAGGCCGAGGGAAAATCCGGAATCGGGGCGACCATCGTCCGTGGACCTTTCTACAAGCAAGGCTCGCGGAAGTAGAGCTGCGAGAGGGCGAGGGCGCGCAAAAGCCTGAACCACAAAGGGCACGAAGGACACGAAGAGGGAAGGGTTTCAGGGACAGGCATTTTCTGGAGGGAACATGAACGTACCGAAGGAGCTCGAGTACACCAAGGAGCACGAGTGGGTAGCGGTAGACGGGCGGATGGCCAGGATTGGAATCACGGACTACGCCCAGGGTCAGCTGGGAGACATCGTGTATGTGGAACTGCCTGAGGTGGGCGCCGAGGTGACTGCGGCGGAGCCCTTCGGGTCCATAGAGGCGGTCAAGGCGGTGAGCGATCTGTTCGCACCTGTATCCGGCGTGGTCAAGGAGATCAACTCTGCGATCACCGACAGCCCGGAGCTGGTCAACAGCTCGCCGTACGGCGAAGGCTGGATGATCGTCGTTGAGACAGGCAAGCCGGAGGAACTGGAAAAACTGATGTCGGCGGAAGACTACGAGAAACTTGTTGAGACGGAATCGCCATGAGCCGCTACGTTCAACATTCGGAAAACGATCGTGCTGAAATGCTGGACCGATTGAGGGTTTCGCGGGTGGAGGATCTGTGGAAAGAGCTTCCCCGTGAGAAGGTCCTGACCCGGCCACTGGGTATTCCAGCCAGGCTTTCGGAGCTCGAGGTCGTGGAGCTTCTGACGGCAGCGGCCAACGACAATGTGGATCCCGGGAAAATACTCTCTTTCCTTGGCGGGGGAGTCTACGATCACTTCATCCCTGCGGTGGTTCCGTGGGTGGCGGCGCGGCCGGAGTTCGCAACGGCCTACACCCCGTACCAGGCAGAGGTGAGCCAGGGAACCCTCCAGAGTACCTACGAGTTCCAGTCCCTCATTTGCGAGCTCACAGGGATGGACGTCGCCAATGCCTCCATGTACGACGGAGCCTCGGCTGTTGCAGAGGCAGCGCTGACGGCAGTAAGGGTCACGCGAAGGAAACGGGTCCTCGTTTCGGAAGCGATTCACCCCAGCCACATGGCGGTCCTCCGGTCATACGCCCGCGGTGGCCGGATGGAAGTGGTGACGCTACCGATCAGCGGAGGGCGGACCGATTTGGACGCCGTCGCGGGCACACCGGACGCCGCGTGCATGATTGTCCAGAACCCCAACTTCTTCGGGGTCGTGGAACCTGTGGAGGCCCTGGCCGAGCGCGCCCACGAAGCCGGCATGCTCGCCCTGGTCTCGTGCGATCCGATTTCCCTTTCGATCCTGGCCTCTCCGGGTGAACTGGGGGCGGATATTGCCGTGGGAGAGGGCCAGAGCCTTGGGAGTCCGATGGCCTTCGGGGGGCCCCTGCTCGGGTTCTTCGCCTGCAGGGACCGCTTTCTCCGGCAAATGCCCGGAAGGGTCGTCGGCCGCACGGAGGACACGGATGGGAATACGTGCTATGTCATGACGCTGCAGACCAGGGAGCAGCACATCCGCCGGGAGAAGGCCACCTCCAACATCTGCACGAACCAGGCTCTACTGGCCTTGGCCGCTACGGTGTACCTCTCGGCACTTGGCAAGGATGGGTTCCGGCAGGTCGGGGAACTCTGCGTCCAGAAGAGTCACTATGCCGCCGGGAGAATCTGCGAGATCCCCGGTTTCTCTTTGCGATTCCCGGAGCCGTTCTTCAAGGAATTCGTTGTGCGCTGTTCCGGCAACGTGGGGCGGATCCTGAAGCACCTTCGGGAGAAGGACATCCTGGGTGGCGTGCCCCTTGGGGACGGCTACCCGGAACTCGAGGATTGCCTGCTCGTGGCGGTGACCGAGAAGCGAACCCGCGAGGAAATCGACCACTGGGTTGAAATCATGGACAGTGCAGCTCGTCAGCTGGAGAGCTCAACCGGTTGAGGAAGGATATGGTTGAACCAACGATCTTTGATCTTTCGTCACCAGGGCGTGGCGGTGGGCTGGTTCCGGATCTGGATGTGCCGGGGGAACCTCTGGACAATCTGATTCCCGGGTCCTGCCGACGCAAGGAGGCGGCTGCTCTGCCCGAGGTCAGCGAGCAGGCTCTGGTCCGGCACTTTGTGCGCCTCTCGACTCTGAATCATCACGTGGACAAGGGATTCTATCCGTTGGGTTCCTGCACGATGAAGTACAATCCCAAGGTGAATGAAGTTGCAGCATCCCTTCCGGGGTTCGCGTCGCTGCACCCTCTGGTGCCGGAGTCCCTGTGCCAGGGCAGCCTGGGACTGATCTACGATCTTGAGAGGATTCTGTGCGAGATAACGGGCATGAAGGCCGTCTGCATGCAACCGGCGGCAGGAGCGCAGGGTGAACTGCTGGGGCTGCTGGTGATCCGGGCATTTCACGAGAGCCGGGGGAGGCAGCCAACAAAGGTGCTCGTGCCCGACACGGCCCACGGGACAAACCCTGCTTCCGTGGTTCTGTCCGGCTTCGAGCCGCAAACGGTTCCGTCGACTTCCGGGGGAGAGATTGATCTGGATGGTCTGGCGAAGGTTCTGGATGAAGACGTCGCGGCGCTGATGGTAACCAATCCAAACACGTTGGGGCTGTTCGAGCGGCAGATCGTGCGTGTTGCCGAGATGGTCCACGATGTCGGCGGGAAGGTCTACATGGACGGCGCCAACATGAACGCGCTCATGGGCATCGTCCGGCCCGGAGATCTGGGAATGGACGCGATGCATCTCAACCTGCACAAGACCTTCTCCACACCCCACGGGGGTGGAGGACCGGGATCCGGTCCCGTCGCCGTTGTCGAGGATCTGGAACCTTTCCTGCCCGTCCCCCGGATTGTCAAAGGTGACGACGGATACCGGTTGGAGGAGGATTTCCCCAAGTCGGTCGGCCGTCTACACACCTGGTATGGGAACTTCCTCGTGATGGTCAAGGCATACGCCTACCTGAGGGGGATGGGGCCGGAGGGAGTCCGGGAGGTCAGTGCCGCAGCCATTCTCAACGCCAACTACGCGATGCGGGCCCTGGAAGGGACCTACGATCTTCCCTATCAGAGAGTGTGTCAGCATGAATTCGTTCTCTCGGCGCGCAGGCAGAAGGCCAAGGGCGTGCGCGCTCTTGATATTGCCAAGCGGCTTCTCGACTACGGGTTTCACGCGCCGACGATGTACTTCCCCCTGGTCGTGGAAGAGGCGCTCATGATCGAGCCGACCGAGACTGAGTCGAAGGAGACCCTGGACGCGTTCATTGAGACGATGGAGAAGATTGCCGAAGAGGTTGATACCGAGCCCGATGCCGTGAAGGCTGCGCCGACTCGCACACCCATCCGCAGGGTCGACGAAGCGAAGGCAGCGCGCCAGCTGGATCTTCGATGGAAGAAGACCTAGACAACCTTCTGGCCAGGAGAGTGGTCCGGTGGGGATTGTCCGTCCCGGCGGTGTTCCTGCTGGAGATCTGCAAGCCCCTTGCGTTCGTCGGGTCCCAGATGTTCCTTTTCTGGGGCCCGGTTGCGCATCTTCTGGTGGATCCGGAGCGCTACGATCGGTTTGTCGAGCGAATGGCCTCGCGGGAGAACTGGGAGAAGTTGATACAGCGGATCGAAGAAATGGAGAGAAAGCAAGACTAGCCTGCGTTTCTCACTAACCATGGGGCTCGGGTTTCGGATGAAACGGATTCTGATTACCGACTGCGGGTCGACTACCACGAAGGCCATTCTCATCGTGAGCGACGATGATGGCGGCCGGCTCCAGGCGCGGGGGGAGGCGCCGACTACTGTGGAAGCGCCCCACGAGGACGTCACGCGGGGTGTGCTGGGAGCGATTGCTGATCTGGAATCCATAGTCGGCTGGACTCTGGTTGAAGATGGCAGGATCGTGACACCGCGGCGGGGAGATGTGGGGGTGGATCTTTTCCTCTCGACATCCAGTGCCGGGGGTGGGCTCCAGATGGTGGTGGCGGGGGTTGTTCAGACGATGACGGCGGAATCCGCCGAGCGGGCCGCACTGGGTGCGGGGGCCATTGTCATGGATGCTCTGGCACTCAACGATGGCCGTTCGGTCCACGAGCGCATTGGGAGACTCCGGGATCTGCGACCGGATATGATTCTTCTCTCGGGCGGGATTGATGGGGGAACTGTTGCGCACGTGGTTGAGTTGGCTGAGACGCTGGCGGCCGCAGATCCACAGGAGCGCCTCGGACAGAGTACCCGTCTGCCTCTGATCTACGCTGGTAACCGGGATGCCCGGGATCTTGTGCGTGAGCGCTTGGGTGGGCGAACCCGCTTTTCCACCGTGGCCAACATCCGGCCCACAATGGAGGAAGAGAACCTGGGACCGGCCCGGGAAGCGATCCAATCCCTGTTCGAAGAGCATGTGATGGCCCATGCACCCGGCTATCCAACGCTGGTCGAGTGGGCCGGCGCTCCGGTGATGCCCACCCCGGCGGCTGTTGGATCTCTCATGCGAACGCTGGCCGAGGTCACGCGGTCCAACATCGTCGGCGTGGATATTGGTGGGGCCACTACAGACGTGTTCTCGGTGGTCGACGGGGTCTACAACAGGACGGTTTCGGCCAACCTCGGGATGAGCTACTCGATGGCGAATGTGATGGCCACAGTCGGGGCCGGGAATATCCGTCGGTGGCTCTCCATCGAGATGGAGGAGGGCCGGATGAGGGACGGAATCCGGAACAAGATGATCCGGCCTACCACCATACCCCAGACACTGGAGGACTTGCGCCTGGAGCAGGCTGTGGCCAGGGAAGCGCTCAGCGGAGCTCTGGGGGAACACGTGCGGCTGGCCTCGGGACTCAAAGGAGCGCGCCTCGAACGGACCATCTCCGATGTCTTCGAGCAGCGGGCCTCGGGCGAGGGACTCCTGGACATGGCGTCGGTGGATCTGATTATGGGTAGCGGGGGAGTTCTTTCCCATGCGCCGAGGCGGAGCCAGGCCGCCGCCATGATGATTGATGCACTTCAGCCCAAGGGAATCACGGAGCTGGCTGTGGACAGTGTTTTCATGATGCCGCATCTGGGAATCCTGGCGGAGCTGGAACCGGAGATTGCCCTGGATGTGTTCCGGCGCGACTGCATGGTTCTGCTGGGCGCGTGTGTGGCTCCCGTGGGAAAAGGGCGCTTCGGTAGAACGTGCCTGCGCGTTTCCCTGGATGGTCTGGCGCGCGTCGAGGTGAACTTCGGAGACATGGCGGTTCTTCCCTTGGGTCCCGGGGAGACCTGCAGGATGATGGTGGAGCCGGCGAGCGGGTTTGACGTGGGTGCGGGTGCGGGGCGGGCGATGACCCTGGAGGTGCGGGGCGGGCGCGTCGGGATCATCATCGACGCGAGAGGCCGGCCCCTGGACCTGCCTGACGATCCTGAAATGAGACGGAGTGCCCAGCGGTGTTGGGAAGAGAGCCTGGATCTGTTCCCGCAGCGACAGGACCACAGGGCAGGGATGCAGGAACACGATGGCTGAGACTTACACGCAGGGCCTGACAGTTGCCGAGGGGGTGCGGCTCCGCCGCCAACGGCGGCTACCCGTAAAGGGGACCGTGCTGGTCAGGAAGAACCAGAGCGTGGAGAGAGACACGGTTCTTGCGCGGGCGGAGCTGCCGGGTGTTGCCCGGGTCGTAAATGTAGCGGCTCTCTTGGGGATCGCGCCGGAGGCCATCGAGCGGGCACTCCTGAAGAGGGAAGGCGATGCTGTCACGGGGGGAGAGATTCTGGGCCGGTCGTCCGGTTTTTGGGGCCTGTTCAGGTCCAAATGCACCTCACCGGTCTCGGGGCATGTGGAATCGATCTCCACGGTGACCGGGCAGGTTGTGATCCGGGGAGTACCCATCCAGGTGGAAGTGGCGGCGTACCTGGACGGAGAGATCGTCGATGTGTTTCCCGGCGAGGGAGCGGAGATAGAGGCGCGGGCAACATTGGTTCAGGGGATTTTCGGAGTTGGGGGAGAGGTGTGGGGCAATCTGGCCATCGTGGGGCCGGGTCCCGATGAACGGCTGGATCCGGGCAGACTGGACGAATCGCACCGGGGACAGGTGATCGTCGCTGGTCGCGGTCTTATGCCGGGTTGCATTGAGCGCGCTGCGTATCTGGGAGTGCGGGGGCTTGTCGTGGGGAGCATCACCGATTCCGACCTTCGGGATCTTCTGGGGTATGACCTGGGGAGCGCCATTACCGGTGGAGAGGCTGTGACCACGACCCTTGTCGTCACCGAGGGCTTCGGAGATGTGCCGATGGCCGAGAGGACGTTCAGGCTCCTGGAGTCGAAGAATGGTTGCAGGGCGTCCCTCAACGGGAAAACCCAGATCCGGGCGGGTGTGATTCGGCCGGAGGTTGTGATCTCGTCCGAGCGGCCGGGAGAGGGCGGGGAATCCGTCCGTGCGATGGGTATCTCCCTGAAGATCGGGACCCGTGTCCGCGGTGCCAGGGTACCTTTCCTCGGACGGGTGGGGACGGTGACAGCGCTTCCCCGCAGCCCGGTTCAGATCGAAACGGAGGCGAGGGTCCGGGTTGTAGAGCTGACCTTCGATGACGGCAGCCGGGCTCTGGTACCCAGAAGCAACATCGAGTCAGGCTAGGTGAAGAGGAGATGCGATGAGTAGCCAGAATGGTGAAGGGAACGGATCCAAACGGCTCGACGTGATTTTCAAGCCATCCTCGGTGGCTGTGATCGGCGCATCGAGAGGTACAGGCTCGATTGGGTACCAGATTCTGGACAATCTCGTCACCTTCGGTTTCAGCGGGAAGCTGTTTCCGATTAACCCCTTCGCCGAGGCCATTCACTCCTTCAAATGCTATCCGTCGGTGCTGGACGTCCCGGATCCAGTGGATCTGGCCATAATCGTGGTCCCCAAGGATAAGGTCCCCGGAGTTGTGGATGAGTGTGGGGAGAAGGGGGTCGGGGGATTGGTGGTCATCAGTGCCGGTTTCAAGGAGGTCGGAGGCGAAGGGATTGAGAGGGAACAGAGGCTCCTGGAGCAGGTTCGGAGTTACGGCATGTCCATGATCGGCCCCAACTGCATGGGCGTGTTCAATGCCGATCCCGAAATCGCGCTCCATGCCACTTTCTCACCAACGCATCCGCCACCGGGTGATGTGGCCTTCATGTCCCAGTCCGGTGCTCTGGGAGTGGCGATTCTGAACGTGGCTCGGGAGATGAACATAGGGTTTTCCTTCTTCGCCTCGGTGGGGAACAAGGCGGACATTGCGGGCAACGATCTCCTGGCCTACTGGGAAGATGACCCCGGAACTCGGGTGATTGCCCTGTATCTGGAGTCCTTTGGGGATCCCCGCGTATTCACGGTGTTGGCTCGAAGGATTGCTCGCAAGAAACCCCTGGTAGTGGTCAAGTCCGGCAGGTCCGAGGCCGGCGCCAGAGCAGCCTCATCGCACACGGGGGCCCTTGCAGGAAGGGACGTTGCCATCGATGCTCTGCTGAATCAATGTGGCGTCCTGCGAGCCCGCTCGATCGAGGAGATGTTCAACACTATCCAGGCATTCACACGCTGTCCGCTGCCGGACGGGAATCGGATCTGCATTCTGACCAATGCGGGGGGGCCGGCTATTCTTGCGACGGATGCGTGCGAGGAGTATGGGCTGGAAATGGCCCGGCTGACAGATGAGACCAGCAAGCAGCTGTCGAAAATCCTTCCAGCGGAAGCAAGCGTTCTCAATCCGGTGGACATGATCGCCAGTGCGAACCACCAGACCTACCGTGTCTGCCTGGAGCTGGTTCTTCAGGATCCGGAAGTGGATATTGTGATGGTCATTTTCGTGCCGCCCACAATGATCAATCCCACGGATGTGGCAACAGCGGTCACGGAAGTGACGCGCCGTCACAAGAAACCCGTAGTTGGAGTCTTCATGGCTCTGGAGGAATTCTACGAACAGCTGCAGGAGAAGTTGCCGGATCATCCGCCGCTGTTCTTCTTCCCGGAACCTGCGGCCCGTACGTGCTTCGACCTCTGCAAGTACAGCCAGCTCCGAAGGCGCCCGGAAGGAGTGGTCCCGGTTTTCGATGTGGATCGGGAAAGGTCGGCCGAGATCATGGCGGCAGCGAAGAAGGACGGCGGAGGTTTCCTGATGATGGGCGATGTGTTCGATCTGCTGAAGGCCTACGGGATTCCAACGTGTCGCATGGGGCAGGCCCGTGAAGCCGGGGACACAGGCGCACTGGCCCGCAGTCTCGGGTTCCCCGTCGCGGTGAAGGCCGCCGGCCGTGGCATCGTGCACAAGTCGGATGTGGGAGCCGTGGCGCTGGATCTTCGAAGCGAAGATGACGTGTCGGCGGCCGTGAAGCAGATCGGAGAGAATCTCGAGTCCCACGGCCTGCTGTCGGAGCTGGAGGGCTTTGTTGTCCAGGAGATGACCACTCGCGGGCAGGAGGTCATCATTGGAATGAGCTCGGATCCGCTCTTTGGCCCCCTTCTCATGTTCGGGTTGGGGGGGCGTTACGTCGAGGTTTTCAAGGACGTTGTCTTCCGACCTGTTCCTGTCACGGATGTCGACGCCTGGGAGATGGTGGAGTCGGTCAAGGGACTTCCGCTGCTCAAGGGGGTTCGGGGCGAACAAGGCGTGGATCTTCCGCTGGTTGTCGAAGTACTCCACCGAGTGTCCCAGATGGTGATGGATTTCCAGGAGATCGCCGAGCTGGATATCAATCCTTTCATGGCATGCCATGACCCGTCGTACTCGCGAGTGGTCGATGCCAGAATCCGCATCGAAGCTCCGGAGTAACCAGGAACTGCTGACTAAACGGCGACGTGGCGAGTGCGTGACAGGGTGACGAGGTGACGGTGTGACAGAGTGACCCGTAGGGGCGGACCCGGCGGGTCGCCCTTTTTCCCCTCCGGGGGTTTCAACCCCTCCAATGCCCTTTTCCTTGGACCAGGTACTAGGGACTACGCACTAGGGACTTGTTCTCATGCCCTTTTCCTTGGCGATAGACAGAATGACTGCCGAACTGGCATGATATGTGCCATTCCGTCGCAGCAGTACTGCTATTGTGGCAGGCATGGGAGAATGTCATTCGGAGACACCCGGCCATATTGATGGAAAAGATCTCTGGCGGAAATGCCCTACTATGTTGTGACTCAATAGGATACAATCCGGATGTTTGCCCGGTTGCCTGCGCACGATCGTTTTGGCACGCAAGATGCTTAGGAGTATGGGTGAGATCGGTCATTGACAAGTTCTGTTGGCAATCGTCATACTAATCAGGAGGTGTTTGAGATGCTGGTGAGATGGAGACCGAGGTTCGGATTGGCTCATAGTGACGAATTCGATCGATTCTTCGACGACATGTTCCAGTCGGGGCGGGGCGTGGGTTCCTCTGAGGACCGTGCCTGGATGCCGTGTGTGGACGTGGCAGAGAAGGACAGCGCGTATGAGCTCAAAGCGGAGCTGCCGGGGATGAAGAAGGAGGATATCCAAGTCGTGTTCGACGACGGCGAGTTGGTTCTCCGGGGTGAGCGGAAGTGGGAAGGTGAGGACCAGAACGGGAAGTACCGGCGAATCGAGGGACGGTACGGGCGGTTCGAGAGACGCTTTGCTCTCCCCGAGGGGGTCAAGGCGGACGATGTGGAAGCGGAGTACAAGGACGGCATTCTCAGTGTTGTCCTGCCGAAGATCGAAGCGCCGGAGCTGAAGCAGATTCCGGTAGAGATCAAGTAGCTGCGGTCGCACAAGCGCGGGCTGCTGAGCCCTTGTCCCCGGTGGAAATGGCCGGGGACGAGGGCATAGCGCGCGATTTCTGGTTTGGTATGTCAATTCTCTGGTCGACAGAACCCGGATTCATTGTACATACTGCCGGGTGATCTGTGAGATCATGCTTGAGGCTCGGAAAATCAGGGAGGGATACAGGATGGGCAAGGTCATAGGGATTGATTTGGGGACTACGAATTCCTGTGTGGCGGTGATGGAGGGCGGCAAGCCCGTGGTCATCGCCAATCAGGAGGGAAACAGGACAACCCCGTCCATAGTTGCCTTTGCGAAGGATGAACAGCGGCTGGTGGGGCAGGTGGCCAAGCGACAGGCGGTCACGAATCCGAAGAACACCATCTACTCGATCAAGCGGTTCATGGGCAGGGGCTACGACGAGGTCGGGAGCGAAATGCGGACCGTGGCGTACGAGGTGGGCCGGTCCAGTTCCGGAAGCGTCATCGTCAAGGCTGCGGACAAGGAACTGCCTCCGCCTGAGATTTCCGCGATGGTGCTGCAGAAGATGCGCCAGACAGCGGAGGATTATCTCGGCGAGAAGGTGACGGAGGCCGTTGTCACCGTACCGGCATACTTCAATGATTCCCAGCGGCAGGCGACCAAGGATGCGGGCCGGATTGCGGGCCTGGACGTGAAGCGGATCATCAACGAGCCCACTGCCGCGTCGCTGGCTTACGGTCTCGACAAGAAGAAGAATGAAAAGATAGCCGTCTACGATCTGGGTGGAGGAACGTTCGACATCTCGATTCTCGATATTGGAGATGGCGTCTTCGAGGTGAAATCCACCAATGGCGATACCCACCTTGGCGGCGACGACTTTGACCAGCGAATCATCGAATGGATGGTCGCGGAGTTCAAGAGCCAGGAGGGAATTGACCTCTCCAAGGATGCCATGGCGCTGCAGCGGTTGAGGGAGGCTGCGGAGAAGGCGAAGTGCGAACTCTCGACCACGATGGAGACCAGTATCAATCTCCCGTTCGTTACGGCCGACGCCAACGGACCGAAGCACCTGGTCATTAACCTTGCCCGCGCCAAGTTCGAGCAGCTTGTGGACAGCCTGATCGAGCGCACTGTCGAGCCCTGCAAGAAAGCGTTGGCGGATGCGGGGCTGCAGGCCTCGGATATCGACGAGGTCATCCTCGTTGGAGGATGCACACGCATCCCCAAGGTTCAGGAGACCGTCAGGAACATCTTCGGCAGGGACCCGAACAAGGGTGTGAATCCGGATGAGGTCGTTGCCGTTGGCGCCGCGATCCAGGGGGCCGTGCTCGCCGGAGACGTCCAGGACGTTCTACTTCTGGACGTCACGCCTCTGTCCCTGGGAATCGAGACGCTGGGTGGGGTGATGACGAGGCTCATTGAGAGGAACACGACGATTCCGACTTCGAAAGGCCAGGTGTTCTCGACAGCGCAGGATAGCCAGACGACGGTGGATATCCACGTTCTCCAGGGTGAGCGTCCGATGGCCATCGGGAACAAGACGATCGGCCGGTTCCAGCTGACGGGGCTTCCTATGGCACCACGCGGAATCCCACAGGTGGATGTGAGTTTCGACATCGACGCCAACGGTATTCTTCAGGTGTCCGCCAAGGACAAGGCGACGGGCAAGGAACAGTCCATCAAGATCCAGGCTTCCAGTGGACTCAGCGAGCAGGACATCGGGAAGATGGTCAAGGATGCCGAGGCCAACGCGGAAGAGGACCGAGTCCAGAAAGAGGTTGCGGAGGCAAGAAACCAGGCGGATCAGACTGTCTACCAGACCGAGAAGCAGCTCAATGAGCTGGGGGACAAGGTGGACGCCCAGACCAGGGAAACGGTGGGCAAGGCAGTTGACGAGGTGAAGGAAGCGCTCAAGACTTCCGATACGAACCGCATCAAGGCGGCCACCGAGGCGCTCACGCAGGTGTGGCACCAGGCAGCACAAGCAATGTACTCGCAGGCAGGAGCTGGTGCCGGCGGAGAAGAGGGGGGCGAACAGGCACCCCCGGGCGCCGAAGCACAGGCGGGAAAGAGAGAAGAGAAGGAAGCTGTAGACGCTGACTTCGAAGTCGTCGATTAGCCTGGATTATTCATGAATCCCTGCTGCGAGTGTCGCAGG
>JAGLYR010000086.1 GCA_023132135.1 Candidatus Eiseniibacteriota bacterium | reverse complement strand
ATTCCTGAATAACCCAGGCTACAAGGGGAGCGTTGCGGTCTCGGACTCTGACGCGGAAAACGAGACACTTGAGCGCTGGCGGCAGGCACCCGCATGACAGACCGAATGGAGCGAGAGCTGGGTAGCTCGGCCGCGGGCGCGAGTCCGTGGCTGGTGTGGGGTCTCAGGATCTCTGTCTTCTCCATTCCCCTGCTTGTATATGTTCTCACTCTATGCCCGACCTGTGGGCCGGGAGATGCTGCCGAACTGGCGACTTCGGGCGCTCTCCTTGGAATCTGTCATCCTCCCGGCTATCCGCTCTACGTACTCCTATCGCGTCTCTTCGTAGTATTGCTTCCCGTTGGAACAGCGGCGGCCAGGGTGAATGCCCTGTCCGCCGTTTTCGGTGCTCTGGCATTGCTGTTCCTCTACGAGTCGTTGCGCCGGATGCTTGACATGTACTGGGCTCCTTGGGTTGCGTGTCTTGTTCTGGCGTTCTCTCGCGCGTGGTGGCTGGCCAGTGTGACAGCCGAGGTCTACGCCATGAACGCCTTCTTCCTCGCTGTGCTGCTCTGGCTCGCGACCCTCGCGCGCGAGAACTCGCCACGGGTAAATCTGGTGCTCCTTGCCTATGTTCTTGGGATTTCTCTCACCCACCATCCGACAATCCTCCTGGCTGTGCCCGCGTTGCTCTACATCCTGAGACCGAGAATGCACTGGCGTCTGAAGGAAATTCTCCCGGCCCTGCTCGCGGGGATGCTCGCACTGACACTCTACGGCTACATTCCCATCAGGGTTCAGCTCGATCCGCCATATGTCTTCGGTTCGCCCCGCGGTTTGGAAGGACTCTGGCACCACGTGACAGCAGCCGGATACCAGAGCAATGTGCTGCCGGCGGGATGGGCAAGCCTGGCGGCGGGTTTCAGGGATTTTCCCCGCTTCCTGTCGGAAGGGATCCCCGTTTTCCTCCTCTGGGCTCCGGCGATTGGACTGGTTGTCTGCCGGCGCGCCGGAGGATTCTTCCTCAGATTCATGGCGATTCTGGCTGTCCCGTACGCTGCATTCGTCCTTGCATATGCAATCCCCGACATCAGCGCCTACTACCTTCCGATTCACATCGTGCTGGCCTCGTTGGCGGCTCCGGGTTTCCAGGCGGCGGCAAGCCGGATCCTTAGCTGGGGAAGGGGAGGGGGCAAGCCTCGTTTCCGAGTTGCCGCGGTTTCAGCATACGTTGCCGCAGCATGCCTTGTTGCGGGGACCTTCCTGACGAATCTCCCGTGGTGCGACCGGAGCAATCACAGGCTGGCGGAAGCGTATGGCCAAGGGCTTCTCGAAACGGCAGCGAGAGTATCCGGTGGGGATGGATTCCTGTTTGTCCTTGGAGATCATGCCGTTTTCCCCGTTACGTATCTGAGATTGGTGGAGAGTGTGCTTCCGGGTGTGGAGGTTTATGATCAGGCGGGGGTTGTGCTGAAGGACGTTTACGGTGATCGGCGTTTACAGGTTCCGTGCATGGATCGGTCGGAGCGAGCGGCCATTGAGAGAGATCTCATACTCAGGCACCCCGGGTCCGTCTTCTATTCCCAGAAGGAGAAGGTGGCGGGTGGGTTGGGCGTTCCGTACCGGGCTGTCGGGCTTCTGTTTCAACCAAGCGCAGAACCGCTGAGCGCTGAAACCCTGGACCAGGTGTGGGCCTCGTATCGTTTCCCGGCAATGGACAATCCGCACCTGTATGGGGATGTCTCTTCCAGGGCTATCGGGGGTGTCTACTTCCAGCGCAGAGCCCAACGGGAGAGGCAACGCGGCGACAACATGAGGGCTTTGGAGGCCCTTGAGAAAGCCGGCCGGATTGCTTTTGACGTGGCTCCTGTCCAGGCGCGGCAAGTGCCCGCTTATCTGACCCTTGGGGAAACGGACAGGGCCATCAGTGCTGCGGAGAGAGCCTTGGAATTGTCTCCCGGCCTGCCCACAGCGCTGAACAACCTGGGCAATGTCTACTACATGGCTCGAAGATGGGATGAGGCGAGAAGCGTGTTTCGAGAAGCGATAGAGCGAGCGCCGGATCTCGCAGTGGTCTACTCGAATCTGGCGTCCGTCTACTCGGCCGCGGGCCAACCAACCCGTTCCCTTGCGCTTCTGGAGACGGCGCTTGCGCTGGATCCCGGGTTGGCGAATGCTCGCTACAACTTTGCGCTGGCACTTGTGGAGGTGGGGAGAAAGGACGAAGGGGTTGCCCATCTTGAGCGACTTGTCGACGAGCGGCCCGGTCACCCGTACGCCGGCGCCCTTCTGAAGGCACTGCGGGCGGAGCCCGCGTCGGGACTGCCGGGCACTTCGATGATGCTAACGTTCATCTACTGACGAATGCAGGCTAAGGTATCCGCTGCTCGCCAATGAGATTGACTTTTGCCGGACGAATCCATAACTTGGAAGCATCCTGGAACACCCGGACAGTTGACACAGGAGAAGGACAATAGACTAGGGAGGTAGAAACGAATGTTGGATACGCCCCAGCAGGTAACGGATGAGAATTTCGAGGCGGAAGTCGTGAAGTCTGATGTGCCGGTCGTGGTGGATTTCTGGGCTGCGTGGTGCGCACCGTGCCACATGATTGCCCCGTCTCTGGAGGAGATAGCGAAGGAATATGCGGGCAAGGCCAAGGTGGCCAAGGTGAATGTGGACGAGAGCCAGCAGACGGCGATGAAATTCGGGATTCGCAGCATTCCAACAGTGCTGTTCTTCAAGGGAGGCAGCGTTGAGGATCAGGTGATCGGCGCTGTCCCCAAGGAGGAACTCAAGCGGAAACTCGATGGCCTGTTGGGGTAGCGAACCGAAACGGGGTTCGTGTGACGAAGCGTCTCTACCAGATCGATTCGTACCGGACGACATTCGAATCCGTTGTGCTACGCAGGTTTCCGGAAGGCGAGAAGGTGGGCATCGTCCTTGCGGAAACCTGTTTCTATCCCACGTCGGGTGGCCAGTATGCCGATCACGGGAATCTGGGTGGTGTCCCGATCGTGGATGTTCGTTTGGACAACGACGATATCGTGCACGTGCTTCCGTCAGATCCAGGAGGGGATCGCATGGTGGGAGAGATCGACTGGACCCGCCGGTTCGATCACATGCAGCAGCACTCCGGCCAGCATGTTCTCTCGCAGAGTTTCCTTCGGATTCTCAACCTGAACACGGTTTCGGCCCATCTGGGCAGTGAAGTGTCGACGATCGAGCTCCCGGCCGACAAGATCTCCCAAGGTGAGCTGGATGATGTCGAGAACGAGGCGAACCGTACTGTCCTTGAGTGTCGTGCGATCCGGACTGTGGAGATGACTTCTGAGAAAGCGAGATCGGCGGGTCTTCGGCGCGCTTCCCAACGACAGGGTATCCTGAGAGTTGTTGAGGTTGATGGGTATGATCTCACGGCGTGCGGGGGGACTCATTGCCGATCGACGGGTGAGATCGGTCCTATCAGGATCGGACGGACGGAGAGAATCCGCAAACAGACGCGTGTGGAGTTCCTATGCGGTTGGAGGGCGCTGGGGGATTGCCGAAAACACTGGATGTGGCTGGAAGAGATGAGTCGCGATCTGGGACGGAAGCCGGAAGATGTACCTGGGGAAATGAAGCGGCTGTCGGCCGAGGTGTCCCGCAGCCGGAAGAGACTCGGGGAACTGGAGAAACGGGTTCTGAAGTGGCAGGCCAGGGAACTGCTGGAAGGCGCCAGAGTATCTGGAGAGGTGCGGGTTGTTGAGCATCTGCAGCGGGATATCTCACCGGACGGACTGGCGGCGCTGGCCGGGTACCTGGTATCCGGGTCGAGTGTCGTTGCTCTCCTGGGGCTGCGGGCAGAAACGGGCTATCTCGTGGCTGCGCGCTCGGAGGACGTAGACCTGGATGTGAATGAGATACTGAAGGCTGTGTTGGCCAGAAGATCGGGTCGGGGAGGGGGGACGTCCCGCATTGCCAGGGGAGGGATGAATCTGAAAGACCTCGATGCCGCTCTTCGTGATCTTGGGGAGTCCGTTGAAGCTGCGCTGGGGGCAGGCTCGTGACGGGACTTGCTGTTCCGGGAGCCCGACAGACGGGGGTGGAACGGTTTGGGTGCTGAGGTAGTCGTTGTGCGGGCAAGCAGCTATGAAGAGAACGTGCTGCGTCCGGCGCTCAAGCAACTCATGGATCTGCTGGGTGGGATGTCCTCTTTCGTTCATCCCGGAGACCGCGTGCTCATCAAGCCGAATCTTCTGTCGGCCAGAACACCGGATCGGGCAGTGACGACCCACCCTGCCCTGCTTGAGGGTGTGATTGAGGAAGTCAAGAAAGCCGGGGGGATTCCCTGCGTTGGCGACAGCCCCGGTGGCGCGGGTCGTGGTGTAGACCGGGTTCTGACGAACACAGGGATTAAGGATGCAGCGCTTGGAACCGGGGCCGAGCTGATGAATTTCGAAGCCTCGGGCGCTGAGCGGCGGCGCGTGAACGGCGTCGATTTCTACATTGCCAAACCGCCTCTCCACGCCGATTGCATAATCAACCTGCCGAAACTCAAGACACATTCTCTTGTCCTTTACACCGGCGCGGTGAAAAACATGTTCGGGGTCATTCCGGGTTTCCGCAAGGCCGAGTACCACCGCGATCACCCGAGGCCGGATGATTTCTCGAGGACCCTCGTTGACATCTACTCTCTCGTTCCACCCACGCTGAACATCATGGATGGGATTCTGGCGATGGAGGGGAAAGGACCCTCCTCGGGCACGGCGCGCTGGGTGGGATACCTCGCAGGTTCAAGCGACGCGGTGGCGCTGGATGCCGTGATGGCGCGCGTGATTGGCCTTGGGCCTGAGGATGTGGAAACAACGGTGGAAGCCGCTCGGCGCGGTCTTGGCGAGGGGAATCTGGCGAACATACGAGTTGGCCCCGAGTCGCTGGAGGCGCTCCGGATTCCGGATTTCAAGCTTCCATCGAACCATCTGCTGAAGCTGATTCCGAAACCGCTGGTGAGTTTGCTGACGCCGTGGCTCTGGATCCGGCCGCGGGTGGATCCGGAGAAATGCACGCTCTGCAAGACGTGCGTCGAGAATTGTCCCACCGGAGCCATGGAGCTGATTGATCACAGGATCGAGATCGACTACAAGGGGTGCATAAAGTGTCTGTGCTGCGACGAGCTGTGTCCGCACGAGGCTGTTGAGCAGGAACGGGGTTGGCTTGCGAGACGCATCCATTAGCCTGGACTATGGACGAATCCGGATGGATTCGCACACA
>JAGLYR010000085.1 GCA_023132135.1 Candidatus Eiseniibacteriota bacterium | reverse complement strand
GTCCCCGCGTTCGCGGGGACGACCGGTAGGAAGCGAGGGCTGGAAGTTTATGCATAATCCAGGCTAGTCCGAGACCGCAACGCTTGGGTATCCAATCGGCATTAGAACCAGCGGCGTTTCGGCTCTCCCGAGATCCAGAACCTCCGAGATCTCGTCATCATAGAAAGCGCCGACCAGGACCGTGCCCAATCCCAGGGATTCAGCCTGGAGATAGAGGTTCTCGCAAACCGCGCCTATCTCGATCTGCGCGTAGCGGACTCCGCGTTCGCCGTACTTCTTCTTCGTCCTCTCGTACACGGCCGACAGCACAAGAACCACCGGCGCATCTCTCAGGCAACCCTGCCCCAATGCCGCTGCTGCCAAAGCCTCTCTTGTGTCGCCCTCCAACCTGCGCTCCAGCGCATGACGATCGTTCCGGTAGCCATAGACGCCAGCCTCGAGACCCGAGACCTCACCGACCACCACAGTCACCTCTATCGGGAAGAGGGCCCCTGCAGATGGCGCCGTGCGGCCTCCCCACGTCGCAGTCTGTCCCTGGGCCGCCCAGAGAAGCCGGGAAACCATCTCAAGAGTGAGTGGCTCCGCCGTGTACTGCCTCACAGACCTCCGGGCTGCCAGAGCTTCCTCGACGCTGAGCGTCCCCTTCATGGAAGGTCTGGCGAGGAGGATCATGGCCGGTTTCTTGATCTCCGATTTCGGCTCAGAGCAGGCGGCGCCCCCTGTGAGAAAGGCAACAGGCAAGATAATCGCGATCAACCATTGAGTTGTTCGTCTTCGCACGCGAATCCCATCCTTCCGGCAGCGTTGCGAGTGCGAGAGTGCGAGACAAGGGCGAGTGCGCGACAGGGGTGGGCGTTGTCGTCTTTCCCTATGCCGATTCGCAGGAATCCGGGGGCGTGGACGATCGAGGATTGCCGGCATGCTTCATCACCAGCGTCACTTCATTCCCCTTGTCATTGTAATCAACCTTGTCCACGAGTTTCCTCATCAGGAAGATCCCGCGCCCGGAGCATTGGAAAATGTTCTTCCCCTCCGTAGGGTTGGGGACTGACTTGCAGCTGAAACCATCACCCCGGTCTCGAATAGTCACCTGGATCTCATCCTGGCTTCGCTGAAACCGAACACCCACCGTGAGGTCCGAACACCCCTTGTTGCCGTGGGTAATGGCGTTGGCAATGGCCTCGTGGAGAGCCAGCCGGAGACTAAAGAGCTTCTCGTTGGGAAGAGAATTGCCCCCCACCCTGCAAACGATGTCATCGACCGCTTCCTCGACTATGTCGAGGGAGCTCTCGAACTCAATCCAGCCATTCTCTGCGCTTTTCATAGGATGTCGGTCCCTCGCAGATCATGTTGCAAATACTTTCCGAATTTTAGCCCGAAGATCGGCCACCGTCAACCTGCAACTGAGGCAAAAGGGCACCCCTGCGAAACGGCGATGGGGCGACAGAGAAACCGCGGGCTGCCTGCCGCGTGGCCTCTTCGCAGAGGAAGGCGGGCGCTATTCTTTGCGCAGTGGAATGCCCAGTGCTCGCGGCGGAATCGCCCGACCCACGATGCCCGCCAGGGCAACCATCGTCAACACGTAGGGCACCATCTGGAAAAACTGGGACGGGACGCCTCCCCTGCCCTGCAGCATTTCCTGGAGTGCATCGGCCGATCCGAACAGGAGCGATGCCGCCAGTGCGCCCCACGGCGTCCAGCGTCCAAAGATGAGGGCGCCGAGTGCAATGTAGCCCAGGCCGTTGGTCATGTTCTTGGCGAAGGACCCGGCGAAGAAGGGCAAGAAGGATCCGGCCACACCCGCAAGAACGCCGGAGATCACAACAGCCCAGAACCTGGTCATCTGTACATCCACCCCCATGGTGCGGGCGGCTTCCGGGTGCTCTCCCACGGCACGCAGCCGGAGGCCCTGCCTTGTGCGGTAGACCATGAGGTAGACGACAGGCACCATCAGGAGTGCGATGTACACCAGTGGAAGGAATGGTCCCCATCGGGGGAGTTTCTCGGAGACGGATAACATGAACGACCGTTGCCCGCCAGTGTAGACCTCGCAGAGGAAAATCGTCGCTCCGACCGCCAGGAGATTCACGCCCAAACCGCTCACGATCTGGTTGGCCCGGAACCAGATGCTGGCCGTCGCGTGAATGGCGGCGACGGCGCCACCAACGCCGGCAGCAGCCAGGACTCCCAACCAGGGATTCTGTGTCGTCTGCGCCACCACGGCTCCGACAAATGCGCCGAAGAGCATTATCCCTTCCAGCGCGATATTGACCACGCCGCTCTTCTCGGAGAAAAACCCACCCAGACTCGCGAGGATGAGGGGAGTCGCCTTCCTCAGCGTGCTCACAAGAAGAGTCATGAAAAACAGAGCCACGCCCGAATCACCCATCTTCCCCCCTCCCTTCTTCCTCCCTCCCTTTTCCTCCTGCCTTCGGCCCTCCTTCCGTTTCCCCAACCCTTCGCTTGCGCCGCAGAACGAACTCGCATGCGATGAACAGAACGAATATCCCCTGGAGAACCACCGTGATTTCCCGGGGCGTCCCGGAATGGACGTCGACTTCCTGCGCCCCACTGGTAAGCGCTCCGAAGATGAGGGCCGCCGGTAAGACGGCAAGGGGGTTGTTCCGCGCCAGGAGCGCCACGGCAATCCCGACGAATCCGTATCCGAAGGGGAAGGGCGACACGAAGCAGCGGAACACTCCCAGAACCTGCTCCGCTCCCGCCAGTCCGGCGATGGCCCCACTAAGACCCATGGTCGTCCAGATCACGCGGGACTTCGAGATCCCGGCCGCCTCACTCGCTTCCGGATTGTAGCCCACGGCCTTGATCTCAAACCCGTACCGGGTCCTCGCCAGCAGGTAGCCCACCGCCACCATCACGGCCAGAGCAACCCAGAGCCCGGCGTTGACCTTGGCGTGGGCGTAGAGGAATTCAAACCTGGGCAGCACGGACGACGCGGCGATATCCCTGGTCTGGGGAATCTGGCCCGGCTCCTTGAAGTAGGGATGACCCACCAGGAAATTGGTCAGGGACAGCGCCACGTAGTTGAGCATGATCGTGTTGATGACTTCGTGGACGCCCAGCCTGGCCTTGAGAATTCCGGGAATCAGCCCCCAGACAAGCCCGGCTGCTGCTGCGGCGACCACGCAGAAAACGACGTGAAGCGGGCCCGGCAGACCCGTGAGTGCGAACCCCGCCCATGCCGCTGCGAAGCCTCCAATAAGGAGCTGCCCCTCTGCCCCGATGTTGAATAGCCCCGCCCGAAAAGCCAGAGCCACCGATACCCCCGTGAAGATCATCGGGGACGCTTCCTGGAGCGTCCCCGAGAGGCGGCGGAGGGATCCGAAGGATCCCCGGAGCATCAGCCCAAAAACGGTCAGGGGATTCTCACCGATGGCGAGGATAATGACGGCGCCCACAGCCAGAGCGAGCGCCAGAGGCAGCAAGGCCTGACCGAGTTCTCGAACGATTCTACGAATGGATAGGTCCTTCATCTTCGACTCTGGAGTATGCTCTCAAGTCCCTTCCCCGACGCTTTCAGCGCCGGGCTCCCACCATCAACAGACCCAACTTGCCCTCGCTGGCCTCCTCCCGGGGGAGAATGCCGGTGATCCGCCCCTCGAAGATCACGGCAATGCGGTCACCCAGATCGAGGATCTCCTCGAGATCCGATGAGACCAGAAGAATGGCTGCGCCCAGAGATCTCTCCCGCAGGAGACACGAGTGAGCGAACTGGCGGCCGGCAATGTCGAGACCCCGTGTCGGGTGAGCGGCGATGAGCACCACCGGCTTCTTGGCGAGCTCCCGCGCTACCACGACTCGCTGCTGGTTTCCACCTGAGAGGGTGCGCACAAGGATCTCCGGATCAGGCGGCACGATGCCGAAATCCGATATCAGGGATTTCGCTTCCGCCTCCATGGCCCCGAGGTCCAGGACCCATCCCTTCGAGAAGGGTCTCTTCCAGTGCCGCCCCAAGACGAGGTTTTCGGCAATCGTGAAGGGTTCCACCACGCCCCTCACTCGTCGGTTTTCCGGAATGACTGCCACTCCGGCTTCGAGGAACTGCCGGGGGGACCACCCGTGAGTCGACTGGTCCCCAATCCGGATCTCTCCCCCGGAAGGAATCCGAAGCCCCGTCAGCGTTTCCACCAGCTCCCGCTGCCCGTTTCCCTCGACCCCCGCGAGCCCCAGGATTTCTCCCCCTCGAACCCCAAATGACACTCCGTCGAGGGCTTGTAACCCACGTTCCGACACGGCAGTAAGATCGCTGACTTCGAGTACCACATCACCAGTAACATCACCCGTCCGTTTCTCTCCCGGGCCGATCTCGCGGCCCACCATCAGCTGTGCCAGCGTCGCGATGTCGGTGTCCTGAATCGCCAGCGATGCCACAACCCGCCCGCGCCTCAGGACCGTTACCCGATCGCTTAGGGCCATGACCTCTTCCAGATGATGGGTGATGAAGATGATTGTCCGCCCGTCCCTGACCAGACAGCGCAGGGTTTCGAAGAGCTCGTTTTTCTCCTGGAGGGTGAGTACCTGGGTCGGCTCATCCAGGACAATGACGTCCGAGCCCCGGTAGAGTACCTTGAGGATCTCGACCCGCTGCTGCTCTCCCACCGAGAGATCCTCGATCCTGGCCGCGGGATCAAGGTTGAGGCCATAGTCCTGCCCGAGGCGTCGAACTGCTTCTTCGGCGGCCCGCAGATCCAGATGAACCCGATCTCCCGGCTCGTTTCCCAGAATCACATTCTCTGCAACCGTGAAGTTGGGAACCAGCATGAAGTGCTGGTAGACCATCCCCAGACCCCGGCGGCTCACCAGGTGGGGTCTACCCCGGACGGGATGCCCCTTGAGGAGAACCTCGCCCTCGTCGGCTTTGAGGAGACCCGACAGGACACTCATGAGGGTCGACTTGCCTGCGCCGTTCTCCCCGATGATGGCGTGGATCTCGCCGTACGCCACCTGAAGATTGATGCAATCGTTGGCCAGGACGCCGGGAAACTGCTTGGTGACCCGGCGCATTTCGACGGCGAGAGCAGTGGGGTTTGTTGTGGAGGGCTCAGTCATTCTCAAGAAGACCCTACGCGCCACGCGTCAGGCGATAGGTACTTCGCACGGGCACGAAGCACGGTTCTACGATTCGTCGGGCGCAATGGTATCGTAGTAGTCCGTCACCCTGATTTCCCCGGACACAATCTTCCTTTTCAACTCTTCTACTCGTGCCAGCATCTCGGGGGTAATCACATCCCGGTTGTGCTCGTCCAGCGCGTACCCGACGCCGTCGTCCGCCAGGCCGAACTCGCGGAGGCCACCCTTGAACCTCCCGTGGACAACCTCCTCGATGGTTCGGAAGACAGCCACGTCCACCCGCTTGATCATGCTGGTGAGCACGCTCCCCGGCGCCACGTAGTTCTGGTTGGCATCGACCCCTATGGCGTAGAGACCCCGCTCCGCTGCGGCGTCGATCACGCCGTTGCCGGAGGATCCCGCCGCGTGGAAAACCACCTCAGCGCCCCGGTCGAACTGCGAAATAGCCAGGCTCTTGCCTCGAACGGGATCATGGAACGCACCCGTATGGGAACCGACGTAGGCGATGAAGACGTCGGTATCGGGATTGACGTACTTCGCTCCTTCGGTGTATCCCACTTCGAATCTGTGGATGAGGGGACTGTCCATGCCGCCCACAAAGCCGACCTTTCCCGTTCTCGTCTTCATAGACGCCAGGGCCCCGACGAGGAAACTACCCTCGTGCTCCCGGAAAACCAGAGAGGCGACATTGGGTTCTTCCACAATGCAATCGATGATGGCGAAGCGGCTCTCGGGGAATTCCCCGGCCACCTCCTCCACCGCTGTTTTCATGAGAAACCCGACTCCCACAATAAGGTCGAACCCCTGTTCGGCGTAGTCCCGGAGATACTTCTCATCCTCCGCCATCTGCTCCGGCTGGCCGTACACCGGCCGGATTCCCAGATCCTTCGCCGCCTTCATCAACCCTGCGTGGGCAAGGTCATTGAACGACTTGTCCCCCAGCCCTCCAACCGACAGGACGACCCCTGCCGTCATCCCCACCCCGGGCCCCTGCCGGACCTCGGTTTCCTTCTTCTTCCCGCAGCCGATGATGCAGATGAGCGCGGCAGCGGTAACCAGAACCAGTGCGATTCCCGAAACAGTGCTCCGACGGGCGTGATACATTACAGGACTCCCGGTTCATGCGAAGTGTTGAACTTGCGCGCGGATCAGAATAGAGGCTCAGGGTCTGTGAGAAAAGCGAAAAGTGACTGGTCGCCCTGTCGCGCCCTCGCCTATTCGCTCTTTCGTCTCTTCTTCCACCACTCCAGCCTCTTTTTCATCTCCCGCTCAAATCCCCGGTCGACGGGCCGGTAGTAGGTCCTCTCCCCCATCTCTTCCGGGAAGAGTTGCTGATTGACGACGGCGTCTTTGAAGTTGTGAGCGTGCCGGTAACCTTTGCCATAACCCAACTCCTTCATGAGATGCGTCGGGGCATTGCGGATGTTGAGCGGCGGCGGGAGCGATCCGTGCTTGCGGGCATCCTCCTGGGCTTCCTTGTACGCGGCGTAGATGGCATCGCTCTTGGGAGCGAGAGCCAGATAGACGATGGTCTGGGCCAGCGCCAGATCGGCTTCGGGAAGACCATTGAAATGTACGGCTTCCTTGGCCGCTATCGCAAGCGGAAGAGCCTGAGGATCCGCGTTCCCCACGTCTTCTGATGCAACACGGATCAGGCGCCGTGCAATGATTAGAGGTTCCTCTCCCCCCTCCAGCATTCGGGCGAGCCAATAGAGGGCCGCATCGGGATCGCTGGAGCGAATGGTCTTGTGAAGGGCAGAGAGGAGATTGTAGTGCTCCTCACCCGACTTGTCATACACAAGGGGTTTGCTCTGGAGGGCCTCGGCGACGGTCTGCACACTGATCGTCTGCGCCTCAGCTTTCTCTCTCGAGACCGACTGGGCCGCGATTTCCAGCACGTTGAGAGCAATCCTGGCATCCCCATCCGCGGCATGGGCCAGGAAGTCGACAGCGCTGGGCTCGACGTCGACATTCAGATTCCCAAGACCCCTGCCCTCATCCGCAGTGGCTTCATCAATGACGGCCTTGAGTTCATCCACACTCAGGCGGTTCAGTGTGTAGACTCTGCAGCGTGACAGAAGCGCGGCGTTGAGCTCGAAGGAAGGATTCTCGGTTGTAGCACCGATGAGGATGATCGTGCCCTTTTCGATGTATGGCAGGAACGCGTCCTGCTGGGACTTGTTGAAGCGGTGAAGCTCATCGACGAACAGGATGGATCGCCGTCCATACATGTGATGTTCCTGTTCCATCGACTGGATGATCTTCCGGATCTGCGGGATCCCGGAGGTGACCGCGCTGAAGGCGACGAAGCGGGCCTTGGTCACCCCCGCGATGATCCGGGCCAAGGTTGTTTTCCCCGTTCCCGGCGGTCCCCAGAAAACCATGGAGCTGATCTCGTCGGATTCGATGGCCTTCCGAAGCATCGACCCCGGCGCCAGGAGATGCTCCTGCCCCACGAACTCATCCAGGGTCCGGGGTCGCATCCGATCGGCAAGAGGGGACGATCGACGACCGTCCCCCCCGGTAAACAAACTCGCCTGGTCCCCGTCCCTCATTTGACCTTCTTCTTGGCAAGGAGATCCCTGATCCGCATCAGCGCTTTCTCGATGTTCTCCACCGAATTGGCGTAGGAAAAACGGATATAGCCTTGCCCATGCTCGCCGAAGGCCGTACCCGACAGGCCCGCCACCCCCGCTTCCTCCAGGAGCATGCGTTCCATTTCCTCGGATGCGAAACCCGTCTTCGTGATGTTTGGGAAGGCGTAGAAAGCTCCCTTGGGCATGGCGCAGGTGATATCTTCGATCTCGTTCAGGCCATCCACGATCACCTGGCGGCGGTTGCGGAACTCCTCGACCATATGTCTGACGGCGTCCTGCGGTCCGTTGACGGCCTCCAGCATGGCCCGTTGGACAAACGTGGTAGTGCAGGATACGCTGTTGGTCAGGAGCTGCGCCACCGGCTCGGCCCACTCTTTTCTCATGATTCCGTACCCCAGCCGCCAGCCTGTCATTGCATAGGTCTTCGACGCGGCATCGAGGATGATGGTTCTCTCCTTCATCCCCGGCAGAGCGGCGATGCTCACGTGCTCTCCCTCGTAGAGGATTTCCATGTACACCTCGTCGGACAGCACGATCAGATCGTGCTCAACGGCCAGCTCTGCGATGGCCTCGATATCTTCCCTGGAGAGAACCGATCCCGTGGGATTCTGAGGCGAGTTGACGATGAGCATTTTGGTCCTGGGTGTAATAAGATCCTTGAGCTCGTTGGCATCGAAGGAAAAACCCCTGTCCTCCCGGAGGACCAGAGGCACGGCCTTGGCGCCCACGAAGTTGATTACCGACTCATAGATGGGATACCCGGGGTTGGGATAGATCACTTCGTCACCTTCGTCGACCAGAGCGACGATGGTGTTGAAGATGATGGGCTTCCCGCCCGGGCAGACCACCACCTCTTCCGGGGACACTGTGATCCCCCGGTTGGCTCCCACCTTTCCGGCCAAGGCCTCCCTCAGTTCCGGGATCCCGGCCGAGGGATTGTAGTGGTGATACCCATCTCTCAGGGCCTGGATGCACGCCTCCACGATGTTGGGAGCTGTGTCGAAATCCGGCTCGCCGATCTCCAGGTGGACCATGTCCTTGCCTTCACGCTCCAGCTGCTTGGCCCGGGCCAGTACGACAAAGGCCGTCTCCGTACCCAATCTTGCCATCCGTTTTGCCAGTTTCATAGGTTTCGCTCCTTCGGGAGGCTGACTGCGGGGCACTCCATCACCGCGCGCCCCTTCCGTACTCGATGCCCTTGTCTATCGCCTTGATATTGAGATCTATGAGATTCTTGCGCTTGATCACAAGATCGAGAGCCTCCATCACGGACTCCCTTGAGAGAAGACCCGTCTTTCCGATGTAGGCGCCCAGCATCACCATGTTGGCGGCCCGTGAGTTCCCCAGCTCATCGGCTACGCTCGTGGCCGGAATCGCGATGGATTCGATATCGGTCCGGTTGGGCTTCCGGTCGATGAGAGATCTGTCATAGAGCAGGAGCCCCCCTTCCCGGATCTCGGGCTCAAAGCGATCCATGGACGGGAGGTTTGTGGCAATCAGGACACTCGGATTGGATACGATGGGGGAACCGATTCTCTCCTCGCTGATCCCCACCTGGCAGTTCGCCGTTCCGCCCCGCATCTCCGGCCCATAGGACGGAATCCACGTGACGTGATACCCCGACAGCATGCCGGCTTCGGCCAGAGTGTAGCCCAGCAGGAGAACTCCCTGGCCGCCGAACCCGGCGATCTTCAGTGACGGGTTGCGGTACTTCGGGGCCGGGCTCGCCTCCGGGAGCTTCGCGTCCAGATCGGTGGGCAGATCGATGGCAGTCCCATAGTTCGCACTCCAGAGATCCCGCTCGGGATCGGCTTTCGCAGGCCGCTCATCCCCCACATCCTTGAAGACCCCCAGCTGGAAGTAAGCTTCCAGCTGCTGCTCCATCCAGTCGAGGGATTTCACGGGATCCACCTTCCATCCCGTCGGGCAGGGCGAGAGGATCTCGACCAGGGAGAAACCCCGGTTCTCCATCTGGTACTGGAGAGCTTTCCGGATCGCCTTCCTCGTTTTCTGGGTGAGCTTCGGGGTCCGCAGTGAGGTTCGCTCAATGTAGGTTGGTCCTTCCAAGGTAGCCAGGAGCTCGCACACGCGCATCGGGTACCCGTCGTTCTCGGCACTGCGGCCCCTCGGTGTGGTCGCCGTTCTCTGCCCGATGAGAGACGTGGGTGCCAGCTGCCCGCCCGTCATTCCGTAGATGGCGTTGTTGACGAAGAACACGGTGATGTTTTCTCCACGATTCGCCGCCTGCAGGATGTTATTGCCCCCGATGGCCGCAAGATCACCGTCCCCCTGGTAGCTGATCACAATGGCATGCGGATGCACACGCTTGACTGCCGTAGCCACCGCTGGAGCCCGCCCGTGAGCTACCTGGATGTTTCCGAAATCCAGGTAGAAGTAGGCAAACACGCTGCACCCCACCGGGTTGATGAAAACACAGCGATCCTGGATGCCGAGATCGTCGGCCGCCTCGGCAATGAGCTTGTGAAGCACGCCGTGCCCGCAGCCCGGGCAGTAGTGCGTGGAAACCTTGTCCGGCCCGGAACGGCGCGAGAAGCTCTCGAAAAAGGAGTCGGGTTTCTTCAGGATTTTGGATGCCATGTTGCTAAACCTCCGTAGGCGCCAGCACGTTGTCCAGAATCTCCTCGACTGAGGGAACCACACCGCCATACCGGCCGTAGAAATCGACCTTGGCATCCGACCCCACAGTCAGCCGGACATCGTCCACCATCTGGCCGAAGCTCATCTCCACAACGTGGATCCGGTTCACCTTCCGGGCAAGGGCCCTCAGCTCCTCCTTCGGGAACGGCCACAGTGTAATGGGACGGAAGAGCCCCACATTCATTCCCTGTTCCCGCGCCTGGTCCACGGCGCTCTGGAGCACCCGGGAGACAACACCGTAGCCCACCAGAAGCGTGTCAGCGCCATCCACCTTGTAGGTTTCGTGCCGGGTCTCGTTCTCCTCGACTTCGTCGTACTTGCGAATCAGATGCCGGACGTGTTCTTCCTGTTCCTCAGGAACCATCTCGATAGAGGTGACAAGGTTGTTCCTCGTTTCCCGGGTCCCACCCACTCTCCAGGGTTTTTCGGGCGGCGCCGGCCTGGCCTCCGGAAACTCCACGGGTTCCATCATCTGTCCGATGAAAGCATCGCTGAGAACGACTACCGGGTTCCTGTACTTGTCGGCCAGATCGAAAGCCAGTGCTGTCAGATCGCACATTTCCTGACAGCTGTTGGGCGCCAAGGCTATGACGTGATAGTTCCCATGGCCGCCGCCCTTCACAATCTGGTTGTAGTCGCCTTGGTCGGGAGCGATATTACCCAGACCGGGCCCCCCGCGCATCACGTCGATAATGACGCCGGGAAGCTCGGCACCGGCCATGTAGGAGATGCCCTCGCATTTCAGACTTATGCCCGGGCCCGACGAGGCCGTCATCACCCGGGCTCCGGCGCAGGCCGCACCGTACACCATCTGGATGGCCGCAATCTCCGACTCGGCCTGGATGAACGTCCCCCCCACTTCCGGCATGTACAGGGCCGCGGCGTGAGCGATTTCGCTGGCCGGCGTAATCGGGTATCCGAAGAAATACCGGCACCCGGCCAGAATCGCGCCCTTCACCACGGCTTCGTTTCCCTTGATCAGCTGCCTCGCCATCCGTTCTATCCCCTCACTGTTTGACGGCACCCTTGCGGTACACGGTGATCGCTGATGGTTCCGGACAGGCATAGAAGCAAATGCCGCAACCGGTGCAACCGGTCCCCTTGTACCGCGCAGGGTGGAACCCCTTGCGGTTGATTCCCTCAGATACTTCAATCACCTGTTGGGGACAGTGGTGCACACACAGGTAGCACGCCTTGCACTCCTCCGCGTCGATTACGACACACGCTTCCTTCAGGACTCCGGTCTCCTTCGCCATGACGCTCCATTCCGTTGCAAAAGGCCTTGGTCTTCACAAAACAGGTTACTATAGCCCTCAGCGCCTCCTGTGTCAATCCCTGACTCATGGACAACCAGCGTCAATCACGCCCTCTCCGGACATCAGCCCCTCCACGAGGACGAACCGACCCAGAGATATCACTTCAACTCCTAGCGGGAAGCTCTTACAAAACAACGCATTACTCGTCATTCCACCGGACAGATACAGGTGCTCCGGGTTCCCCGAGAACCGAAGCGCATTCTCCGCCAGACCTCGGGTGAACCGGGCAACGGCATCGGCCTCGGAGACGCCTGAGCCGACCAGCTCGAAGATCTGCTCCATCCCCAAAACCCCGCAGGTCACCGGAACCGATTGCTTCGCCGGCCGGATGTGATCGAAGTCCAGCCGGAAGTAGCTGCCCAAGAGCTCCAGGGTGAATCCTGTGAGAGCGGCACAGGATGTGGACCAGTTCATCTCCTTGAGTCGACGGTTCTCGAACCGGACATACTTGATTTCCCGCGATCCCACGTCCACCAGCACGAAGTCCGGCTCCGGAATCCGCTTCAGGCCGCCCTCGGCAAGCGCGACCAGCTCATTGATCATCCGGTCTGCACGGGAGCGGATGTTGTGTCCCGTCCCCACGGCAGCGCGGAAATCGACCTCGGACGTGCGGACCACCCCGTACGACTTCGTCTCCGTGTCGTACCACTTCGTCCACGTGGTTCCGAAATCCGCCAACCGCACTAGCCCGCCTCCCGTCTTCCCCGCTCCCGGTTCCCAACACGGAAATGGAGAAATGCCTCGACCTTGGCCCGAATGGGAAGTGTAACCTGACCGTCGATGTCAAGATACAGCCCCCCGTGCACCCCGGCCAGGTGTTTGGCCAATGCGTTCTTGTGACAGAACATCTGCGCGAAGAAAACGGTGGGAACGGCGGGATCAATCATCTGCTCCAGCTCATCGTCTGCGGGCGTACGATTCTCAAAACACCGGGTCCACCCCAGAATCTTCGTACCGTCGGGAAACAGATCGTAGAGTAAGAAATCGGAGCAGGGAACACCCCAGACCGCCACCGCCGGGTGAGGCTCCGCAATCACGGACCGCTCCACCGGCCGGACGAAATCGCTGAGAATCATCTCCACTTTCTCCCGTAGAGCCAGCGCTGAATCGGACACGGGCGTACCCCTGCCTTCCGAAGATACATTCCGGGTACGCCGGACGGGAATCGGGAGCCTGTCCTCGAGGATCGAAGCAATCGCCCGGGCGGAATCGCACTTTCCGTATCCTTCGTCGATGACTATTTCGTCGAGATTCATGAAGAGCGCGTTGTCGTAGATTCGCCTGATGATCCGGCACGTGGTTCTGGGAAGGACACTGTCGCTGGAAACCGGGACACCCGGGTAAAGATTGTCGAGGTCGACGAGATCCTGCCGGCGGATCTCCTCCATTACATCCTCCGGGGGACACCCGACGAATCCGATGCGCCGCTTAGACACCACGGGCAATATCCTCTCTACCGGTAGTGTGGAACCTTGCCGTCATTGTGCGGCCCCCAAGCAAAGGCAGATGGCCTCCCGGATTTCCTCCAGGTTGACCTCCGTATCCTTGCACGGACCTCTGGGGCGCCGATTCGGGATGGCAATCACGGGGATCTCGGGCGCCACATCATGAATCCCGCTCACCAGGTCCCGCTCACAGGCCATGGTGATGATGGCCCGAGGCTTCAGGCGATCGATCTGCAGCCGGGCGACACTTCCACCGCTGGCCGTTGAAATCCTGCACCCGTATGACTTGCCCAGATCCAGGACCTCCCGCCGGATCTCACCGGTCAGACACCTCGGCAGCAAGAGAAGGAGTTCGCCGGAGTCCACGCGCCTTCCAGTAGCACGGGCCACTGAATTGCTGACCTTCACAAAGGAGTTGGACACCCGGTCCCGGGAAACCCCAACCAGCTTCCCCACCCGCACAGCCCACGGAACGATGGCGTTGATGAGGCGCTGCCGCGGTCCGTGCCCGACAAGAACCTGAGTCTCCAGGAGCACCGAAGCCACCGTGAGCCCGTACCAGCCCACCCACATCAACAGGCCTCCGAGGACAACCGTTCGGGTGATGCCGTGGAGCCACGGACCAATGAGGAGCAAACGGGGACTGATGAGGAACCAGAGAAACAGCGCCGCAAGAACGGCAATCGCCACCACCGCGAAGGAGAGAGCGAGGAAGAGAGATCTCCCCTCCCGAATGTCGCCCCCGTCTTTTTCCAGCCCGCCCTTCCAGTCGAACCACTCGTCACCAAGTGTCCGATCCAGAGCGGTTTCATCAACATCGGAAGATGGGGTATCCGTGTGCAGGGCCATCGTCACCGATTACCCATTCGCATTGTTCGCGCTGCTACGATTGTGAAGTCTGCAGGCGGTACTGGTTCACCTGGTAGACGAAGGCCTCGAGCCGCGTCTGGGCACCAGATTCCTCCTGCCCGTCATACGTCATGTTCAGCCAGGGAATCCCGCCGAAATCCTCGCGGAATTTCTTGGAAATCGCCGTAACCACCATTCCCGGGAGACAGGAGAATGGCATGATATTGACAATGCCGGAGACGTCGCGCTGGACATAGTCGACAGCCTTCCCGATGGAAAGGATGGCTTCTCCCCCGAAGGAGCGGTGCATGTAGGGCGCACTGTTGGCCAGGACCTCGTTGGTCCCGGGCTCATGCCGGTTGAGAAGGAGATTTTCCACCGGCTTGGCCAGCCGATGCTCGTCATGCCTCTGAACGCGATCCTTGACGAAACCCTTCAGCCAGTCCAGGTACCGCCGGTCTTTCAGGCAATCTTCCATGTACCGCTGGTTGACGTAGAACACCCATTCGGTGAAGGGCGTGACCCAGACCTCGGCTCCCAGCGCCTCCAGCTTGCGGACGATGTGGGAGTTGCTGAAGGCGTTGCTCCTCAGGAAGATCTCTCCCACCGCACCAATGACAGGCCTGCGCTCTGATTTGTCCACCGGGATCGCGTCAAACAGCTCCCGGATGTCGGGCATGATGTCCACAACCTTCCCGTCGCCCGATTCAATCACCTCGCAAATGGAATCCAAGGCCTTCTGGTAAACCCGGTCCGTATCCCCAGAGCTTTTCTCGTAGGGCCGCGTTTCCCACACCAGCTTCTGGATGATGTCCACGGCCGTCATTCCCTGCCACGCGATACGTTCGAATCCGGTTCCCACATCTCCGAATTCCGAATACGAGTTGCCGGAATCCGGAGTGAGGATCTCCACATCGCCATACCCCAGACGCCGCAGGATAATCCGGTGCATCTCGTTGTACTGGCCAAACCGGCAGGGCCCGGTAGCCGACGGCATGAGGAACGCGGACCGGGCCGGGTCGAATCCCGGCTCCTTTGCTTTCCGAATCAGGTCCCCGAGCGTCACGATGAAGGGATAGCACTCTTTCCCCGACGAGTACTTGCGGCCCCACTCCAACGTTTCCTCATTGGACTCGGGCAGAACCTCCGCCCTCACGCCGGCCCGCCGGAAAGCCGCGGCCAGCGGGTAAGCGTGATCGCACATCGGGGGGATATACACCGCTCGGTTGTTCTTGCTGTTTGCCATCTTGTCCTCGCTAGACTCTGGTTTCGCGCGCGGCCATTTCCTCCGCCCTCTCGGGTTCCGCTTCCACAGGAATCCTATGCCTCACACTATCGATGAAGGCCTCGCAACGCGTGATGGCACCGGCGTCGGCGCTGTGCTCATCGATTTCCAGCTCGAGATAGGGAATCTCCCCCATCTGTTCGCGTACAAAGTGTTCGATAAAGGAATCGGGGCCGCACTTGAAATTCGAGATGTAGATGATGTTGAGCCGCGGGTCCTTCCTCGCCATCTCGATGGCCGACAGGATCCGCTGCCCGTACCGCCAGTACATGTTCGGGAATCTATTGGATATGCCGGTGTAGTCAAGAGTCAGGAAATCCATGGGAATGGCCAGCACTCCCAGATCCTTCAGCTTCTTCGGCAGCGAGAGGTTGATCCCGGGATCACACCCGTTATACGGGCGGCAGACGATGACGGCCGCCAACTGCTCCGATCCCAGCTCTTCCAGGATCTCACGCCCCCTGGCGCGACACGCCATGACGAATTGCTTCTGCGCTGCTTCGCCTGCAGCCATAGCCTTCTTCACCCGGGATCCGCGGACCCCTGCCCGCTTGGCAATGACCGCCAGCTCCTTCAGGATCAAGTCGCGGCTGTCCTGGAAATGCACGTGCCCCGCGAGAAGCCGCGTGCCCATTTTCTCGATATCAAAAGCCGCCTGAATGATGTAGGGGGCCGCCTGCACCAGAGGACAGCTGTAGTTGTTGCTGAACCCTTCTTCGGCCTGTTCCATGTTGACCACGCTGGGCAGGAACACGAAATCCACACCCTTCTCGGCCAAGGCCAGCACGTGCCCGTGCACGATCTTGACCGGGAAACATGTCTCCGCGACGACAACCTTGGAGGACTCATGAATGATCTTCGGGTTGGTCGTCTCCGAGAGAACTACCCGGAATCCCAGCGTCCGGAAAAAAGCCTCCCAGAAGGGGAACAGCTCGTAGAAGTGCAGCACCCTGGGGAATCCCACCGTGGGACCCGTGGCCTCTGGATCCCCATCGGGGTTGTCATGGTAAGGACCCAGCAGCATTCGCTGGCGCTCTTCAAAGAGATCCGCAAGATTTTCTCCCTTGGTTTCCTGGTCCACTTCGTAGATCTCGCAGCGCGCGCCGTAGAAATGGGGCCGTTCGTCCCCAAAGCGGATCTGCCGGATCTCGCAGACATTGGAGCACTTCTTGCACGTGAATGTACGGGTACTGTAGACCCTCTTGCTCAGGTCGAAGCCGTGGAACCTGGACGGTCGCCCGTCCGCCATGGCCTCCATAGCCAGGATGGCGGCGCCGATCGCTCCCATGACATCGTGATGCTGCGGGACCGTAATCTTCTTGCCCACTATCTTCTCGAAGGCTGCCACCACCGCGTCGTTGGAAGCCACCCCTCCCTGGAAGAAAATGTGATCTCCGATGCGGTGGTCACGCACGACCTTGTTCAGGTAGTTGTACACGATGGAGTAGGCCAGCCCGGCGATCAGGTTGTCCTTCTCCATCCCGGACTGCTGGTGAGCCACCAGGTCCGACTCCATGAACACAGTGCAGCGGTCGCCCAACCGACCCGGCGTCTGGGCACTCAGGGCAATCTTGCCGAACTCCTCCACGATATTGATCCCCAGCTTCTCGGCCTGCTCCTCCAGGAAGGAGCCGGTGCCCGCCGCGCAGACCTTGTTCATCTCGAAGTCGACGACGACCCCGTTCTGAATGCTGATGTATTTGGAATCCTGCCCGCCTATCTCGAAGATGGTATCCACATTGGGATTGGCGTAGATCGCTCCCCTTGCCTGAGCCGTGATCTCATTGCGCACAATATCGGCGCCAATAAAGTCTCCCGTCAGGTAGCGTCCCGAACCCGTGCTTGCGGCGCCACGGACAGTCACTTTATCCGCTATTTCCACCGCGATTTCGGCAAGTCCGCGTTTGACCACCTCCAGGGGACGTCCGGCCGTGGGCAGGTACCGGCGTGCAAGCACGTTGCGATCCCGGTCTATCGCGACCACGTTGGTGCTCAGCGACCCCACGTCCACACCGATGAAGCAGTCCACCTTCCCATCGCCGGGGTGGAGGCGCCGAACACTCCCTGCGACACGGCGATCCTCGATACTCCAGTTCTCCGACAGAGGGCGGTGGGCTTTCCGGGACGGTTTCCGGTTGCTCAGATGCTCCCTGAGAGCGGCAGGGCGAACTGCTCCCGGACGAGGGCCGGTACCATTCTCCAGGGCTGAAAGTGCGGCCCCGATGGCTCCCATGGACGGATAGTGCTCCGGGACTCGAAGCTCACCCTTGTCGAGATCCAGGATTTCCTCAAAGGCCCGGACCAGACCCTGGTTGGCGGCCACACCGCCGTGGAACGCGATCGGTTTCTCGAAGGTCTTTCCCCTTGCGATCGCGCTCTTGAAGTTCCGGGCCACAGCGAAACAGAGACCCGCAACGATATCGTGCACAGGAGTACCGATCTGTTGCAGGTGAATCATGTCCGACTTGGCAAAGACGCTGCACCGGCCGGCAATCCGGGGCGGTTTCTCGGACTTCATAGCCAGTCCGGCGAACTCTTCCTCAATAGACAGGCCCATCCGGGAGGCCTGCTGATCGAGAAACGATCCTGTCCCGGCGGCACACTGGGTGTTCATGGCAAAGTCGTCCAGCAGAAGCCGGCCATCGTCCGTGCGCTTGAACGTCAGGAACTTGGAGTCCTCGCCGCCCATCTCGATCAGCGTCCGCGTATCGGGATGGAACATCGCGACCGCGTTGGTCTGGGCAACGATCTCGTTGACGAGTTCCCCTTCCAGGAGCTTCGCCACTACCTCGCCACCGGTCCCGGTGACGCCCACCCATCCAAAACGCTCGGCCGGATAGCGGGAAAGGATATCCTCAAGAACCCGGATCGTCGTTTCAATGGGCTGTCCATGGAGACGAGTGTAGTGTTCTTCCAGAACTTCTCCGCCAGACTGCATCACGACCGCATTGACACTCACCGATCCGATATCCAGACCCAGCGCGAGGAAATCTTCTTCCTGGTGCTTGACTCTAGTCATCCTCTGTCGGCCTCCCCAAGAAAAGAGACAAGTGATTCCCCATTGCCTGCGAGCATTCTTCCAAGCAAGCCATCCGACAAAGAAACAATACAACCCTGCATGCTACTTCCACAAGGGGGACTCTGTCAAGATAAAGAGGACAAAGGAGTTGGGACTAGCCTGCGCTCTCCATGAATAACCCAGGCTTACCTGTCTGCGGGCAGTGTGATGTCCTGCTGGGCCTGATAGCGGCCCTTCTTGTCGGCGTAGGAACGCTCACAGGGCGAGTCGGAGGCGAGAAACACAATCTGGGCAATGCCCTCGCCCGAATAGAGTCTCACCGGAGCAGGACCGGTATTCGAGATGGAGAGGGTGGCGTAGCCCTCCCATTCGGGCTCGAAAGGGGTAACGTTGATGACAATCCCGCAGCGGGCGTAGGTGGACTTGCCGAAACAGAGGGTCAGGATATCCCGGGGAATTCGGAAATACTCCAGGGAGCGGCCGATCACGAACTCGTTGGGCGGAATTCTGATCTCGGACGCCCGGATTTCCTCGAGCCGGTCCAGTTGAAACGTCTTGGGATCGATCAGATGCCGGTCATCGGGAGACAGCTTGCGGTAGACATCCGCCAATCGCATGTCGTAGCCGTAGGACGAAACGCCGAAGGAGATCACGCCCTCTCGGACCCCTTCATCGGCAAAGGGTTTGATCATGCCCTTCCCCGCCATCTCCCGTATCCACCCATCCGGCTTGATCATGGAAAACCCTTGTGGCTCCGTGGTCTTCTTTTCACCCGCAGCGGGAGTAGCCGCAGATGCGGCACGTTGCGCACCCTTCCTCGTGGGTCAGCACGAAGCCGCAGTCCGGACACATTCCCACCACATTGGCGCTGTGTTCCCGGTACTCCTCACTGTCTTCCCAGGGCGCAAAGACCTGAGAGCGGGATCCCTCTCGCTCCAGCTGCTCCAACCGGTTGCGGATGGCCCTGGCAATGGCATCGGGGCAGGACAGCACCGGGCCGTCCTTGGTGAGAACCGGCGACGGGCACCGGATTCCAGACATCTGCCGAAGCACAGCCTCGGTGTCCACTCCCGATCTCAGCGCCAGGGAAACCAGGCGCGCGATAGCCTCGGACTGGGAAGCCGCGCAGCCACCCGCTTTACCCATCTGAGAGAAGACTTCGCACACACCGTACTGATCTTCGTTGATGGTGACATAGAGCTGGCCGCAACCCGTTTCCATCTTGACCGTCACCCCGCGGGTTGTCTTGGGTCGCGATCGGGGCGATCGACGCGCCTCTGACGCCGCACCCTGGCCGGTGCCGACCTTGAGAACCTGCTCCTCCCTGGACCCGTCCCGGTACACCGTCACTCCCTTGCAGCACAGTTCGTCCGCCAGCATGAAAACCTTGGCCACGTCGGCCCGGGTTGCATCGCGCGGGAAGTTCACGGTCTTGGACACGGCGTTATCCACGTATTTCTGGAACACACCCTGCATCCGGATATGCCAATCGGGCGTCGTCTCGTGCGCGGTAACGAAGGCCTCCCGGATGTGCCTGGGCACCTCGCCGAGCCCGGCCACTGACCCCCGTTCAGCGATATTCTGCATGAGCGACTCGCTGTAGAACCCATCCTCCCGTGCAATGTTCTCGAACAGAGGATGCACCTCAACCAGCTTGTCCTTGTCCAGAACGTTCCGGACAAAAGCAACGGCAAACATGGGTTCGATCCCCGAAGAGCAACCGGCGATGATGCTGATAGTTCCCGTGGGTGCGATGGTGGTGCAGGTGGCATTCCGGATCCGGGGCTCTCCCCGCGTGTCGTAGCCGCTCCCCTCGAAGTTCGGGAACGCGCCTCTCTGTTCGGCCAGCTCGGCGGAAGCGTTGCGCGCCTCGCTCGTGACGAACTGCATCACCTCACCGCCCATTTTCAAGGCTCTGTCGGAGTTGTACGGCACACCCAGCTGAATCAGCATGTCGGCGAAACCCATCAGTCCAAGTCCGATCTTCCGATTCCCCTTGGTCATCCGCTCGATTTCCGGCAGGGGATACTGATTCCGCTCGATCACGTTGTCCAGGAAATGGACTCCCTGATGAACCCTCCGGCGGAGAAGATCCCATTGCATCTCACCGTCTCTGACCATCCGTGAGAGATTAACGGAACCGAGATTGCAGGACTCGTAGGGCAACAGCGGCTGCTCACCGCAGGGATTGGTGGACTCGATCTCACCCAGATGCGGCGTGGGGTTATCCGCATTCACCCGGTCGAGGAACACGATCCCCGGTTCACCGTTCCTGTGTCCCATCTCGACGATCAGATCGAATACCTCGCGCGCTTTCAGACTCCCGACAGTCTCCCCGGTTCGCGGGTTCTTCAGATCATAGGAGCTGCTGTCCCGGACTCGCTCCATGAATTCATGAGTGACCCCGACCGAGATGTTGAAGTTGTTGAGCTTCGAGCCCTCCTCCTTGCACCGGATGAACTCGACAATGTCCGGATGGTCGTAGCGGAGGATTCCCATGTTAGCGCCCCGGCGCGTGCCGCCCTGTTTGATCGCCTCGGTAGCCGCGTCGAACACCATCATGAAGGAAACGGGACCGGACGAGACCCCTTTCGTCGAACTCACTACATCGTTCTTGGGTCGGAGTAGCGAGAATGAGAATCCCGTGCCCCCGCCGCTCTTGTGGATGATGGCCGTATTCTTGACGGTGTCAAAAATGCTCTCCATCGAATCCCCGACGGGAAGCACAAAGCAGGCGGACAACTGCTGCAGCTTCCGGCCCGCATTCATCAGCGTCGGCGAGTTCGGCAGGAACTCCAGCCGACGCATCATCTCGTAGAACTCTTCCTCCGTTCTTCTGACCGCCGCTTCACCCCCATACTGCGCCTCCACGGAAGCAACATCGCTGGCCACGCGCCGCAGCATATCCTCCGGGGTTTCAATCACGCGCCCCCCATCGTCTTTCCTCAAATAGCGGCGCTCGAGAACCGTTATCGCGCTCTTCGTGAAATGCGGCATCGGCGCCTCGTGTTCGGCCTTCGCGCTGGCCTCGCGACCTGCAGCCTCGGTACGGGCGCCTTCTCCAACCAGATCGCCAAGGAGGGAATGGCTAAGCTCCAGGTTCGAATCCGGGACTGAGTCGGCGTTCCCGGAGTCTCCGACGGGCGATGTCCGACCCGGGGAGACCTGCTCATTCCCGGGCTTCTGCGGCTGCCCGGGTTCTCCGGGTTTCGGCTGGGGATGCCCAACAGGGAACATCTCTGTGTTCCAGATTCCGGACTCCGGTTTCTTGTCCAACATGATCGCTCGACTCCCGTAGGTAGTACGTTGTACGAAGCTTCTGACGATGGTTGGTGGGGTGAGACAGATCGAGAGAGCGCGGAGCTGACTACTCGCCATCTAGTCCCTCCTTCATCAATATACCACAGGATGTAGTAGGTCAAGCTAATTCTCCCCGGTCCTGAACATTCATCACAACGCTTCCTATATCAACGGGTTACAAATGCAGCAAAGATCTGCCAGAAGGCGCAAGGTCGCCGGCCCTGTGAACGTCGCTCACACAACAGACCGTGGAAACCGTGGAGCACAGCATCGCGCATATGTGCCGTCATAAGGAAAAGGGCGTTGGACGGTTTCAAGCCCCGCGGATAGGGGGCTTGCGGGCGAATGAAAGCAGTGTGGGATTGAAGCCCCCGGAGGGGGCGGCTCAATGTTAGCCCCGGGTGGAACGAAGTGGAACCCGGGGGGACAGAGCGACAACGCGCACCCCTGTTGCGCACTCGCCCCCTCTCGCACTCGCCACGGCGCCAGCTAAAAACGGCGACTGATCTGCATACCATACCAGCGCCCGGGCGTTCGCAGTCGCGTCCGTTCGTAGTGGAAGCTCACATCCGCCGAAAACACATCTCTGACCTGCACTACAACCGCGCTCCCATGCCCCGACCGGGAGGCTTGCATGAACCGCATCTCCCCCGGAAGAGATCCCGAGTACGCGTAGAGAGAAGGAGCGCCGGGCTCCACCCATGCTGCGACCAGTGTGCCGGTACCCCTGAAGCGGCGAGCACGCAGAGTAACGGATGCCCGCGCCAGCGTGCCGCGTTTCTTGCCGGATACAGCGTCCTTGAAATCACAGGAAAAGGAGATGCTCCTCGCCGGTTTCAGGCGGAATCGGAATGCCCGGCGATTGACACGCTTCTCCCTGTGGTCCATATAGGGGGATACCGTTTTCTTCCACTCTGCCGTCATCTCAAGGTTACCAACCGTTACTTCGGCTTCCACTCGCACTTCCCTCCTCCGGGAAGGGATCGTTCGACTCCAACTGCGCCAGGGTCTCGATTCCAGATCCGCCAGGACAGACACGGCCATCTTCGGATGGGGCTTGAGGCGAAGGCCGAGAATTGCCCCCGTTTCATTTCTCAAAGATGCGCGGCGAACCATGGCAAGGGCTCCGTAGGGAGAGCGAAGAAACCTGTCGAGATTCCGAATCCAGAGCACCCAGTCCAGGAACTCCCGGGTTTCCCTCAGCCCCAGGACAAAGGATGGGGACCGACTCACTGTGACCTCGCCGAAGAACACCCGCCCACTCCACCTGATGGTCCAATCCAGGGCCGCCAACCGCTGAGATTGCCCAGCGAATCTCACGCCGTCGCGATCCGGGTTGCCGAGGATCACTTCTCTTGAGTAGGCGATCCTCACGAATGTCAGACCCGCGCGTGCCGCCGCGCTTTCCCACACAACTCGTGATCCGATGAGCTGTTCCTGCGCCCCACCCTTCTCCCGGATCTCCTTTTCACTCCGATGATACCCTGTCACCGGAAATCCAGTGATCCGCCCCGTGTCATCAACGCGCGCATCGATGACGCGCCCCGAGACGAACCCATGTAGTCTCCATGATCCGGATTCTCTTTCCAGGGCCATTCCTCGGAGGAAACCCGATTCCGTTGTCCCGCAGAATCCCCGGCTCCCTCCACTGCTCCTGTCCATTCGCGCTACAGCCAGCAGGGTCGGGCCATCGGGCCAGAAGAGCAGGCCCTGCCCGAATCGCAGAACGTAGTCTCCCAGGATCAATCGCCGCGAAACACCCGAGCTCCGGATCTCAAGATATCCCGCGCAGTGGTCGCCGAAAGACGCTTCCCCCGGATCCTTTTCCTGAACCAGACCGAGGCGCACGCCGCGGCCCAGTGCTGCCTCGAGCCGTTGAGTGATCCGGGCATCCAGCATCCCGCTGCCCCTCTCCGCCCACCCCACCCTCGTGCGAAAACCCCCTCTTTTTTCCGGCGAGGACGACCGCACGAAAAAAATGGATCGTACGATTTCCGACCGGACCGGGTCGGGATCGATCGCTCTCACCATATCCTCGACAGACCTCCACGGCCGGCCTTCACGAATGACGTCGATCTCCCGGGTCGAGAACAGGTGCAGGGATTCGAGATCGGTACGGGAAACACGATTGAGGGCTAGATGCCGCCCTACCAGGGAATCGAGCACGAAGTCGAGATCGATTTCGGCTGCGGGCTCGGAAACCCAGGACTCGGGATGCCGGTCAGCGGCAGAGTCGGGTGTCAGGAGCAGTACAACAATGGATGGAACCAACCAGGGAATCAGCCATCGCCTTCGCGTCTCCACATCCACACCTCCACACCTCCCCCCCGGGTTCCGCTTCGCTTCACCCGGGGCCAGCACTGAGCCGCCCCCTCCGGGGGCT
>JAGLYR010000084.1 GCA_023132135.1 Candidatus Eiseniibacteriota bacterium | reverse complement strand
CCTCCGGGGGCTTCAACCCCTCCGATGCCCTTTCCCGAGCTAGTCAGAATTGGATCCTGGCTTTGATCATCACCTGCTTCGTATCACTCAGCTCCTGCATCAGCTCCCCGATGGTCGGCGAGCGGACCAGACCGGGTGTGTCATCGGACCAGTTCACCCGATCCTGGTAGTTCCTGATGCCGTCTCCATCGCCGTCCGAGTACTGCCAGTCACCCAGCCGGCGACGCATGAACATCTCGCGTCCGGCCAGGCGGTCGTCCTCGTCGTCCACCGGATCCACCCCCAGCGCGAGCTGGATCTGGATTCCCTTGCGAGGTTCGTAGGTAAACCCTGTGAACAACATGCCGTAGATTCCGTCCACCTCGACCGATCCGTTGTTCCCGTAGTCGCGCCAGAGGTTCCAACGCTGGTAGTCAAGATCCCAATACCAGTTTCTCCTGAGCTTGTACCGCGTGCTGACGGCGAATATCCTCGTGTCTACCTTCTCCGTCTCCGAGGCGAAGCGGAAGCGATATCCTGTTTCCCATTCCTGCTCGGCGTAGGAAATCCCCATGCTCTCACTCAACCCGAACCGCGTGCCGCGCTCGTAGACGTACCGGAAGATCGTCTCCAGACGGTCTCCAAACCGGAAGGCGATCTCCGGAAGTACGCGGGTCTGCGTCGCGTGCCGGTCGCTGGAAACCAGGAACGCCCGCCGGTTGTCATCGTGCTTCGAGATCAGCAGATTCAACTCCACCGCGGACCCGGACCAGCCGAACGTCCACTCCTGGTGGTCAACTTCACGGTTGTGACCCGGCAGCCCGATGGGGAAAATGTGCTGGTTGGCGTCGTCCCTGTGCTTCAGCACCCAAGCCACGTACGAATCACCTTCTCCGAGCGCATCCAGGGATTCCCTGTGGAACCGGTAGCCAAGCGTGAGATTCGGGGACAGATGGAAGGTCGCGCCCACGAGCCCGAGGAAACCGGACGTGCTGCCGATTTTGTCGTCGACCTTCACGTGCTCGCCGAGGTACACACGCTCCCGGGCGCTTCCGATAACCCAGCCCGCCTGCCACTTCTGGTACCCGCCGCCGAGAACCAGGTCCAAAGCGCCTCTCAAAGCTGTCGTGGACAGATCCAGTGCGAAGACATCATCGGTCTCGTTCAGCTCAAAGAACTCGTTGCTGTAGTCCCCAACATCCATCTCCCACTGAGGGGGCGGCGGGGTCGTCTCATACACACTGGCCCAATTGGCTGTCCGGATCCTCCTGCCTGTGAGCCCCAGCCAGAAATGTCCGAGATCACGGGTCACACGGCCGGCCATCCAATCCGTGCCGACCTCATCAAATGCGTCCGGATCATTGCGGACGTCAAAGTCATGGATGTTGGCCACCATCCCGTCCAGATCCATCCCGAGAAACCCGAACCGGATCTCGGCCCCGGAGCTCCCCCGCCCGAAGGGGATGTTGTCGTTCCCGATGGTGCTCCAGAGATCCCTGTGTCCGACCAGGTTGAAGGGATCATCAAAAGCAACAATCTCTTCGTTGTAGAATGCCTTCAGGTCGAACTCCTCCGGGTGAACATGAGCCCAGGCCCGGTCGAAATCGAAGGAGAAATGGAACTGCTCCCCGGTGAAGAAACTGGCACGGGCCCAGACCGAGACAGTCGGACCCACGGTGGCCAGGAAGTCCAGCCGGATATCGTGGGAGGGCCGGTTCAGCCGGTAGCGATCATCCGGTTCCCGCTCGCTGATGTACGTGCTCACGTAGCGGCCGTTCACCATCATGCTGGAGCTGAGGTCCGTGTTTGAGAGCAACGTGACCTCGGCCCCACCTTCGGCCGGAACATCGGCCCATGCGATCACTACATCTTCGATCAGGGCACCGGGTTCAACCATTATTCTCCGGTTGTCCGCCTCGCCTCCGTCGGCCTTTTTCTCAACAGTCCCCCAACCTCCCCGCGTGTATTTGTACTCCGCCCATCCGGCAGCCGAGAATTCCACCTCCGCCTCCCAGACGCCGGGCTCGACCTGTGTGAACTCGACGCGCCCCCCATCCCAGACCCCGAACTCCGGGAGATCTCCGGAGATGTAGACAGGCTCGCCCTCGGGTGTCTTGGGAGGCACGACTACGCGAAAGAGGACCACCATCTTCCCTGTTGCAGACGTCACAGGTTTCGCCTTCGGCCCGGGCGTGACATCCGCCCAGCGGGGCACCTCGTCCTCGATGATCATGCCGGCTGCGATCCTCACCGTCCGGTTATCCGACTCGGCCCCATCGCTCGTCTTTTCCACGGAGGACCACCCACCCCGCGTGTACTTGTACTCGATCGAGGCTCCATCGGGCAGATCGAGGACGATTTCCCAGATTCCAGACTCCACCGACGTCATCTCCAACGCGCCCGGATCCCACTCGCCCAGCCCGGCAAGATTCCCCACGACGTAGACGCTCTCTCCCGCCGGGGTATTCCCGGGCACCGTGACCCGGAAAGTGACCTCCTCGGCCCACCCCATCGCCGGAATCAACATGCTTCCGAGGAGGACCAGCACAGTCCTCAGTTTTTTCTTGCCCATCATCCTGTCCCCTTATCACGCGGCACGGGATCTCACCCTACCACCAGGCCCTCAACTTCATCGCAAACCGATGGGTGATGTCGGCATCCTGGCTCCCGGCGAAGCTGCCGTCGTTCACCAGATCATTGTCCCCGTGCCACGAGGGTCCGTAGTCGAACGTGAGCTCCATCTGGTCGCCCACGTGGTAGATGCCCTGGGCCCAGAGCGACTGCCGCGCCAGAACGGTCTTCCGGTGGTCGCTGGTCATCGCCCTGACATTCGCCTTGAACTTGTCGCTGAGCTTGAACCCGAGGTCGATCCCGTACAGGATTTCCTCGTACCTGGTGTCCATATTCCGGATCTTGAACTGCGCTTTCAGCTTGGCCAGGAAGTTCTCAACCAGGAATTCTCCGAAGAGATGCTTCCAGCGCCCATCGATGTTGTCTGTCTTCTGGTAGTACACACGCGAGGCAAACCCGTGAATCCACTCCACGTAGACCTCGCCGAACACGTTGTCTACAGACTGGTCCCGGGTGGTTCCCACCTGGTCCTGATCGTAGTGCTCGTAGCTGACCCGCGTGGTAACGGCCAGGTTCGGCAATCCGTAGAGGAACTCCCCGTTGTAGTACCGCCGACCCTGTTGTCCGCCCGCGTCCAACGCTCCCGAGAGATAGTTGAAGAACTCTTTCCCGTAGTTCCGGTGGGAGAGCTTCAGCTGGAAAGGCCCCGCTCTCAGGTTCCGGATCTCGGTGGCAAAGGCCCAGCTGTTGTCGCTGGTTCCCCATACCCGGTCGCCCGGGATCTCGGAGTGCCCCAGCTGCATAGCCCACTCGAACCCGCGGTTCCACCGGATGTCGAGCCCGAACACCTGATTGTTGTCGGCACTGTCATACTCGACCTCACCATCCGCTGTCCGCTCGTTCCAGTCCTTCCTGACCCAGTACCCGGCAAGGAACAGCTTCTGCTTCTCCCAATACCGGTCGATCTTGACGATCTTGCCGTCCTCTGCAGGTTCGACGTTCCCGGAGAAATCGCTGTAGATGACGGTCGCGTTCAAGCCATGCCACCAGTTCCAGCGTTGCAGACGGATTCCCATGTTGTCGCCCGTGCGCAGACGACTGCCGTCCGCCCAGGTGAAAAAGTGGGAGAGCACGTTGGCCATCCAGTAGCGGTCTTCCTTCGTAAAAGCGATCGCCTCCCAACCATCCCCGAATACTCTCGCGTGGCCTTCGATGAGCCAGAACCGGCGCACGTGGAGGTTGCGGTCGACGTTGTTATTGTCCCCATTGAACTTGGTCCAGATATCAAAACGGCGATGCGGATTCGCCGAGAACTTGAACTCGTAGAGATGCCGCATCGGGTTGAAAATCCAGCGGGAACCTTCCTGCAGACTGTTGTCGTTCTCCGCCACAGCTTCGGTTTCGTAGTAGCCCTCGAGCCGCGCGCGAGCACAGGCATCGTCAACGGTCGGCAAAAAGCAAGTCAGGCCCAGGCACACGACGGCCGCCGGCACAGCCAGCCTTCGCGTCCAGTCGTGTCCATAGGGACTTGTTCTCATGCCCTTCTCCTACTTCCGCAACGTCAGGGACAGGCGGTACAGATTCCCCATCATCTGATGTGCCGACACCACCCCGTCAATCTGCCAGCGTCCGGCATCCACGGCCGCACCCATGGTAATCCGGCCCCGGTCGACTCCGGCTCTCAGAGCAACAGCGTCATAGAACCAGAGTTCCGTCCCCGCATGGAGCGTGGACGACGATTCGTCCGTGTCCCGCTTGACCACATCCATGGTCAACAGCCAGACCTCCCGAACAACGAACGAGAATCCGGCACGGTAATCTCTGGGAACCGGATCCGTTTCCGTCGTCGTGTCGATCAGGTTGATCTCCGGGCGCGTCAAGTTGTAGGCGGCCACCCCGAAAGACAGGCTCTTCAGAGGACGCCACTGCCACCCTACATCCAGCGTGGGCTCCATCTGGGCCCCCATGTACCCGGGATCGTCGTACTGCTCGTAACCCGGAGCATCCACCTTCAGGAACTTGAGCGTGACGCCGAAGGACATCTTTCCCCAACCCCTGGCTCCAGCGAAGGAGAACGTGTCCTCGTTGTAAACGTCCGTGATCCCCAGGCGCATCCAGCTGCCGCCCAGGGCAAATTGCCCCACCTTCCCGGCCCCGCTCAGGTAGTAAAGACCCAGATCATCGATGCCATAGGCCCGGGTGATCATCCCAAGGAGTTCCGGGCGCTCCATCCACACCAGTCCCGCCGGGTTCCAGTAGACACCGTTGGCGTCGTCACTGATCGAGACGAACGCCCCACCCACCGCCAAAGGACGTGCACCAATCTCCAGGTCGCGGAAATCGGCGCGCGCTGCCACAGGCATGGCGAGTGCCAGAGCTATCAGTATAGGTCCCATAGGACGCATAGGTCCTATCCCTCTCATTCCTTCACACCTCTACCGGATAACCGCCACCGCCTTGTTGAAGCGATACAGAAACTCGCTCTCATCCACCGCCCGGAACCGCACGATGTAGATCCCGTACGGCACCATCTCGCCGTTTGTATCTCGCCCGTCCCACTCATGACCCAGTGCCTCGCCCGGCGATCCCGTCTCCTCGAAAACGAAGTTGTTCACCTCGCGCCCGCTCATGTCGTAGATGTCGATGGTGATCGTAGCGTTCGCCCACAGGTGGTACGAGATGCGGAGAGCATCGTAGATCCCGTCCCCGTTGGGTGAGAAGGGGTTGGGCGTGAAGCTGATCCCCGTGATGAAATCCGCCCGGTCTCGCTCGAGGCCGCGGTCCTCGAACACCGCATATCGCTCCGCCAAGTGCTTCACCCGGGCAAGGATCGTCCTGGCATCGGGGTTCACACGGCCTCCCACAAACACCCAGCGGGACGTCCGCGGCTCCCAGCGGTACAGCACCAGATTGCCCTCGGTGATGCCAGCCTCCTGTTCTGCCGGAAGCTCGTAGTGAATCGAGATCTGGATCGGTTCCTCAAACGCCGTGATGGGTCCCCCGGCCAGATCGGTCACCCGGATGTCCCGGGCGAAGCCGATGGATCGGAGGTTGGCCCGGTTGGGCGCGCAGGAAAGAGACGGAATCGCGTCCGGCGAGCCCGCCGCAACGGAAACCGTCAGCCCGTCCGTTCCATCCGGAACCGCAGACTGCGAGATGAGTATCTTGGATCCCTCGGGAGAGCGGAAGTTCTTCCGCTTCGGAACCCATCCGACTTCCCGCGCTTCGAAGCGGTCGATCTCCACAATCGGAATCCGGTAGAAGAACCGGGAGGCATCCAGATCGCCCAGGGCCAGCAGGGAATCCCGGACCGTGGGGGTCAGAGGATCCTCGGGCGAAATCCTCGGATACGCGGCGAAGTTGTCCACGCTGGGTTCCGGATTCAGGGGACCCGCGTTGTCCTTCAGTTCGAAGTGGAAGAGAAGTGTGTCGAGTCCCGCGACTTCGATATCCGCCAACCATTCGTTGGAGCCTTCTTCCTCTCCCAGCGCGACCCGGAGAGTATCCCCTCCCGGCAGCTGATAGACCAACCACGCGTCGACGTAGTGCTCGAAGCCCATGTTGTCCATGATTCCGGTGCGAATGGTAATGCGGTCCGTGTTGGCCAGGCGGGCGATCTGAAGATCCAGCGGCGGTTCCCCCTCCGGGACAGCGGGAACCAGCATCAGCCCGTCGGAAACATCCCCGGGCACGCCTTGGGCGAACTCAAACCGGAATGTGTTGAAACCCTGCTGGAGATGCGTGGCGGTCCAAACGGTGTCGATCCACGCCCAACTGAAGGGCAGCGTCACGAGGGTTGTGTCCGTCAGCGCAGAAGACAGTGAGCTTCCCGGGCAGATCAGGAGGCGCATTGTCTGACCCAGAGCGATGGATCGTACTTGGACGTTGTACCACCCCGGCCGGTCCCTCCAGATTGACTTCTGGAACGAGGCCCCGACTGTCTCGGTAATCAACGCCGCGCTCCCGCCGCCGTAGGCGTCCACCTCGTTGATATCCATGGCCCCCTGGGATTCGTTGTAGTTGCTCAGGGTCCAATCCGGATTGGCCTCAGTCCCGGCCGTGAAACCGAAGTACTGGGCGAAATCCATCACGGGAGCCTGACGGTCTTCAAACCGGGTAGCGGCCAGACGGACCGGATACTCATCCGTCTCGATCCGGATCCGGTTATGTGGTCTTGCGTAGTCCATCATTTCGCCGGAAAGAGTGTCGGGCATGTCGTGGCCGAGCCCCGGCAGCGGCAGGAAGTCCACCACGTTGGGGTCCTGCTTCCCGTCCCACGCTCCCTCGCCCCCACTGCGCCCGCCCTGGAACCGCCACTCCGGACTGAAAGCTCCCTCCACCCAGCGGATGGCGCCCAGGTTCAGGTCGTCATCACAGCAGTCGTGCCCGCAGAGGACCACCAGGATATCCCACTCGGCGAACTCCTCTTCCGTGGGATTGCCCAGGAGCGTCTTGGGCACGCTTGCCGAGATAGTGCCCGTCTCGAAATCGGCGTGGAGATCTATGTCCAGATCGGTCTTGAACACCGAGTAGTTCTCACGGAGGCTGGATCCATTGGAGTGGATCACGCCCTTCCACCATCCGCTGAGGGCCAGCGCATACTCCCACGCGTCCCACTCGGAAATGTCGTGGCCGCGCCAGGGGAGTCCCCGGATGCTGCCCCCCGGCCCCGCGTCCATGTAGATGCTGATCTGCTGGAGAAGGATCTTGGCGTCCTCTTCCAGGAACCCCACCCAGGACGCGTAGTCGTAGGGTTCGGGATTCGCCGGATCGGGGACTGCTCCAACGGTCACCACGAACTCAATGGCCGTGTCGCGGTCCCTGACCTCGAAGCTGTGAATGTCGTGAGATCCCCGAGGGAACGCCAGGCTGGTCGGGTACACGTAGTAGAGCCCATCGACCGGCTCCAACGTCGGGATGAGATCCGCCGGGACCCTGGACCGGTCCTCGTAGACATAGTGGCCGTTCCAATCCATTAGGACCAGCCTGCCCGCCGGGTCTACCTGGTGGTGGGGCCCATGATCGTCGCCCACCGGATCGGTGGCAAATCGCCAGGTCGAGACACCCAGCAGCGTGAAGTTGATACCGGAAGTCTCCTGCCCATCAAGAACCCGAACGCTGTCACGCTGGGCGCCGGCAAACTCCGGGCTCTCCGGCGCCACGCGGACCGAGTAGACACCCGCAGGCAAGCACGACAGCCGGTAGGTTCCCGTAGTCTGGATGTGGGCAAAGATGCTGTCTCCCTGAACGGCTTCCAACGTCACAAGCTCGGTTGCCGGGGTGACCGACCCGCCGATGGACCCGAAGGGCGTGAGGGTCAGGTCCTCGATCACTGTGTCGGCCCCGTTGACGACACCGATCAATTCAGCCGTCGCCCCCACATAGCATGCCGTCACAGGATTCACCACGATGCCGTAGGTCCCCGTGTTCAGATGAATCACCTGGTAGTCACCCGTGGAGCCGTCGGTGAGGACGCTGTCGACGGGTGTCCCATTCTGATGGGCCACGACCCAGGCAACGACGATCCTCGGAAGGACGGTTCCGGAGATCGAGCCGGTGTAGGCAGTGAGCGGCACCGGACCGAGGCTGACGGCCGGATCATCCACGGGGATGAATACGCTATCCACCGTCGCCGGTTCGTACCACGGATGGGTGAAGGTCAAACGGAAAGAACCGCCGTCTGTCAACTCCTCCAGCAGGAAGGTCCCGTCCGAAGTGTCCGACCGGATGGTACGGAAGGGTTCGACCCCGTCCGGCAGATCATATGCAGACACCTCGACCGCCGGAAAGGGAGATGCGGAAAGGTCGTCGAACAGAACCGTCCCGGTGATCGTGCCCTCGCCCTTCTGTGTGTCGGGCACCCCGTCGTTGTTGCCATCCACGACAATCCGGATCACCGTGTCGGTCCAGAGTGTATCCACATCCGGATCGTAGAAGAACGCGGCCCCCTGCTCCGTCCGGGACGGCAGAATATCGTCCGTCAACTTCTGGGGAGGCCGGGAGCTGTTGATGAGGAGAGCTGCGGTGAGGCCGATTTCCGCGCCGGCCATTACCCCTCCTCCCTCGTCCGGGTAGAG
>JAGLYR010000083.1 GCA_023132135.1 Candidatus Eiseniibacteriota bacterium | reverse complement strand
GGCCGATGAGGTCGCCTGGCGATACTCCGCAGTGGAGATGACGGAGGCGCTGGAGGTTCCCGGCGTCTTGTAGAGCGCCGGTTGGGCCTGATCCCCCCGGATTGTTCCAAGGAAATCCGATCCGAATCCAGGGGCGCCGATCACCCATTCCATCGCCGCCCCACCCAGCTGCAAGCGGTCTCCGAGGTCGCTGCGTCCGGTGGAAGACCCGAAATCGGCATCGATTGCAAAGGCCAGCCGTCCGTTCGCCGCGCCCCAAAGAACCAGTCCTTCGACCCCGACGTACAGGGAATCCGCGTCCCAGGTGACCCAGAGAGCTTCCAGGTCGCCGACCGGAGTGTCGGGGACATCCGTGTTGGTGGCGGCCAGATCGTCCTCGTCCCAGTCGTCCTCGGACACAACGATCTGACCGTCAATCGCAGGCGTGTTGTAGGGAACGGCCTCGACAGTCGCGGGGACCAGGAGAAGGACGAGAAAAACGGCTTTGAGCATCCGCATGATCATACAGGGGACTACTTCCCTTGGATGAACTCACTCAGATTGCTGACCGTACGGCCCATGTACAGCTCGATCCGCCGCACAGGACCGATGTCTTCCACAAACCAGGTGTACTGGGGGGCCCCCGGCGAGGCCCAGGGATCCCACTCACCAACGTATTCAACCAGGAGAGCATTCAACGGTTCGTCGAAGGCCGGGACTTCTATTCTCTCTTCGGCAAGCACCCGCCCCATCCACGTGAAGGAACCCTCCGTGCGGATCGTATCGGGCGGAACCGCCGAAGTGATCTTGAGTGAAATACTCGTGCCCACGCTCGACCAGGTCTCGCCCGGACCGTGTCCCTCTGGAGACAAGCGAAGCGGCGGCTCGTAGACCTCGACAATCGTGTCGGCGAAGAAGACGGCGCGGGCCCCGGTCAGGTAGACCAGACCATCCTGCATATCCACGTATTGCGTCTGAGCAATTCTCCCGTCGTCAATGTAGTCCAGAGCCCAGACGGTATCCCCCAGCACCACGACCGGCTCCTCGCGCAGAGCGGTCATCCAGAACCCGGTGCTGTCATTCAGGACAACCTGGTATGTCCATTGGGTGCCGGGGTTGAGAGGGAAGTAGACAGGTGGTACGGCGGGTTTCGTGGGGCTCTCGTCGATGCAGCTTATAGCCGTCAGCCCCACGCCTGCGGCCAGAACGACAAACACCACGATCTTCCAGCGCATGCGAACCCTCCATGAGGACGGGAATCTTCCTGGATTGATAGACGCACGCTAGCAGACGTTAAAACACCTGTCAAGCGCGCCCTCGCCTGGATAAGGATATGCGTTGACGCGTGCGAACCCCGCAGGATAGGGTTGTGTTGTGAATTCTTTCCGGGAGGTACTCCATGGAACTCAAACTCGTCACAATCGACAAACCCGAGGACATGAACTTCATCCTCGGCCAATCGCATTTCATCAAGACTGTGGAGGACATTCACGAGGCACTGGTCACGACGGTTCCCGGCATCAAGTTCGGGCTGGCCTTCTGTGAAGCTTCCGGACCCTGCCTGGTCCGATACTCGGGCACAGATGACAAGTTGACCGAGCTGGCCGGCAAGAACGCGTACGAGATCGCAGCCGGGCATTCCTTTATCGTGTTCATGGACGGCGCGTTTCCGGTCAATGTCCTCCGCACTGTGAGCAACGTCTCAGAGGTCTGTCGCATCTTCTGCGCGACCGCGAATCCAACCGAAGTCATCATCGCCGAGACCGAGCTGGGCCGCGGAATCCTCGGGGTAATCGACGGGTTCAGGAGCAAGGGAATCGAGGGAGAAGAGGATATCAAAGCGCGGAAGGAGTTTCTGCGCACAATCGGCTACAAACTATAAGCCTGGGTTATTCAGGAATCCCTGCTGCGAGGGACGCAGGATGTGTCTGGACTGCGTTGC
>JAGLYR010000082.1 GCA_023132135.1 Candidatus Eiseniibacteriota bacterium | reverse complement strand
GGGATTCCTGAATAACCCAGGCTATGACGGCAGTATTCCCCAATCCTAGTCGCTTGTCACCCGGTCACCTGTCACTGGATCTACACGTCGGCCTTGCCTGTGTGACGAGTGACAAGTGTCGAGTGTCGAGGAAATAGGGCAGAATTCCGCAGGCCAAACGGGACTATGCTCTGACCAGCCCCGTAGGGGCGACCCGGTGGGTCGCCCTCCCCTCCGGGGGCTTAAGTCCCTGCAGGGAAAAAGGGCGACCCACCGGGTCGCCCCTACGATGTTATGATGTCCTTTTCCTTGCACGAAGCACTGTCTCCCGGCCGCTGGTGAGAAATGCAGGCTACCGGATTACCACAAGCTTTCGCACCTTCATCTGATCCATTGCCTCGAAGCGCGCGTAGTAGATCCCGGAGGCAACCCGCACTCCGTTGTTATCCCGACCATCCCACTCGATGCTGTGGATTCCGGCGGTCAGGCGCGCCGCAAACACGTCTCGCACCTGGCGACCTTCGACACCGAAGATCGTCAGGCTGGCAGGTCCTCCATCGGCAACCGTGACCGGGAACACGGTTGTCGGATTGCAGGGGTTGGGGAAGTTCTGGCCAAGGGAAATCCTGGACAGGCCGACCGGCTGACTGCCGGACGCGACATCGGTCATCTCCGTAAGCTTGCCGAGATCAATCTTGGCGCCTTGCCTGATCTTGTTATATCCCCCAAAGATCTGCAGCATGGCGGCAAAGTAGAGGGAGTCCGCGTTCCAGGTGGACTGAACGACGAAGTCCTGCTGGATCATGACCGTGTCGGGGTACGGCCCCGAGAGGTCCACCGGGATCCCATTGTGATCCGGGATCATGTCCCGCATGACCCAGTAGTGATCCTGGATACCATTGGGCGCCGAGTAGTGAATCCCGTTCTCGCACAGAGCCAGCACGATTCTCTTGTCGTCGCCGGCGAAGCTCTGCTCCGCAATCACTTCGACAATCAACGTTCCCGAACCGTCCCTGCTCCCTCGGGCCGGTGTGTATGTGCCGGAGAGATTGATCACAGCAGGAGACGTGAGATTGAGGCTGGCGTACAGGGCCTCGAGGCTGCTCACGGTGTAGGGGTACACGGGCTCCCGGTTTCCATTGAACCGGATATGAGGAACGCCCGTGACATTGTAGAAGTTCTTCCTCCCATTGTTCTCCGTGATGTTGGCCTGATAGAACGGGTCGCCGGACCATGGCCACGACACATGGTAGGAAACCACGACCAGGTCCTCGTGTGAGGCCACGAACTCCTTGATCCACGGATCATGGGTGTAGCAGGGTCCGCATCCAGCGTTTGTGAAGTGCTCCATGACAACGCTGCGGTCTGCAGCGTCCACCGGCAGCGAACAGAACAGCATAATGCCCAACAAACCCAGAGCGATCAATACACGCATTCTTCTCTCCTTGGTGCAGGTTCACCCTCTGCGAATTCAACAACGTGCATTATAGCACAGGATTATGGAAGTCGTCAAGTGTCGACTCCCGGCGAAGCTGGGGACTGGTTCTATTCATGCCTCAGCGCTTCGATGGGCCTGAGGCGAGCGGCGCGTTGCGCGGGGAGGTATCCGAAGAAGACGCCCACTATGAAGGAGAACCCGAAACTCACAGCGATGGATAGCCACGTGATTTCCAGGTTCCACTGGGCCGCCCTTGTCAGGATCTGAGCCGAAGCTACACCCAGGACCACACCGAGCCCCCCCCCCAGGAGGCACAGGCTGATGGCCTCGGCCAGGAACTGCCAGCGGATATCCCGGGATCGGGCGCCTATGGCCTTGCGAATCCCGATCTCCTTCGTCCGCTCCGTCACCGACACCAGCATGATGTTCATGATGCCGATGCCGCCGACCAGAAGGGAGACCAGCGCGATGGAGAGAAGAAGGTAGGAGAAGGTCTCGGTGGCTTCCTGGAAAGTGCGGGCGATGTCCGCGTAGCTGCGGACGTAGAAGTCGTTGTCCTGGTCGGGCAGGAGACGATGACGCTTCCTCAGGATCCGTTCGATATCCACAATTGCGTCATCCGTCATGCCCGTTTCCCACACCTGGACGCTGATGGAGGACACATGGTCCTCGCCGAACAGTCTCCGCTGAGCGGTGGTGAGCGGAACATAGATCACATCATCCTGGTTCCACCATCCCGCATAGCCCTTTTCCCTCAGAACTCCAACAACGCGGAAGTTGATGTTACGCACGCGGATGAATGTGTCCACCGCCGACCCACCACCGAACAGATTGTCGTAGACCGTCTTTCCGACGACGCAAACCCGGGCGGAGGAGAATACTTCGCGGCGACTGAAGAACCGTCCCTCGTCCAGGTCCAGATTCCGGACAGGCGCCAGCTCGGGATGAGTCCCTACGATGCGCGTGGACCAGTTGGAGTTGCCGCGCTTGAGCTGCCCGCCACCAGAGAACTCCGGCACCGCTTCGGCCACATAGGGAGATTCCAGAACAGCCGTGGCGTCTTCGGCCCTGAGAGTCCGACTCGTCCCCTCCCCCATCCGGACGTGCCGCAGAGCCTGGCTGCCGGGGCGGATGGAGAGAAGATTGGATCCCAGGGACTGGAGGTTCTCGCCGACCGCCTTCCGCGCGCCCTGCCCAAGGGAAACCATGGTGATAACGGCGGCCACGCCGATGATGATTCCTAGAGCGGTCAGGCCTGAGCGGAGCTTGTGATTCCGCACCGCCGAGAGTGCGACTGCGATGTACTCAAACCATTTCATGGCCGGCCCTTGGGGCAGAGCTTCCTTGCCTCCCCCCATTTACGATTTACCATTTACGTCTCTTCCGAAGACCAACACCCGTAAATTGTAAATGGTAAATGGCGCTCGGAGAACTGCATTGGAATAGGCCCCTACTTCCTTGCCTCCCCCGCCTCCCCCCATTTACGATTTACTATTTACGTCTCTTCCCTGATCATAGCTTGGGTTATGCAGGCTAGTTGGATTTTCTGAATCCGCCCATCGAGCGGCTCTTGATGCGCTCCTGGAACTCGGCGCGGGCCTGGAGCGCGCGGGACCGGGAGGCAATCAGCACTTCTTCCCCCTCCTGGAGTCCCCGGACAATCTCGACCTGCTCCATGTCGTTGAGGCCCACCTCCACGGGACGAAGCGCCGGCCCATCGTCCTCCCTCACGATGACAAAATGCCTGTAGGGCCCACCGGGCCTTCCACCACCGACGCCCTCGGGAATCCGGAGATCCGGCAGGATGGCGCGCCACCGCTTGAGCGCGCTCGCCGTGCCCACCACCTCCACCGGCACCAGGATCGCGTCCGCCTGCTCCGCCACCTTGATGTCGACCGAACAGTTCATGCCGGCTTTGAGCTTCAGGTCGGGATTGGGAATCTGGACGGTAACCTCGAAGGTCGTGACATTCTGTTCCATCCGTCCCTGTGGAGCAATCCGGATAACCTCGCCGCTGCTGGCCTCAGCGGGAAACGCGTCCGGACGGACGGAGGCCGCTTGGCCGACCTCGACACTTCCGATGTCCACCTCATCCACACTGGTCTTGACCAGCATCCGGGACATGTCCGCCACCACCGCGACAGTTGTCCCTCCCGTGTAGGAGTTGATTCCCGAGGAGATAATCTGCCCGGCTTCGACGGACTTGAGCAGGACAACTCCACGAACGGGCGCTCGAACCACCGTATCGTCCAATCGCTGCTTCGCGGCCGTAAGTTTTGCCTCTGCCGAGACCTTCTGGGACTCCGCCCGGACCAGCTCGAGATTCGTCTCCTCCATCTCCAGGTCTGAGATGAGATCCTGCTCGTAGAGCTCCTGCTGGCGTTCCAGCTGTTTCCGGAGGTATTGGAGACTGGCCTTCGCACTGGCCAGATTGGCCGCGGCCTGGTCGTACTCCGTCCGCGCTTCCGTTTTGTCCAGCTCCGCCAGGAGCTGTCCTTCCTCAACGGAATCGCCCTCCTCCACCGGCATCTGCTCGATGAGACCACTGGCCTTGGACTTGACTTCCACCTGGTATATGGGTTCCAGGACGCCGGAGGCAGAGACGATGACGCGGATGGGACCGCGCTGCGCCACCACGGCCTGGGGCCCGGAGACGCCCTCGGGCCCGCCGTGGTTCCTCAGCCGCAAGCCGATGACGGCGGCCGCAATGACGACAATTAGAATCGGAATCCAGATTTTTTTCTTGTGCGTGTCCACCACTCCCTCCCGGAAACTCCCGAAAATCGGAACCCACTTGCCGCCGATTGCGCAGATGGGGTTTTCTTGTCCTTCGTGGTTCAGGGTTTTCGCTCCCGCTCTTCATGTTATCGCTGCGAGACGCTCGCTGCAAGTCGAATCTCCCACCCATACAACCACTTGTCGCACCGGGAGGTTTCCGGTATAGTAAGCGATTCGGAACCGAAAACCGAGAACCGAGAACCGAAAGCCGAGAACCGAGAGCCGAAAGCCGGTTCTCACCCAGCCCGCGGCACGGAGCACTCACTTCTATGTCCAAATACCCACACCGCCTCGCATACGTTTTGTTTTTCGCCTCCGGCATCAGCGGACTGGTGTATGAGATCATCTGGATGCGGCAGCTGGGAAACGTGTTCGGCAACACGATCCACGCGGCGGCAACCGCGGCGGCCGTGTTCATGCTGGGATTGGGGGTGGGAGGACTCGTCGTCGGGCGGATTGCGGACGCCCGTATCCGCAACATCCGGTGGCTCCTTGGTTGGTACGCAATCTGCGAGGTCCTGATCGGGGTTCTCGGCCTGCTTCTCGTCCTCGGCATCCCCCGAATGTCCGGGCTCTCCGTTCTGATCTCAGAGTACAGTGCCATCGCCGATCCGTATTTCCACCTGACGGGATCCACCACTATCCTGAGAATCCTGGTTTCCGCTGTTCTTCTCCTGCCTCCCACTTTCCTGATGGGAGGCACCCTCGCGCTGCTGGCCAAGTATGTCTCGCGATCCATCGTAACCGCGGGGAGCCGAATCGGTCTTCTCTACGCGCTCAACACAGCGGGGGCCGCGCTGGGTTGCTTTGCCACGGACTTCATTCTTATCCGGTCCATGGGTGTGTTGAACACCGGCATCCTGGCCGCTGTGATCAACGGCGTCGTGGGAATCGGCAGCCTCGCGTTCCTGTACTTCCACAGGCAGGATCGGGCCGAAGAAATACCGGAACAGGAAACCCCGCTGGTCGAGAGCCGGGAACCGAGAACCGATCGCCTGGTGGTCTGCACCGTCGCGGCCTTCGGGATTTCCGGTTTCTGCGGGATGGCGCTGGAGATCATCTGGTTCCGGGTCGTGGGATCGTACCTTCTGGACTTCCGGGCCGCGCTGAGCGTGGTCCTCGCCGTTGTCCTTGTCGGGATTGTTGCAGGGGCCTGGATTGCCGCAAACGTGCGCGCGCTCAAGGAACGACCGCTGTTCATGTTCGCGGTGAGCCAGGTGCTGCTGGCCTACACCGCACTGGGCTCTCTGCTGCTCCTGACCGGGGCGCAGAAGGCCGACATCCGGGGAGCGTTGTACAACGCCCTGTACCCGGTGACGCTGGATCACTTCGGCACCGGCTACTTCGTCAACTTCCTGACCACGCTCCTTCTGATCCTGATACCCGCCATCCTGATGGGCATCTCCTTCCCGCTCGTGAACATGTTTTTCCACCGGAGCCTGAGACGGATCGGGCGGGGCGTGGGGGTTCTGTACGCATGCAACACCGCGGGGGCAACACTGGGGGCGTTGGCTCAGGGGTTCGTGTTTCTGGCTCTCCTGGGCTCCCAGGGCAGTACGCTTCTCATTGCGGTACTCCTGACGTTGTCCGGGTCTTATCTCCTGTGGGCATTGGGTGCGAGACGCGCTGTGGCGGGACTGGTTACCGCCTCGGTGATCCTCGGTGTGCTGTGGTCCCGGATTCCCGAGTATCACGTGATGGACGGATCGTTCCGGATGGACCGGGATGTGGTCCAGGTGCTCTACCGGCACGAGGGAGTAAGCGAGTCCATCATGATTGCCGAAGGGCTGGGTGGTTGCCGGGGTCTCTTCACCAACGGCTATTCCATGACGCAGACGACTTTCTCGGCCCTCCGGTATATGAAGATCACGGCCCATCTCCCTCTTCTGCTTCAGGAGAATCCTAAGAAGGTCTGCATCATCTGCTACGGGGTCGGAAACACGGTGAGGGCCGCATCCCTCCACCCATCGCTGGAGCGGATTGACGTGGTGGAGATCTCGGGGGAGATTCTGTCTCTCAGCCCATATTTTGAATCGACGAACTACGGTGTGCTGCAGCACCCCAAGGTGCGGGCCTTCGTCAACGACGGGCGGCACCATCTCCTGCTGACCGATGAGAAGTACGATCTCATCACTTCGGAGCCTCCTCCCATCGCGCTGGCCCACGTGGTGAGTCTCTACACGCGCGAGTACTACGAACTCGTGCGCGATCATCTGACCCCGGGCGGGTTCTGCTCCCAGTGGCTGCCCATTCACCAGCTGGATCCGTGGACGATCCGGAAAACCATCAAGGCATTCGTCGACGTCTTCCCGCATACCATTCTGGTGTCGGGCTGGAGAGATGACCTCATTCTGGTGGGATCAATGGCGCCCATCCGGCTCGACGCGGCCTACCTGGCCGAGCAACTGGAGATCCGCAAAGAGGCCCGGGAAGAAATGGAGATGATCGGGCTGGGCTCGTTGCCGGAGCTCCTCGGGATTTTCGTGATGGGCGAACAGCGGCTCAAGAAGTACCTGGCGCCCGTCGACGCGGTGACCGACGACCGGCCCTACATGGAATACGCGACCTGCGTGCCGATTTCCTTCCCTCCGGATCCCCAACTGTTCCAGGGCGTGGATGAGATCTGGCGGTACTACGACGACAGCGGCCTTCCCGAACCGGAGGCGCGGAAAACCCGCGAACAGCTCCGGGCATTCATCGACGTCCTCAAGTCCTTCTACACCTCAAGGGGATTCCATGAGGTCCTGATGCGGTATGACGATCTCGCCGAGGACCGGGAATACCAGAACAGAGTGATACGCCTCATCGACACCGGCCTCAGACCTCTCTACTTCGTGCAGATGGGCTTTCCCGGGCCCTGGGAAGTCGAGGCCACCATGCCGATTGATATTCAATAGGGCAATCCAGGCCAGGCTTACAGATTGGCCTTGATCGAATCCGCGAAAGTCCCGTTCGACCCGATGGCCTCAATCCACCACGGCCCATGCTCAGGGGGATAAAGAACGAGGGTGGTATCGAAGAATACCCACCCCGTCCGACACGGATAGTCGAACTCGTCCAGGTAATCCGTGAGAGGATGGAGTGTGTAGGTGCGGTCCCGGAGTTCGATGCCGATTTCCGTCAGGCCGCGGCAGGCCTGGTTCCCCACGACACCCGTCAGCCTAACATCGACGCCTTCCGCAAGATCGCAGACCGGAGGCATGGACAGAGTGTAGATCCACGCAGAAGACGTGTCGCTCGCGACGACCTCCGATGTCCGCACGAAGGTCCCGTTGCCGGCGACAACGCTGAGCGTCCATGTGCCCTCTTCCGCCGGGAAGAGAACCAGCGTGGTGTCGAATTCGGCCGTCGTAGTCTCGCAGGGCAATCCCGGCAGCCCGCACGGTCCGGCAAGGAGACGAAGCGTGAACGAATGGCTCTCCTCTTCAATGCCGACGGAGGCCAGCCTGTGTTGCGGGGATGTGCCCGCGTTTCCCAGAAGCCGAATCCGGATTCCGCTCTCCAGCACGCTGCCCGTGGAAACCTCCAGAGAGTGAACAGTGGCGGCGCTGATCTCGGTCACCACAATCAGCGTTGAGTCCACCAGCGTGTCGCCGGCGGCGTGAACGCGAACCCACCAGGTTCCAGCCTCGGACGGTTGGAGGACGAGGGTCGTGTCGTACTCAGCCACCGTCCCGGAGCAGACCCGCCCATACCGCTCGACATAGCGGCGGAAGGGACTCAGGATGAATGTGTGGTCCTCCAGGTCGACGTCGATCCTCTCCAGCCAGTAGCACGAATTCGGCCCCGCATCCCCCATCACCCGTACTTCCACACTCTCCCCCACCACCGACCACGGGGGAACATACAGGGAATCTGCAGGTGCCCGCTCTATGCGGTCTACAATAATGTCCCCCGCCGTCGGTCCAGACGCCTCCTTGCCGCAGCTCGCCGCCATCAGCACGAGCGCGCAGAGGAGAAGCAGGAGAATTGGGGATGGACCGTGAACAGGTCGGCCGTTCATATTGTGCCCTCTACGCACATCTTTGATGCCCTTTTCCTTGGACTAGGAACTAGGGACTCTGGACTAGGGACTTCTCTAGAACCAGTCGTCTTCTGTTTCGCTGGTCCGAAACTCAACTCCAACCGGACACGCGGCCATGCAGATTCCACACACCGTGGCGCCCTCTTCGCCTGCGTCCCCGGACAGCTGGCGGCACTTCTTCCGGCACCTGTGCGCGTCGAAGAACATTTCCCTCTCGAGACCCGGAAACCATTCCATCCCATCGGCGGCCTGGGCCGGACATGCCTCAACACAGCACAGGCAGTCACCGCACAGGCTCATCTCGCACGGTGTACCAACCTCCACGGGACAGTCGGTCAGCACAGTGGCCAGGCGGACCCTCGGCCCAAAGCGATCGGAGACGAACAACGCTGTCTTGCCGATCCAACCCAGGCCGGAGCGGGTGGCCGCGGTCTTGTGGGGAAACGATGCAGACAGAGTCTGGTGGTAGGGATCCCCCGGGGGAGGATCCTCCTCGAGGGTTGCCGGGATCGCCTCGGCCCTGGCTCCCCCCGCTCTCAGGGTTTGGACGATGGCTCCCGTGATCTGATCCAGGCTCCAGTTGACCGCCCGGTAGTGTTGGATGTAACGAAGCGTGGGGCCATCGATGGTCCCGATTTCGTCGACGATCTCATCGTCCAACCGGATCCCCACGGTGATACCGTAGATCAAATCGGAGTACTCGCCGTCGACGATGTTGTAGAGATCGGAGAAGCCAAGGAGGAAATCACGGTCGCCGATGTGGTCCCGGATTATCCGTTCGATTTGCTGTCTCATCGCGAGCCTAGCCTGCCGGCGCCCGGCTTTGGCCGGATTGCGGTTGTTCTATTCACCTCGTGTGATACTGGAAACTGCCCACGCTAGCCTGATGTATTCTAGGGAAGAACGGGTGAATAGGCAACTGGATTCGGAGAACTGAACGGCTCGCCCGTGATCGGTTTTCGGTTGAAACGGCCATGCGGCGGCGCTACGATGGCAACGCACGCTCGTCGGAAGAGCGGGAAGCAGAGCACAAACCACAGGAGGAGAATTCGATGGTACCGGAGCCTGCCCAGCAAGCAACGCGAACAGTGGCGGATCGCGTGAGCCGGGTGCCCGCTTCCCCGACGCTCAAGATCGCCGCCAAAGCCAGGGCGATGGTGGCCGAGGGCATCGACGTCATCGACCTCAGCGTTGGAGAGCCCGATTTTGCCACGCCCGATCACATCAAGCAAGCCGCCAAGCGCGCCATCGACGAGAATTTCACCAAGTACACGGCCAACACGGGAGTCCCCGAGCTCCGCCAGGCCATTGCCGACCGGCTGCGGGACGACCACGGCATCGACTACGCCATCGAAGAAATCATAGTCTCCCCCGGGGCCAAGAGCTGCCTCTACAACCTGTGCGGCGCCATCCT
>JAGLYR010000081.1 GCA_023132135.1 Candidatus Eiseniibacteriota bacterium | reverse complement strand
TCCCGCGGGGCCCTCAATACCATGGACAACTCTTGTCACCAGGATCACTTCAAGAAGCGGGGGGGGGCGCGAAGTCCCTTAGCAGTTGACACCGCGTCGCACAATCCCTTACTGTCAATGGCCGGAGCAGAACAGCGTTCCCCCAACACAGATCAAGGGATAGCTGATGAGAATTCGGAAGGTCGCGGTCATCGGATGCGGGCTGGTCGGATCCGGAGTGTCTCTCGTAACCGCCCAAGCCGGCTACGAGGTAGTGTTCCTGGACCGCACGCAGCGCTGTCTGGATGGGGGGCTGGCCAGAATCAGGTCGTCCCTCCAATCCCGGGTCGAGAAGGGCCGCATGGACAACGGCCAGGTGAAGGATGTGCTCTCGCGGATCACGGGAACGACCGAGTGGGAGGATCTGGCTGCCTGCGACATTTTCATTGAGTGCGTGGACGAAGATCTCGCCGTCAAGAAAGCCGTCTTCGAGAACATCGACTTCTATGCCCCGGTCCACGCGCTGGTTGCCACCAGCACGTCTTCCCTGTGCGTGAGCGAGCTGGCTGCGGTCCTTTCCCGCCCGGACAGGACCATCGGACTGCACTTCGCTTGTCCGGTTCCGGCCATGATGTTCGTGGAGCTGGTGGAAGCCCACTGCTCCAGCAAGGAGAGCATGTCCGCCGCCCGCGAGTTCGCGGAATCGGTGACCAGAACCGTGATTCTCTCCAAGGACTCACCCGGGTTCGTCGTCAATCGCCTGCTGGTACCCTACCTGATGGAAGCCATCCGGGCGCTGGAAACCGGCGTGGCGTCCAAGGAGGATATCGACGAAGGCGCGCGAAAGGGATTGGGATATCCCCTGGGTCCATTCGAGGTCCTGGATCTGGTGGGCCTGGATATCGCCTACTTGATGTCCCAACGGCTTTTTGAGGAAACCAGGCACGCGCGCTACGCGCCCCCGCGGCTCCTGAAGGAAATGGTTGTGTCGGGCTTCCTGGGGCGGAAGACCGGCCGGGGGTTCTACAAGTACCGCTAGCCCGCAGACTATGCAGCTGACTCATCTGGAGGTACAAATGCAATTCGAGAATCTGCTCATCGAGAAAAAGGGTAACTTGGCCGTGGTCATCATCAACCAGCCCAAGGTACTGAACGCGCTGAACCGGAAAACGATCCAGGAGATTACCGAGGCGATGACGGCTCTCGGGGACGACAATGGTGTCCGGGTTGTCATCCTCACCGGAGCGGGAGAGAAATCCTTTGTGGCCGGGGCCGACATCTCCGAGCTGGCGAAGCTGGATCCTCTCTCGGCTCAGGAAACCGCGCGGTTCGGACAGCGGATGACTCGTGTGATCGAATCCATGGGCAAACCTGTCATCGCGGCGGTCAACGGCTTTGCCCTGGGCGGCGGCTGCGAGCTGGCAATGGCCTGTACCCTTCGCATTGCGTCGGAGAGGGCGAAGTTCGGCCAGCCCGAGGTGAAGTTGGGGCTGATCCCGGGCTACGGCGGAACTCAGCGCCTGGCAAGGCTCGTGGGTTGCGGCCGGGCCCTGGAAATGATCCTTGCCGGCGACCCCATCCCGGCGGCCGAAGCCCACCGGATTGGCTTGGTTAACCGGGTGGTCCCGCCCGAGGCGTTGATGGAAGAGGCGGAGAAGCTTGCTGCCGCTATTGCATCGGTCGGGCCCGTGGCTGTGCGCCTGGCGATGGAAGCTGTCTACGGAGGCTACGGTCTGACCCTCGGCGATGGTCTCGAGTGGGAAGCAGGCCTGTTCGGCCTGGTGCTTGCGACGGAAGACGCCAAGGAAGGGCTGAGCGCTTTCCTGGAGAAGAGACCGGCGGAGTTCAAGGGAAGTTGACCCACACCCCTGACTTCCTGTAGCATAGCGACCCAGGCTGGTCTCAGAAAGGCTCGGTCCTGTTGGGTGCGGTGGGAAGTTCAGGATGCCAGGCGCGTGGAGGAATCGGTGGCCAACGATCCCAAACTCGAGGAACTGAAGAAACGGAAGGCGCTGGCCCGCCTGGGCGGCGGCAGTGAGCGGATCGAGACCCAGCACGCGGCCGGAAAGCTGACGGCTCGGGAGCGCGTTGAGCTCCTTCTGGATCGCGGCAGCTTCCAGGAATTCGGCGTTTTCGTGACGCACAACTGTTCCGATTTCGGGATGGCCTCCCGGAGGGTCGTGGGCGACGGCGTGGTCGCAGGCCAGGGTACAATCGACTCGCGTCTGGTGTTCGTCTTCGCCCAGGACTTCACCGTGTTCGGAGGAACCCTGAGCGGAGCCAACGCCGCCAAAATTTGCCGCATCATGGACCTGGCCATTGAGAACGGTGCTCCCGTCATCGGTCTCAACGATTCGGGCGGCGCGCGCATCCAGGAAGGCGTGGCTTCCCTTGGCGGCTACGCAGACATCTTTCTGCGAAACACACTGGCCTCAGGGGTCATTCCCCAGATCTCGGCCGTCCTGGGCCCCTGCGCGGGCGGGGCCGTGTACTCCCCGGCGATTACCGACTTCATTCTCATGGTGGACGGGACAAGCCACATGTTCGTGACCGGGCCCGACGTGATCAAGTCGGTAACCAACGAGCAGGTCACCTTCGAAGAGCTAGGAGGCGGCAGGACTCACAACGAGATCAGCGGTGTCGCTCACTTCCTGGCGGCGGATGAACCCGAGTGCATCCAGCTCATCCGGGAACTCATCTCCTACGTCCCGCAGAACAACATGGAAGACCCTCCCCGGGTGGAACCCACCGACGCCCCCGACCGCCGCGATCCGAACCTTAACTCCATAGTGCCCGACAGCTCCAGCAAACCCTACGACATGCTGGACATCATCCGGGCCATTATAGATGACGGCAAGTTCCTGGAAATCCACCAACACTACGCCAGAAACATCGTGGTGGGCTTCGCCCGGCTGGACGGGCGTTCCGTAGGGATTGTGGCAAATCAACCCAAGGTTCTGGCAGGCACCCTTGACATTGGCTCCTCTATCAAGGGTGCCCGGTTCGTCCGGTTCTGCGATGCTTTCAACATTCCCCTTGTCACCTTTGAAGACGTGCCGGGGTTCCTGCCGGGGACGGCCCAGGAATATGGCGGTATTATCAAACATGGGGCCAAGCTGTTGTACGCATACTGCGAGGCGACGGTGCCCAAGATCACGGTCGTCGTCCGAAAAGCGTACGGCGGCGCGTACGACGTGATGTCCAGCAAACACATCCGGGCCGACTACAACATTGCATGGCCATCGGCCGAGCTGGCTGTGATGGGCGCCGAGGGCGCCGTGAACATCATCTACCGCCGTGAGCTGGCCGGAATGGATAATCCGGAGGAAGCGCGCAAGGAAAAGGTCGATGAGTACAACCGGCGATTTGCCAATCCCTACGTGGCGGCGGAGATGGGATACCTGGATGACGTGATCGAACCACAAGACACCCGCCCCGAGATCATCCGCGCCCTGGCAATGCTGGAGAACAAGCGGCAGTCCTGTCCGCCGAAGAAACACGGGAATATACCCCTGTAACCGGAAGGGCCGGCCTGCATATGGCAGCTTCGGGGTCTGCGCAATCCGCGGCTTGCCTTTTCCCAAACCTGAGGCCCTGACTGGCCCACGGATCAGGACATGTTCAGAAAAGTGCTGATCGCCAACCGTGGCGAGATCGCCATCCGCATCATGCGCGCGCTGCGCGAGATGGACATTCGCTCGGTGGCCGTATTCTCCGAAGCCGACCGCAGTGCGCATCATGTCCACATGGCCGACGAAGCCTACCTTATCGGGGCGTCCGAGTCCTCAAAGAGCTACCTTGACGTAGAGCGTGTTATCGACGCGGCCACGAAATCCGGCGCCGATGCAATCCATCCAGGCTACGGCTTCCTGGCGGAGAACGCCGGTTTCGCCCGGACCTGCAAAGAGGCCGGCCTCGTTTTCATCGGCCCTCCACCCGAGGCCATCGAAACAATGGGGAACAAAACGGCGGCCCGGAAGATGATGCTGGCCGCCGGCGTTCCCGTGATCCCCGGGTATGATGAGCCCCTGGCATCCGAAGAGGCGGCTCTGAGCGTGGCCCGGAGCCTCGGTTACCCGGTTCTTCTCAAGGCCGTTGCCGGCGGCGGGGGCAAGGGCATGCGTGTGGTCCGCGAGGACAGCGAGGTGCCGGCGGCTCTCCGGGCAACCAGAGGAGAAGCGCTGTCGGCGTTCGGCTCCACCGAAATCTACATGGAGAAGTACATCACCGAACCCCGCCATGTGGAAATCCAGATCCTGGCGGACCATCACGGCCGTGTCGTCCACCTCGGGGAGAGGGAGTGCTCCATCCAGCGGCGCTACCAGAAACTCATCGAGGAGTCGCCCTCCGTAGCTGTCGATCCGGATCTCCGGAACCGAATGGGGCAGACTGCCGTGCGCGCGGCCCAGGCTGCCCGCTATTGCAACGCCGGCACCGTCGAGTTCATTCTCGGAGCCGACGGGAACTTCCACTTCCTGGAGATGAATACTCGACTCCAGGTCGAGCACCCGGTGACCGAGATGGTCACGGGGGTCGATCTGGTGAAGGAGCAGATCCGCATTTCCGCCGGCGAGCACTTGTCCATTCACCAAGGGGACATCCAGCCCAGAGGCTGGTCCATCGAGTGTCGGATCTACGCCGAGGATCCCGCCAACGGGTTCATGCCCTCCATCGGGACGGTTGAGTGGCTGCGGAACCCCGAAGGGCCGGGGGTCCGTGTCGAGAGCGGTATCATCCCGGGCTCAGAGGTTTCCCTGTACTACGATCCGCTCATCTCCAAGCTGGTCGTGTGGGGGAAGGACCGCGAAGAGGCGTTGAACCGGATGAGCAGGGCGCTGGATGAATACGTGGTGGCCGGGATCCGGACCACCGCGCCCTTCCACCGCTGGGTGATGGACCACCCGCGATTCAGGTCCGGGGATTTCCATACTGGATTCATCGACGAATGCTACTCCTCCGAAGAAGCCCTGGCTCTTGGCGAGGAATTCCGAGAGGCCGCGGTAATCGCCGCAGTGCTGGCCTACCGCGACAACCAGTACCCGAAGCGCGAGGCGCCTCCGCGGGGTCCGGTGTCCGGCTGGAAATTCGCCGGCCGTTACCAGATCCGATCGCAGAGGACGGGACGTCTATGAGTGAGGCCAAGAAGCAGCTGAGCACCAGCGATCGAGAATCTACCATTCGGGCCCGGTTGGGCGACCGGACCTACGATGTTTCCATCCGTGAGAACGACGGCGCCTACGACGTGCGGATGGGCAATGAGTGTTTCGCTGTCGAGCGCCGGCAATTGGGAAACCATGGGCCTACGTCTCTGATGATCAACAACCGGCCCTTCGAGGTCGAGGTGGGGCAGCATCCTTCGGGCTTCACCGTCACCGTACGCGGGGCAGCACACACCGTTGAGATCCTGGATCCTTTGGCGGCCCTCGCTGTGAAAGCCGCGCGCAGGCAGGCGGGCCCTCAGATCGAGACGCTGGTCTCTCCCATGCCTGGTCTCGTGGTCTCCGTAGAGGTGAACGTCGGGGACCGCGTGGAGGCCGGCATGCCCCTGGTAGTTGTCGAGGCCATGAAGATGCAGAACGAGCTGGCGGCGGTTCACCCCGGCGTGGTGCGACAGATCAAGGTCAAGCCCGGGCAGAAGGTGGATACGGGTGAAGCGCTAGTGATCCTGCAAGCCTAGCCTGGGTTATTGATGGAGAACGCCAGCGGCGGACAGCAGTATTCCCCAATCCTAGTCGCCTGTCACCCGTCACCTGTCACTGGGTCGTGGCCAGCGCCGGGCCCCGTGTGACGTGGGCGAGTGACCAGTGTCGAGTGTCGAGGAAATGTCGAGTGGTGAAAGAAGGAAAACGATTCCGCACATCCTCAGGCCTCGAGATCAAACCCGTCTACACACCCTCGGATGTGGACTCTCTTGAGTACGACCGCGACCTGGGAGATCCGGGCGCTCCCCCCTACACCCGCGGCATCTATCCCACCATGTACCGCGGCCGCATGTGGACAATGCGGCAATACGCCGGTTTTGGCTCCTGCCGTGAAACCAACAAGAGATTCAAGTACCTGCTGGACCATGGGCAGACGGGCCTGAGCATCGCCTTTGATCTGCCTACCCAAATGGGACTGGATTCCGACGACCCACTGGTGGAAGGCGAGGTCGGGCGCGTGGGAGTCGCCGTGGATTCCCTGGCCGACATGGAAGACCTCCTGAACGGGATACCCCTCGAGAAGGTCAGCACGTCGATGACCATCAATTCCACGGCCGGGATCATGTTGGCCGCCTACATGGTCGTCGCCCAGTCGCAGGGCGCAAGTGTGGATCGTCTCTCGGGAACCATTCAGAACGATATCCTCAAGGAGTACATCGCCCGGGGCACATACATCTTCCCGCCCCGGGAGTCGATGCGGATCACTAACGACATCGTCGCCTACGCCAGCGAGCACCTCCCAAAATGGAACACCATAAGCATCAGCGGTTACCATATCCGGGAGGCCGGCGCCACGGCCGTCCAGGAGGTCGCCTTCACGCTGGCGGACGGAATGGAGTACGTTCGCGGGGCCGTCGGAGCCGGCCTGGACGTCGACGACTTCGCCCCGAGACTCTCCTTCTTTTTCGACGTGCACAACCACCTGTTCGAAGAGGTGGCCAAGCTCCGTGCCGCCCGCCGTCTCTGGGCCCGTATCATGCGGGATGAATTCGGAGCGAAGAATCCCAAGTCCCTCATGCTCCGCTTCCACTGCCAGACGGCAGGCTGCAGTCTCACGGCTCAGCAGCCTTGGGTGAACATCCCCAGGGTCACCCTCCAGGCGCTGGCTGCCGCTCTCGGAGGAACCCAATCGCTTCACACCAACTCTTTCGATGAGGCGGTTTCTCTGCCAACCGAGGCCGCCGCACAGCTGGCTCTTCGGACCCAGCAGGTTATCGCGGAGGAATCCGGTGTGGCCCACACGGCAGATCCCCTGGGGGGTTCCTACTACGTCGAATCCTTGACTCACCAGGTCGAGACCGGAGTGCGGGATCTCCTGAATCAAATCGCATCCATGGGTGGAATGCTCCCGGCCATTGAGAAGGGGTGGGTTCAGCGGCAGATCGAGAGATCCGCATACCACTACCAGCAGCAGATCGAGAGCGGCGAGATCTCCGTGATCGGAGTCAACCGGCACGTAACAGGCCAGGACACGCCGGCAGCGTTCCAGATCGACCCCGCGTTGGAACAGGAACAGAAAAAACGGCTGGCCGCACTGAAATCAGGCAGGGACTCCGCCCGCGTGAAGAAGACGCTCGCGCTCGTCCGGGAGGCGGCGCGCGGTGGCAGGAATCTGATGCCCGTCTTCCTGGACGCGGTGACAGCCTACGCCACCGTGGGTGAGATCTGTGGAGTTCTGAAGGAGGAGTTCGGACAGTACGATACCGGGCGTAGAACGTAGATCTGCAAACGAGGAGATCACAAGTGTTCAGGAAGATTGATCATATCGGAATCGTTACCCGCGATCTGGAGGCGCTAAAGACGCTGTACCGGGACGTTCTGGAAATGGAACCCGCCCATGAGGAAGTCAACGAGGAGTTGGGGATCAAGGCCGCCCTCTACCCCATTGGAGAGGTAGCCCTTGAGTACATCGAACCCATCTCCGACAAAGCCCCTCTCAAGAACTTCCTCGAAACCCGGGGCGAGGGAATCCACCACATCTGTTTTCTGGTCGACGACATCGAGGGCACGCTGAAAAAGCTGCTGGATCGGGGCATGCGACTCATTGACAAGAAACCCCGCATGGGGGCCAACAACAAGAGAATTGCGTTTCTGCATCCGAAATCGATGCACGGGGTGTTGGTAGAATTGGCCCAGGAAGCTTAGCCTCCGGCACCTGGCTAGGCGTGCTCTCTCTCGTAGATCCCTCTAAGCACTTTCTCTTTGGCGCTCGTCAGTTCGGCCCCGCGTCTCTGCATCACCGTCCTAGCGGTATCGATGGCCTTGCCGACAGAGTATTTCACCGGTCTCTCGTGGCCCAGCCAGGTGAAGGAAGGAACATACTTGGGCACGAATCCGGCAGCGTAGAGGAGACAACAGACACCGAAGACCGAGCCGGTGTTAAAGCGCGAGCCAATGGCCGACTTGGTGTGGTCCCCAATGAAGCATCCTACCAAGAGTACTTTCGAATCCACCTGCTTCCCATCGACGTGCACCCGGACCGAGCTGTAATTGTTCTTGAGGTCGCTGTTGGTAGTGTCCGCTCCCAGATTCACCCACTCTCCCAGGTACGCGTGCCCCAGGAATCCCGAGTGCTGCTTGTTAGAGTACCCCTGGATGATGGATTCCCGAATCTCTCCACCCAGTTTGCAGGCCGGACCAACCGTGGTCGCCTGCAGCACGGTAAGGGGCTGGATAAGGCTTCCCTCCCCGATCACGGCAGGACCCCGGATCACAGAGTTGGCCCCGATCCGGACACCGGAGCCCAGCACGACAGGCCCACCGCCCGCATCCAGCACCACCCCGGGGTCCAGCCGGCATCTCTCTGCTATGCAGATCGCATCCGGGTTTATCACGTGAACCGCGGCAGGGATCTCAGCGTCCAAGGTCCCGGCGAGACCAAGTCGGTCGAAGTCCCGGGCTATCTCTCCCTCGTTGGATGTGATCAGATCCCAGGGATTGCGGACAAGCCTGGCGTCCACCTCTCTGGCAGGCAGGCCCTCCCAGGCTTCATCCCCAAGAGGGCCGTCCAGCATTCTGCTGATCTTCTCAAGAGTCCCACCCGAGACCCGGGCGGCTACTACCTCTCCGTTACAGCGGAGCACGGTATCGTCTTCCGCCTCCAGGAGCAGCCCAAGGGATTCATCCGCTATCACCCGGCCGTTGACAAACAGGCACCGGTCGAACGCCAGTGCGTTCACGCCGGTACCCGGATGATCCTCCTCCACCGAATCAGCCAGCTCTGTCCGGCAATGGAGAGCCACCGGCGTTCCGTGGAGAACAGTCTCGATTTTCTCCTTTAGAGTTCCTATGCCCAGCCGGAGATCATACACCGGCCGGGTAGAGGTCAGCGGCGCCAGCCGCCTCCACCCATCGTCCTCAAATATGCAGATCCCTTCCGTCATCGTCACTCAGCACTGCCTCTGATGCCCTTTTCCCGGAAAAGCACCGGAGGGTGGTGGCATGGGACTCCGATTCCTGCATTGCTCTTTTCCGGCCTGCCGTTGTCAGTCTCCAAAACTCGCCAGCGCCTCCTTCTCGCTTTCGAAGGTCTCGAATACCAGCGACAGCTTCGTGATCATCAGGAGACTGCCTATCCGCTTGCCCACATTTATCAGGCGAAGCACCCCGCCGGCGTTCTTCATGGTGATGAATCCCGCCATCAGGATCCCAAGTCCCGTACTGTTCACCCAGGGAACATCCCCGAGATTGATAATGACCTTCTTGCCGCCTCCGTCGACGATCTCCTTGACTGCTGTGTGGAAAACCTGCTGATCCGGTCCTCCCATGATATTTCCCGACAGGTCCAGAATCGTGACGTCACCGGCGACCCGGTTTTTCAGTTTCATCTCACACCCCCCTGGGAATAGTCATGAAATCCCCGGCCTGTTTTCCTGCCAAGACGCCCGGCCTTCACCATTTTCTTCAACAGAGGGCACGGCCGGTACTTTGAATCCGAGAATCCCTTGTGCAGAACCTCCATGATACTCAGACACACGTCCAGCCCGATCAGGTCCGCCAGGGCCAAAGGCCCCATGGGATGATTCATCCCCAGTTTCATCACCGTGTCAATGGCTTCTTCATCCGCCACTCCCTCCATCAGGGCATACGCAGCCTCGTTGATCATGGGCAGCAGAACACGGTTCGAGATGAATCCGGGATAGTCGCTCACCTCCACCGGGATCTTGCCCAGCTTCTCTGCGGTGTCCCTGATTGCAGCATAGGTTTCGTCGCTGGTCCCCATCGCGCGCACGATTTCCACCAGCTTCATCAGAGGGACCGGGTTCATGAAGTGCATCCCTATAACCTTGTCCTCCCGACCCGTGGCCGCGGCAATCTCAGTGATGGAAATAGAGGATGTGTTCGTCGCGAGAATTGTGTCCTTGCCGACGATGCCGTCGAGTTCCCCGAACACCCTTTTCTTCGTCTCGGCATCCTCGATAATGGCTTCTACGACCAGCACCGCATCCTTCGCGTCGGCCAGGGAGAGACTCCCGCGAATCCGTCCCAAGGCCGCGTTCCTGTCGTCCTCGCTGATCTTGCCCTTCTCGGCGAACTTCGACAGGGACTTCTCGATGGCCTTCAACCCCTTGTCCAGGAATCCCTGCTCAACCTCCACCAAGGCAACGTCATATCCACTGACCGCGAATGTCTGGGCAATTCCCCCGCCCATGGTTCCGGCCCCGATCACGGCAATCTTGCCGTTCAGCACTGCCATCCTTGACCTCCCCGTTGCACGATTCCCGTCTCTACATAAGCTCCAGCGATAGCGCGACCGCATTGCCGCCGCCGAGACACAGTGCCGCCATCCCCCTGGACTTGCCCCTGTCTCTCAGCGCGTACAGCAACGTCGTGAGAATCCGCGCGCCCGTGGCGCCAATGGGATGCCCGAGGGCAACCGCCCCGCCATGGACATTGAC
>JAGLYR010000080.1 GCA_023132135.1 Candidatus Eiseniibacteriota bacterium | reverse complement strand
GCTTCGTTGAGCTCAATGAGATCGAAGTCCTCCAGCTTACAACCCGTCTTCGCCATGAGATTCTGGACAGCCTTGACCGGAGCCATCATCACCCACTTGGGCTCCACTCCGGACACGGCATAGCCGGTAATCCTTGCCAAGGGTTTGAGCCCCCGCTCGGCGGCCTTCTGCTCGGTCATCACGACCACGGCCGAACCACCGTCATTGACTCCCGGAGCGTTCCCGGCAGTCACGCTTCCATCCTTCCTGAACGCGGGTCTGAGCTTGGCCAGCTTCTCAACCGTGGTGTCTTTCCGAGGTCCCTCGTCCACCTCCACGACGGTCTCCTGCCCCTTTCGTCCCTTGATCGTGACCGGAACAATCTGTTCCTTGAAAAGCCCGCCTTCTATGGCGGCGATGGCCTTCCGGTGGGAGTTCACGGCATACTCGTCCTGTTCCTCCCTGGAGATGCCGTACTTCTCCGCCACGAGCTCACCCGTGTTCCCCATGTGGAAGTCCTCGTACTTGTCCCACAGGCCGTCCCACACCATGGAATCCACCAGGACGCCGTTGCCAAGGCGATAGCCGGTCCGGGCCTTGGGAAGCAAATGGGGTGCCTGGCTCATGGACTCCAGCCCGCCCGCCACCACGACTTCGGAATCCCCGAGGATCACAGCCTGGGCCGCCAGCGTCACGGCCTTCAGCGAGGAGCCGCAGACCTTGTTTATGGTCATGGCCCAGACTTCGGGAGGAAGGCCGGCGAAAATGGCAGCTTGGCGGGCGGGATTCTGCCCCAGCCCTGCTCCCACCACGTTTCCCATGATCACCTCGGTGACTTCCCCGGGTTCAATACTCGCCCGGCTGACAGCTTCCCTCACAACGATAGCCCCCAGATCCGTCGCCGAAACCGACGAAAGGGCACCGAGGAGCCGCCCGATGGGCGTCCGTACGGCACTTACGATCACTGCTGACTGAGCTGCCATTCATGCACTCCTTGCTGTTTGCGTCTCTGGCCGACCGGGTCGCAGGTCCGCGATCGGCAACTGACCTACGACTTCAAGTATGACCGGGCGATGACCAGCCGCTGGATTTCCGAGGTCCCTTCACCAATCTCCGTCAGCTTCGCGTCTCTGAAATAGCGCTCCACGGGGTAGTCCTTCATGTAACCGTACCCACCGTGGATCTGGATCGCCTTGGTGGTCACCCGCATGGCCACTTCCGAGGCGTAGAGCTTGCACATCGCCGACTCCACCGAGAAGGGCTTTTGCTGGTCTTTCAGCATGGACGCGTGGTATATCATCAGGCGCGCCGCCTCAATTTCCGTGGCCATGTCCGCCAGCATCCCCTGGATGGCTCCGAACCTGCCGATGTGGCGCCCGAACTGCTTGCGCTCCCCGGCAAACCTCAGACTCGCATCGAAGGCGCCCTGGGCAATCCCCAGAGCCATCGCCCCGATACTGATCCGCCCCCCATCCAGGGTGTTCATGAAAATCCCGAATCCCTGCCCTTCCTTCCCCAGGAGATTGGCGGCGGGAATACGGCAATCTTCAAAAATGAGCTCGCCGGTATTCGAGCCCCGGAGCCCCAGCTTGTCTTCCTTCTTGCCCGGTCTGAACCCCGGGGTCTCTTTCTCCACCAGGAAAGCCGAGATGCCATGGGTTCCCTGGCCCTTTTCGGTCACGGCCGTGGCAATGCAGACCTCCGCCAGGGATGCACTGGTGATGAAGTTCTTCGTGCCGTTCAGTACATACTCGTTGCCATCCCGGACCGCCGTGGTTTCCGTTCCCCCCGCATCACTTCCGGCATTCGGCTCGGTCAGAGCAAACGCCCCCAGCGCCTTGCCCGAACAGAGCCGGGGAAGGTACTTCTGTTTCTGCTCCTCCGTACCGAATCTGTAGATCGGGTAGGTCCCGAGAGAGATATGGGCCGCCATTGTGATACCCGTGGATCCGCAGACCCGCGAAACCTCCTCGACGCCAATGGCGTAGGCCAGCGTGTCTCCACCGCCCCCTCCCCACTCCTGCGGGAACGGGATTCCCATGAGACCCAGATCCCCCATCTTTCTGATGACATCCCAGGGGAACTCACCTGTCTCGTCAATCTCGGCCGCGCGAGGCTCAATGTCGCTGACGGCGAAGTCCCGCACCATTTCCCTGATCATGCGGTGTTCTTCTTCCAGTTCGAACAATCGGCGCTCCTCTCTCTGAATCAGGCAACCGGGACTGAGTGACGAATCCTACACGGTCTTCCGTTTCTCAAACCAGGATCGTATGTAATCCACAATCTCCGAAGTCGGCGCTCCCGGCGTGAAAACCTTCTCGACACCCTTCTCCCGAAGGAATTCGTGGTCGTCCGCGGGAATAATGCCGCCCCCGATGATCAGCATGCCTTCCACACCGGCTTCCCTCAGGAGTTCGACGATCCGCGGGAACAACGTCATGTGAGCACCGGAAAGAACGCTCAGGCCGACAACATCCACGTCCTCCTGCACCGCAGCCTCGACAATCCCCTCGGGTGTCTGGTGGAGACCCGTGTATATGACCTCCATCCCGGCGTCCCGGAGTGCGCTCGCCACAACTTTCGCGCCCCGATCATGGCCGTCCAGTCCTGGTTTGGCGACCAGTACTCTGATCTTTCGATCCATCATACCTCCAGACAGAGAAACTGCTCTCAGAAGAACTTCGGATCCTTGTATTCCCCGAACTCCTCTCTGAGAACATCTATGATCTCTCCCTCGGTAGCATAGCAACGCGCGCAGTCCAGGAAACGAGGCATCATATTGTCCGATCCCCCAGCCGCCGATCGCAGCGCCTCCAGAGATTGCCCAACGGCGCCGTTGTCCCGGCGCTCCCGCAACACCTTGAGGCGCTTGACTTGATCCTCCTCCACACAGCGATCAATTTCCAGAAGATCGATGTCCAGGTTCTCGTCAGGCTGCACATACTCGTTCACGCCGACTACGATGCGGGCCTTCTTCTCGATAGCCAGCTGGTACCGATAGGCCGCCCTCGAGATCTCCGTCTGGAAAAAACCTTTTTCCAGAGCCGCGATTACCCCACCCAGGCTTTCGATTTTTCTGAAATACTCCTCCGCCCCTTGCTCCAGTCGGCTGGTCAGGGACTCCAGCAGGTACGATCCGGCCAGAGGATCAACGGTGTTGGCCACCCCGGTCTCAGACGCAATGATCTGCTGGGTCCGCAGAGCAATGGTCACCGCCTTTTCGCTCGGCAGTGCCAGGGTCTCGTCCATGGAGTTGGTGTGTAACGATTGGGTGCCTCCGAGCACCGCGGACAGCGCTTCGAACGCTGTCCGCACGATGTTGTTCTCCGGTTGCTGCGCCGTGAGCGAGCACCCCGCCGTTTGCGTGTGAAATCGAAGCCGGAGGGATTCCGGTTTCTTCGCCCCGTATTTCTCCTTCATGTGGCGCGCCCAGATGCGCCGGGCAGCGCGGTACTTGGCGATTTCCTCAAAGAAATCCAGGTGAGCGTTGAAGAAGTGCGAGAGGCGGGGCGCGAAATCGTCGACGTCCAGCCCTGCAGCGATCCCCGCCTCCACATAGGCAAAACCGTCGGCCAGGGTGAATGCCAGCTCTTGAAGCGCCGTCGATCCGGCTTCCCGAATGTGATAGCCGCTGATGGAGATCGTGTTCCACTTGGGCACGTGCTCGGTGCAGAAAGCCAGAATATCCGTGATGATGCGCATCGAGGGTCCGGGAGGAAAAATCCATGACTTCTGCGCCATGTATTCCTTCAAGATGTCGTTCTGGATGGTTCCCTGAAGCCGAGCGGACGGGACTCCCTGTTTCTCGCCCACGGCGATGTACAGCGCCAGAAGGATAGCCGCCGGGGCATTGATGGTCATGGAGGTACTGACCCTGTCGAGCGGAATCCCACGAAAGAGGGTTTCCATGTCTTCGAGGGAATCGATCGCAACCCCGCATTTCCCTACCTCGCCCAAGGATCTGGCGTGATCCGAGTCGAAGCCCATGATCGTGGGCATGTCGAAGGCGGTGCTGAGGCCGGTCTGTCCTTTTTCGAGCAGGAAGTGGAATCGACGGTTGGTATCGGCTGCCGACCCGAACCCCGAGAACTGGCGCATCGTCCACTGGCGGCCCCGGTACATGGTCCCGTAAGCACCCCTGGTGTATGGGTACATCCCCGGGAACCCGAGATCCCTGGTGTAGTCAAGTTCCCTCACATCCTCGGGTGTGCACAGGAACTCCACCGGCGCACCGGAGACCGTCTCAAAGGGACCCGCGGCAGAGCAATCCGGAAGATCCTTCTGCCAACGTTTTTTCTGCCCTGAGATTCGCTTGATCTCTTCGCTGTCAAACACTGTGTCCGGTCCTCCGGGTCTGCTTCGTGTCCTTCACGCACTTCGCTCCTCTTATGCCGGTGAGAACAGGGCCTGGGCCGCATCTCCAGGTGTCCGCTCCCTCGCCAACACTTCCCCAACCAGCTGTTCCAGTCGAGCTTGCCGACCCTGTTTCCAGAAACCCGCTCTCAACTCCTCATGAACCAGAGAGACGATGCGGGCCCGCACGGCCTTGCGCTCCCACTCCTCAATGCGACTCTCCTTGGCAAGATACTCGCGGTGTTGGGCCAAGGCATCGATGAGCGTCGGCATTCCCTCTCCGCTGGTCGCCACCGTCTGGAGGACAGGGGGACGCCAATCTTCCTCCCGATCCCTCATGTCCAGCATGGCCCCCAGCCCCGTTTCCATGTCGCCGGCGCCCTCCCGGTCGGCCTTGTTGACCACGAAGATGTCGGCGATTTCCATGAGCCCGGCCTTCATGACCTGAATGCTGTCCCCCGACTCGGGCACGATAACAACGATCGTGGTGTGTACCGCATCTACAACATCGAACTCCGACTGTCCGACGCCAACAGTCTCGGCAATCACCACATCTTTGCCGAAGGCGTCCAGCAGTTCAATCACGTCCGCCGCGGCCGCCGCCAATCCACCCCAGCTCCCCCGGGTAGCCATACTGCGGACAAAGACACGACGGTCCGCCCACCGGCTCTGCATACGGATCCGGTCACCCAGAAGGGCGCCCCCCGTGAAGGGAGAGGTGGGATCCACGGCTACGACTCCGACCGATTGGCCCGCCTTCCGGTAACTCTGGATCAGCCCATCGACAAGGGTGCTCTTCCCGGCGCCCGGCGGACCCGTGATTCCGATCCTGCGCGCTTTTCCGGTCTGAGGGTGCACTGCGTCGAGCAGATCCCGGCCTTCCTGCATTCCGTTCTCGACCAGGGTGATGGCCCTGGCCAGGGCAAGCCGATCACCTTTCCTGAAACGCTTGATCAGATCCATCTAGAATTCGATTCCCCGTCGCCCAGCCACACCCCTCTGGTAGTGATGCTTGACCTCGACGACCTCGCTGACCAGATCGGCCCGATCCATGATCTCCTGCTTCGCACTCCGCCCGGTCAGGATCAACTCAGTTGTTCGCGGCTTTTCCTCAATGAAGCGGACCAGATCCTCGAGGGGAACAAGGCCATAGTCGACAGCCACGTTGATCTCGTCCAGAATGATCACGTCGTGGTTCCCGGCCCTGAGGATTTCCCAAGCCTTCTTCCACCCTTTTTCAGCCAGACGCCGGTCATCGGTGCCGGGGCAGCTCCGATCCACGAATGTGGGAAGTCCGGTCTGCATGAGCGAAAAACCCGGGATCTCGGCCGCGATCCTGACTTCCCCGTACTCGTCGGAGCCTTTCATAAACTGGATCATCCAAACACTGAGGCCGTGTCCACAGGCCCGCAGAGCGGCCCCCAGAGCAGCCGTGGTCTTGCCCTTTCCGTTGCCCGTGTAAACCTGAACAAGCCCCAGCTCAAGACCCGGGTTCCCCACCGACCCTCCCCATCTCCAGTCCCCACGGCGCAAACCACAGATGCTCGCCCGCATTTCTCACCAGCCTCGCGACGAGACTGGTGGGAAATGCGGGCTACAGCGTACATTACGGCAGGACCATTGTCAATAATTCTCCCTTTCCCGCAAGCCTGCATCCTGTTACGTTAGCCTGGACTATGCACAAATCC
>JAGLYR010000008.1 GCA_023132135.1 Candidatus Eiseniibacteriota bacterium | reverse complement strand
GGATTCGTGCATAGTCCAGGCTAGGAGGTCACGATGCGCTTCTCCCTGATGATTGCCGTTGCAGGTGCAATGCTTCTGAGCATTGGATCCGCCCACGCCGGTTCGCCCGAAGAACCTGTCACCTCCTTTGCCACCCCCTGCTCAAATCCGTCGGGCCTGGCGTGGGACGGGCGGAACCTCTGGGTTGCGGACTGGGACGCGGGATGGATCTACAAGGTCCGATCGTCCGACGGCTCGGTTCGCGATAGTCTGAAAGCACCCGGTTTCCGCCCGCAGGGCCTCGCGTGGGCAGGCGAATACCTGTACGTATCTGATGACCTGGCCGGGCGGATCTACGAGATTGACCCGGGAAGCGGCATGGTTCTGGCCAATTACGAGACTCCCGGCAAGGGGCCCGCCGGCCTTGCTTCCGACGGGGAAACCCTCTGGCTTGCGGACCGGGTGGAGCGAACCATCTACCAGCTCATCCCCCATGACGGGACGATCCTGAACTACTACACCTCCCCGCACCGGGACCCCCGCGGGCTCGCCTACGACGGGGCGTACCTGTGGGTCTCGGACCGTCGGAAGGACGAGATTTACATGATTACTCCCGACGACGGGACGGTGATCGTCGTTCTCAAGTCTCCCGGACCTTTTCCCTCGGGTCTGGCCTACGGAAAAGACCGGCTCTGGGTGACCGACTTCGAAACGCGGACCATCGACGCGCTGGCCGTTCGCGACGGCGACCCCTACGTGACCCTGGATTGGCGGGACTCCCACGTGACCTTCGTCAACCGCCTCCGGAACGACGGCCCCGATCCACTCCAGACGATGGACTTCTACGTGGCTTTCCCCCGGGACAGCCTCGAGAATCAGGTCCTGCTGGAGCCCACGCGTTTCAGCCCCGGCAACTTCGAGACGGTGACCGATCGCTGGGGACTGAAACAGGCCCACTTCCACTTCGAGAATATCGCTCCCGGCCGGACGGTAGAGATCAGCTATCTGGCCCACGCCAGGATCGCCGACCTCCGCTACGTCATCTATCCGGAGACGGTGGGGAATCTGAAGGAAATCCCCAGGGAGATCACGGAACAGTACCTGGTGGACGGGACCCGGTATCGCATCTACGATCCCCTGATTCAGAAGACTGTCAGGTCGGTGGTAGGGGAGGAGAAAAACCCTTACTGGATTGCCCGAAAGCTCTTCAACTGGGTCATCCAGACACTGGAGTACGAGATGGTGGGCGGATGGGATATCCCCACAACTCTCATCAAGCGCGGGACCGGATCGTGTTCCGAGTACACCTTCCTGTTCATTGCCCTTTGCCGGGCCGCCGGACTCCCGGCGCGTTACGAGGCCGGGATCGTTGTTCGCGGGGATGACGCCAGCGTGGACGAAGCCTTCCACCGCTGGGCGGAGGTCTACTTTCCCAACTACGGCTGGGTCCCCGTGGATTGCAACCGGGGCGACCAGGAATGGCCTGCGGAGCAGGCCACGGGAATTGGAATGGTATCCAACCGCCTGTTGATCACGACTCAAGGTGGAGGAGATTCGGAGACAATTGGATGGACGTACAACGCGGAGCGCTCGTGGACCTTCAAGGGCAGAGCAACCGTGTCTGAAGAGAATTTCGCGGTCTGGCGGCGGGCCAAAGCCGAAGGCGAGCCCGCGCCTGCGGCCGCGCAGCCTTGACGGCTGGAACCTGCGGGCGTAAGATCTAGCCTGGGTTATTCAGGAATCCCTGCTGC
>JAGLYR010000079.1 GCA_023132135.1 Candidatus Eiseniibacteriota bacterium | reverse complement strand
GGTCTATTCTCTATTGTCTATTTTCGTGTCCGACAAAGCACTGGCACATAGCGGGCATACCCATTAAGGATGATGAATCATGCGTGAGCAGCTATACCTGAGAATCGCTCTGGCAGCGGCGGCCGTGACATGCGCCCTGAGCTTCATTGCCCGGCGAGAGCACGTGGATCTGGTGGCCGCCCTCCTTTTCGTCCTCGTCACGCACTCGACGGGCCGGAGACGATCCGGAGCGTTCCTGGGCGCCATCGGAGCGAGCGCGGCCGTGCTGGTGATCCGGGTGCATCAGTATCTGGTGGGAACTGCGGGGATTCCGGTGCTATGGATCCTCAACGTCGTGTTACCTGTTATCATAGTCGTGATGGCAGTGATGGCAAGAAAAAGGCTGGGGGAAACAGGGAATGGGAAATAGCGAATAGTAAATGGGGAATGGGGGGGGGCAGGACCTACCCCCGGGGTGCGCTTCAGCCGACCTTGCCGCAGACAGCACGAGAAGACGAGGCCCGCTTCACGTCCGACTCCAGGCAGCATCTCTTGTATTTCTTGCCGCTCCCACACCAGCAGGGATCGTTTCTCCTGATGTCCGCAGGCGGGCCCTCGCGGCGGAAGAATCTCTTGAGGAAACTCATGTCTCAGATCCTGATAAAGGTGACCGAAGGTCCCGGCGAAATCCGCCGGAACCTTCCCGACTTCTAACCCATACAAACAGTATAGCACGTCGGGGCATGTTTGGAAAGCGGATTCGAGCACTGCTCAGTCCAACACATTGAGGTCAGTTTCGTCTTTTCCCACCGGCGCAATCCGTGTAATCTGTGAATTACATTCCGGCCCTGCGTGGGGTCCTGAAAGGCAGGAGGTCGATGTGTCTCGCCACGTGATCGGCGTTGATCTGGGTGGTACCAACGTCCGGGGCGCCCTTTTCTCCGAGAATCTCGAGGTTCGAAACAGACTCAAGCGCCCGACCCATCGGGAAGAAGGTGGATACGCTGTGGTGGACCGCCTCGTTGCTCTGGTCCGAGCCCTGTGCAATGAGGCAGGCACCAGCGTTTCGAACCTGGCCGGGGTCGGCATTGCAGTCCCGGGCCCCCTTGATGTCACAGGGGGAATCATCACTTCGGCGCCCAACTTCCCCGATTTCACGAACTTCCCCCTGAAACGTCTCGTCGAGGAGACTCTCGGAATCGGGGTCCATCTTGAGAATGACGCGAACGCCGCAGCCTACGGTGAGTTCCGGCAGGGCTCAGGCCGGGACGCTCACAGTCTGATCTTCCTGGGCCTCGGAACCGGTGTCGGAGGGGGAATCGTTCTGGATGGGAAAATCCTGCGGGGCGCGCACGGCGTGGGCGGGGAGCTCGGCCACATTATCCTGGCGGCAGACGGCCCACCCTGCGGGTGCGGGAATCGCGGGTGTCTGGAGCAGTGGGCCTCGGCCACGGCGGTGGTCCGCATGGCGAAAGAGGCCCTGGAATCCGGAGAACCCAGTGTTCTTGCGGGCAGGGAGTCCTTGACCGCTCGCGAGGTCTTCGAAGCTGCCGGTGGAAGCGATGAGTTGGCCTGCCGGGTTGTGGCTCGTATGGCACACTTCCTGGGCCTTGGAATCGTGAGCCTCTGCCATGTCGTCGATCCCGAAGTGGTGGCCATCGGCGGCGGTGTTTCGGAGTCTGTCGACCTGTTCCTTCCCAGGGTCAGGAAATTCGTGGATGAGCAGGTGTTCCCGGCGGCGCGCGGGAAAATCAAGATCACTCGTGCGGAGCTCGGAGACGATGCGGGTATCATAGGAGTGGCGAGCCTGGTGAGAAATGCTGGCTAGGTGTCCTCTTGAGATTCCTCCTCATCCTCTCGCCCATACCGCGTGACCAGAATTTTCAGAAGGCGAGGGCCATCCACCTCCGCAGCACTGAAATTGAAGTTCTCGTAGGAAATCTCCTCGCCGACTGTCGGCAGTCGACCCCACAAACTAATTACGAATCCCCCAATTGTGTCGTAGTCCCCTTCCGGCAGTGTTACACCGAATAAATCATTGAAATCGTCCAGGTCCATTCGCGCCTGAACCCGCATGGTCCCATCCGGGAGGGAAACAACCGCCTTTTCCTCTTCGTCGTACTCGTCCTGGATTTCGCCGACGATTTCCTCGACGAGGTCCTCCAGGGTCACCAGACCCGCCACCGCTCCAAACTCGTCCACCACGATGGCCATGTGCGTTTTCTCGAGCTGGAATTCCCTCAGCAGACGGCCTATCTTCTTCGTTTCGGGGACAAAGTAGGGCTTCCTGACCATGTCGGGTAGCCGGATGATTCGCCTGTCCTTGACCAGCGTAAGAAGATCCTTCACATGGGCGATTCCGACGATATGATCCAGGTTTTCGCCGTACACGGGCATGCGGGAATAGCCCTTCGACACTGCCAGATCCACAACCTGGTCGAAGCTCGCATCCTGCGGCAATCCGACAATATCCAGGCGCGGGACCATAACCTCTTTCACCGTCGTGTCCTCAAATTCGATCACGGACCGGAGCATCCGCTTCTCGTGCTCTTCCAGAACTCCTTCCTCCTGCCCCACGTGGAACATCATCTTGAGGTCCTCTTCCGTAACCAGAGGACCTACCCCGGACCCGCTGGCTCCCACAGCCCGCATGAACGGCCAGGCCAGAACTCGCACAACGGCCACGAAAGGCCGCAGGATGACCGTGACACCTTCCAGAGGGTAGATGACCGCGTAGGCGAAACCGCGAGGCTTGCCGGTTGCGAGGGTCTTGGGAGTGAGCTCGCCGACAACAAGAAGAACAATGGTAACTGCAACGGTGGCAATGGTGATTCCCTGAGTCGTTCCGAAATGGCGAATGGCGATCCCGGTGGCGATGGCCGAGAGGGCAACGTTGACCAGGGTATTCCCCACCAGGATAGTCCCCAGAAACCGCTCGAGGTTCTCGAGCATCCGGGCAATACGGACAGCCTTTTTCTCCCCCTGTTCAACTCGATTGCGGATCTGGAGCCGGCCCAGCGACAGGAAAGCCGCTTCAGAGCCCGAGAAGAACCCGCTGAGCAGGAGAAGCACTACCAGGGCAACGATGTCCATTTTTACCGTACCACCCCCTACCGTTGCTTTCGTTTGACCTTGCGTTTGCCGCGCTTCCCTTTGGGGCCGAGCACTGCACTGAGGGCGTCCGCCACGGAATCGGCAAAGACGAACGTCATTCCCTTCCGGTACTCCCGGGGGATTTCCTCGATATCTTCCCGGTTGTGCTCCGGAAGGATGATTCTCCTGATTCCCGCCCGCCGAGCCCCCAGAACTTTTTCCCTCACGCCGCCGACGGGCAACACTCTCCCCTTGAGAGTGATTTCCCCCGTCATGGCCGTCTCGGGATCGATGGGTGTGTTCGTAAGAAGAGACGCCACGCTTGCGGCAATCGTAATTCCGGCCGAAGGCCCGTCCTTCGCAATGGCTCCCGCCGGCACATGAATGTGCAGATCGCACTGTTGCAGAACCGTATCGTCGATATTCAGATCCTCCGCCCGGGACCGGATGAAGGTCAGGGCCGCCTGAGCGGACTCCCTCATCACCTCTCCCAGCTGACCCGTGAGCTGGACGCGGCCATCGCCCCGTACGATATTGGACTCAATGAACATGATCTCCCCGCCGGCCTCAGTCCAGGCCAGCGCAACCGCCACTCCCGAGATATTCCTGTGGCTGGCCACCTCGCGGAAATATCTGGAGCGACCCAGGTACTTGGAGAGGTTTTTGACTCCAACGCGGACAGGTCTCTTCTTCCCCCCGACCACTTGCCTGGCCACCTTCCGGCAGACTGTTGCGATCCGACGTTCCAGAGCACGAACGCCTGCTTCCCGCGTGTACTCACCGATGGCAGCCCCGAGCGCGGCGTCCGTGAATTGGAGCTGTTTGGGCTTGAGTCCGTGCGCTCGCAGCTCCCGCTTCACGAGGAACCTCCTGGCAATCTTCAGTTTCTCCTCTTCCGCGTACCCGGGAAGCTCCATGATTTCCATCCGATCCCGAAGGGCGGGCGGCACAGTGTCCAGTGCATTGGCTGTCGCGATGAAGATCACGCGGGACAGGTCAAAAGGGACCTCCAGGTAGTGGTCGCTGAAGCGGTGGTTCTGCTCCATATCCAAGACTTCCAGGAGCGCTGCCGTGGGGTCTCCCCGGATGTCAAACCCCATCTTGTCAATCTCATCCAGCATGAACAGCGGGTTGCTTGTCCCCGCGCTGCGGATTCCCTGGATGATCCGACCCGGGAGTGCACCAACGTAGGTCCGGCGGTGTCCGCGGATTTCGGCCTCGTCCCGGATTCCGCCTAGAGAGACTCCTATGAATTTCCGACCCAGGGCCCGTGCAATCGAACGGCCCAGGGATGTCTTGCCCACGCCGGGCGGTCCAACGAAACAGAGCACCGAGCCGCGCTGGTCTTCCTTCAGCTGCCGGACCGCCAGGTACTCGAGAATCCGTTCTTTCACCTGCTCCAGGTCGTAGTGGTCGTGATCCAGGATCCTCTGGGCATGGCGAACGTCCAACCGGTCCTCCGTGGTCTTGGACCAGGGCAATTCCATCAACCAGTCCAGGTACGTCCGGACCACAGAGTACTCGGCCGCCATGGGAACCATCCTGGAGAGGCGCTCCAGATCGGTCTCCGCCTGTTTCCTGGCCTCCTCGGGCATCCCGACAGCCTCGATTCTGGAGCGGATCTCCCGCACCTCCGCTTCCATCTCGTCCTCTTCGCCAAGCTCCTTCCGGATGGCCTTCAGCTGCTGGCGGAGGTAGTACTCGCGTTGCGACTTGTCCATCTCCTCCTTGACCTGCGCCTGGATCTCACTGCCCAGTTCCAGGACTTGCTCCTCCCGGCCAAGGTACTCGTACACCTTCTCCAGCCGCTTTTTCACATCAGCCAGATCGAGAATGCCCTGCCTCTCATGAACGCTCAGGTTGATCGAGGATGCGATCAGGTCGGCCGTGCGGGAAGGATCTCCCAGGTTCATGACTGCCACAGCCAGTTCTTCCGGGAGATGAGGCGTCAGGGAAACGATCTTGTTGAACAACCCGGTCGCGCTTCTCGTCAGCGCCCTGACTTTAACGGTCGGCTCCCGTTTGGAGGTCACGGGGATCACGCGGGCCTTGAAGTAGGGTTCGGTCTGGAGGAACTCCGAGACCCGGACACGCGCGACTCCCTGGACCAGCAGGCGCGTGGTGTCATCGGGGAACCTCAGCATCTTGAGGATGAGAACCGCCGTTCCCACGGGGTAGAGGTCGTCGACGGAGGGATCTTCCTTCTCGTTGCGCTGAACTACCAGACCGACAATACGGTCGCCGGCAATGGCTTCATCCACCACGGCCAGGGACTTGGGCCGTCCGATGACAAGCGGAGCAACCAGATGAGGAAAGATCACCGCATCCCGGAGAGGAATGATTCCAATCTCGCCGGGGACGCTGATCTCTTCGGGCTGAGCCAGGACTTGCTCGAAATCCTCGCCGGATGAGTCACTGTCCATTCGCTATCCTTCGTTCACCGGGGCGGTCTTCTTCACCTGATCGGCAGACTCGCACTATCCCTTGATCACGCCGAGTGGTCTCAGCTTTGCTACTTTCCGGCAAATTCCCGCACGAGCTACCACATCGACGACTTGATCGACATCCTTGTATGCATCCGGAGCTTCTTCTACGAGAGTCTTCCTGCGCTTGGCCATGACACAGACACCCCGCTCGGCAAGGGATTTCAGAAGATCCTCCGCGCGGAAGGTCCGGCTCGCCTCTCCCCGGGACTTGACCCGGCCTGCTCCATGGCACGTGCTCCCAAAGGTCTCCGCCATCGCACCTTCCGTGCCCACCAGAACGTGAGAGCTGGTACCCATGTCCCCGGGGATGAAAACCGGCTGTCCCACTTTTCTGTACACCCACGGTATGTCCGGGTGGCCCGCCGGGAAAGCGCGGGTCGCTCCCTTGCGGTGGACGCAGACCTTCTGACGACGACCGTCCGCGACGTGTTCTTCCACCTTGGCGATGTTGTGACACACGTCGTAGACGAGATGCATACCCAGGTCTCTCGGTCCTATCCTCAGCACTTTCTCCAAGGTTTTCCGGGTCCAGTGCATCAGACACTGCCGGTTTGCCCAAGCATAGTTTGCCGCGCACGACATTGCCATCATGTACCTTTGCCCTTCCTCAGACTGGAAGGGTGCGCAGGCCAGCTGCCGATCGGGGAGAACAATCCCGTATTTCCTCACGGCCCGGTTCATGACCTTGAGGTAGTCATCGCAGACCTGGTATCCCAGCCCGCGGGAACCGGAGTGGATCATCACGGTGACCTGGTCCGTTTCCAGACCGAAGGCCCGGGCAGCCTGGGCGTCGTAGATTTCTTCCACCACCTGCACTTCGACGAAGTGATTTCCTGAACCCAGGGTCCCCAGCTGGTCCCGTCCGCGTTCCAAAGCCCGGGGACTCACGGCGTCCGGATCCGCGTCGTGCATGCACCCGTTGTTCTCCGTTCGTTCCAGATCGCTTGATTCCCCAAACCCGTTTTCCACCGCCCAGCGGGCGCCCAAGGTCAGAACCTGTTTCTGCTTCTTCTCAGAGAGGTGGATGGTTCCCGCGCCACCGACCCCACAGGGGATATTCCGGAACAGGGATTCCACCAGGTCCGCCATCCTGGATTCAACATCGCGACTCCTGAGGTTCGTCCTCATCAAACGGCAACCGCAATTGATGTCGTAGCCCACGCCACCGGGTGAAATTACTCCATCGTCGACGGATGTCGCTGCAACCCCGCCGATCGGAAAACCGTAGCCCCAGTGCACGTCGGGCATAGCCATGGAAGCCGTGAGGATCCCGGGAAGGTGGGCAACGTTGGCAACCTGCCGGGCTGATTGGTCTTGCTGGATCTTGGGGAGGAGCGCCTCGGTGGCAAAAATGAGACCGGGAACCCGCATCTGGCCCGTGGCCGGGATCCGCCAGCGGCAATCGTCGATCTTTTCCAGAGTGATCTCACCCGTCTTCATCATCCACCCCTACACATCAAAGATCACCGTGGCCCGCCACCCGTGTGCTTCCCGGATCACTTCCAGCCCGTGGAAGGTCACAGCCTTGATTTCCCGTTCAAAGGGGTGCCTTGCCGCGTCGAAAGCTTCTCCCCTGGCCAGAGCCCGGAGCCGGTGCCGATTCAGCTCGAGGATTTCGAAATCGCAGAACACCCGTTTCCGCGCGACACAGCGAAACAGGATTTCCGACAGCCACCCGCGCAGCAGCTCCTCGACATCTTCACCTTCGATCTCGACGGCTTCTTCCACAAGGGACCTGGTCGACCCGAGAGTCCCGATCACGTCAAACAGCGCCCGCGCGCCTTCGACAAAGAGCCCCTTCTGAGAAGGCGCCCGGATCTCGATACCCAGATCGGCACCGTGATCCAGGAGCTTGTATGCCATCCGCCTACTCTTCCGCGCTGTCGTCCCCGAGCTTGTACTTGGTCTTCCCGGCGGCGATTTCCCTGAGGGCAATGTTGAGTGGTCGGTCGTCTTTCTCCTCCAGAGGAGTGGGCGAGCCGGCATTGATCTGGCGCGCACGGGTGGCCGCAGCTACAACCAACTCGTACAGGTTGTCAAAGAGGGTGGGGAGCTTTCGCAAGGGAGCACTCTCGCTGGTGACTGGTTCAGTAGAAGCCGCTTCCTGCTTCCTGGGTTCGGTTACCTTCCTGTGTTTCTTCGGTGTCATGCGTCCTAACTCTGTGGGTAGCAAGCCTGAACAGCCGAACTCCACATTGCCGGGCGGGAAAAGGCATACCCCTTCATCCGGCCCAAAGGAATGCGAATCCGGTCGGAGCCTCTGAGCCAAGCCAGTATCGCGCAGCACCCCTTGCTTGTCAACAAACTACGCGCTGCCGCGCTACCGGGCAATTGCAATATCTTTCGGGAAATCCAGGCCGCCGATGCTCACCCGGAGATCGGCGTCGGTGCTCACCTTCGTAACCCGGCCCGCGAGGGCCTCCACGACCCACACAGTGTTCCCCGAGTCGCCCACGGCGATTCCGCGGGGATGATCAAATCCCCCGATCGCTGGGCCTCTTTCCGCAACGTCACTGACCCAGACCACAGCCCCCGCGCCCCAGTCCGCAACCCAGGCTCCCCCGGATGGAGACGCTGCGACATCCACGGGCTGAGCGAACCCCGCCACCTGCCCCACAATCTCCCCCGCACCGCCTGCCAGGCGGTACACCTGCCGCGATCCGGCATCGACAACCCACGCCCCTCCGTCGGACTCTGCAATGGAGATCGCGAAGGGATAGTCGAAATTGAACACTCGCCCCGTGGTACCATCGGCATGTCTGATCCAGATGCTACCCGTTCCTTCCGCCACCCAGCAGGTTCCCCTCGCCGGATCTACGGCAATATCCTTGGGCTCCGTCACGGTGCTGTCCGCAAACAGCAGATCTCCGGAGGAGGTGAAGCAACCCACGCCCCACTGCGCCGCCACCCAGATGCTTCCGTCTTCCTCGTACACCGCAACCGTCCGAGGGGACTCCGTAGGGACGGTCGCGACAATGTGTCCCAGGGAATCCACACCCACAACCTCGTTCCGGGACCAGGCAACCGACCACGCGCGGCCGCGCCTGTGATCGACGGCCAAGGAACGGAAATAGCCGCTGTAGGGCAACTTCCACACCAGATCCCGTGCATCAGGCGCCACCCGCCGCAACCCGCCCCAACTCTCATCCACTACCCAGACGCGTCCAGCCCCCGGAGTGGCCAGGTCCACATTGGAGAGGTGAACCGCGGGATCCTCCAGTATGGTGTATCGCGCCCAATACTCATACGTGATCCCGTTGACCGCAGAGGTGTCGACCCAGCCGGAGGCCTGCCCCGGCTGGGTGCTCAGGGTCTCCGCCACACCCCCGCACACCCGCCGGATCACGGCCACCTGTTCCAGATCATCGATTCCCATCGCCGACCAGTTCACCGAGACCTCCCCGTCGCCGGCGATGGCGTTGAAATTGGGAGCCGTGCCCCCTGTCCCGGGATTGTCGGGATCCAGGGGGTTGTCGCGGGAGCGGGTGCCGCAGCCCCCATCCACCCCCACAAGGACCAGAAGAGCCGCCAGTATGGTTGCCGTCCGGCTCCGCACTAGAATCGCACCTCCACCTGAACTCCGGAGTGGCCATCGGCTTCTTCCACCGTGGTCCGGAAACTCCATCTCTCAGGTTCTTGCGTTCGCATCAGCAGATACAGGAAACCCATGAGTGACACCTCCGCAACCACCCAGCATCCGAGGGCATAGTGATCGTACCGCTCGGCGTCGCCAAAGGCATCTCTCATCTTGCGGAGGTTCCCGGTGTGCAGGTATGCATCGTACGCCTGGTCGGCCCGACCCTTGTAGTGGACCCCCAAGGCGGCCGACCCCGCGCCCAGCAGGAGCAATCCGCACCGAAGCGTGGTCCGGCGGGTACGAACTTCCAGGACATCCCGGCCCGGGACCTCCGGCGCCCCCGTCGCCTGCAGGAAGCCGGGGTGGGTCAAGGTGGACGTGTCTGCTCCCGCCGGCAACCATATCCTCTCCCCCGGCAACTTGACGGCCGCCGGTGGTGGATCGGGCTGCGAAGAGCCAAACGCGCCGCTCGCGCCCCCCCCAACAACAACTCCGAGAAGCAACACAATCAACATCGCCTGCTTGCCCGTTTGTCCTGCTGTCATGCCGCTCACGCGCCGCCTCACCCTTCCGTTTTCAACTTGTGCCATGCACGCAGTCAGTGTGCGGATACTGCATAAAGATCGCCGCGGTCCGTGCCCACCACCACCCACCCGCCCACCTCCACTACCGGGGCCTCGATCCCTCCGTGGAGGGACATTTCCCAGCGGATCTCGCCCGTGCCCTCGTCCAGGGCCACAAGATCCCCCGCCACAGTTCCTGCAACGACCTCCCCCGATGCCAACGCCGGTGGGGCTCGAAGAACTGTTCCCAGATTCCTGCACCAGACAGTATCCCCTCCGGATGAGTCAAGACGCCGGATCCGTCCCTCGACACTGACAAGAAACAGACCGGGAGATCCACAAACAGGCCCCGCGACGAAATGATCCCCTGTCTCGCGATGCCAGAGAGTCGTCCCGTCCTCCACGGACAGAGCAGAGATGCCGCCCGCCTGGCCGACCACAAACAGGGTGTCTTCCACCACCACCGGAGACCCCGCAACACCCCCGCGGATCTCAACTCCCCAGACCATGCCACCGTCCTTGACAGCGAAGCAATAGAGGGAGTCTCCGATCGTTGGAATCAACACACGGGATTCCAGCGCGACCGGCGAACTCAGGATCAGCGAACTCGCGGACCGGCTCCATCGCAGGTCTCCCGTCTCCTGCTCCAGGCAAATGATCACTCCACCCGTCTGGACGGCGATCACCGCTTTCCCGACCGCACAGAGTCCGGAAAACGCTCCTTCCCGACTCACCCGCCACAGCACTCTTCCCGAGGAACGATCCATCCGGAAAACCCCGTCCCTCCCGTGGGCACCGGCCGCGTAGATCCCTTCGCCCACCAGAACCGGGGACATGACGAGCGATCGCACCGGCTTCCGCTTCCACCGGATCCGACCCTGCGCAATATCGACGGCCACGATCTTCCCATCCACGACGGGGACAATGCAGATGTCCCCGTCCACACAGGGAGCCGCCACAATCCCGCGCCCCAGATCCTCGTGCCACTGAACAGCGGGGATTTCCACCGCGCTGCCCGGATGCGCACTCGCAACCAGGATCGCCGCGGTCCCTACTGCAATCGCGAGATTCCATATCATGGATTGCCCCGCAAGTCCCGGAGTGTCTCGTTTTCCGCGTCAGAGCTAGTAGTTCCAGCCTACGAAGAACTGCGTGTCGGTCCGATCCTCAATCTCGCGAAAATCGGTCCTCCGCGCAAAGTCCAGGCGCAGTACCATGAACATCCCCAGGGCCATCCGAAGTCCTACGCCCACGGATCCCACCGGTCTCGGCACATCCTCGTCTTTCTCCCAGGCATTCCCGGCATCCACAAAGGCCACACCCTGGATTCCGGGGAACTCCAGGTTGCCGATTGGGAAATCCATCACGAACCTCTTTACAAAGGGGAACCGAATCTCTCCACTGAGGAGCAGCGACCGGGTCCCGAAAATGGAACGCCAATCGTACCCGCGAAGGGAAAGCGGACCCCCCAGAACCGACCGCACCGGGTTGCGTCCGACCGCGGCCCGCCCAACAACCCGGAAGGCCAGAGCGCTCCGGAGCGACAATCGAAGATAGCGCCGGAGGTCTGCCTCCACGAAACCGTTCTCGGCCTCCGCAACCCGCGTGTTCATGGTGAATCCGCCTCCCATGCGTAAGCGCCAGCCGTCCATGGGGCCGGTGGGAATCCATACCGACGTGTCGTAGACCCAGGCCAGGTAGTTGGCCACCATGAATCCGCTGGACCGGCTCGGACCAAGGTTCTCCCTTTCACCGTACATAGCTGTGACTCCGGACTCCAGACGAGCAAACCGGGAGAACGGGAAGTTCAGGAGCAGTCCGACCCCGCTTTCGCTCTTGAAGAACGGGGTTCCGATTTCATTGAGGAAGTCGCCCGATGTGTGGAACGCGCTGACGCCCCAGTTGGTCCTCCCCGAGAGGTTCATGTAGGCGACGCCAACGTTGAAACGGGACAGGAAGTCGGAAGCTGTGTGGGCCGCGTTGGTCAGCTGAAAGAAAAGGAGACGATCGCCCAGAAGATCACCCAGCGCTGCCTGAAAACCCTGGCCAACCGTCTGGTAGGGCCCGAATGTTACTCCTCCCTGAGCGATCTCAAGGGAGAAATCCGGACGATAGGGCCGGATTTCTACTCCATCAGGCAACGTACCCTTCGACCACACCCATGCCTGACGACAACGCGGGAGACTCAGTGCCACCGTTTCGGCCGAATCCGGAGCGTCGTCCAGGCGGAACACGCGGAACCGGTTCTTCTCGAACCCGGAGAAGAGCCAACCCCCACCCGGTATCCACTCGGGATCGGTGGCCTTGGTCTGAGCGCGCGTCAGCCGGCAACCGTTTCCTTGCCGGTCGACCACGTAGAGGTCGTACCGACCGTGCCGATCAGAAGAAAACGCGACCCGTGCTCCCTCGGGATCCCAGCGGGGTGCCTGATCGGTCCATGCCCCGGCGGTGAGGTACAGAATCCGGTCCGACTGGAGATCGAGTAGAAACAGATTCGTGTGCCCCTGCTCACCGTACGCGGTCCGGTCCGACTTGAACACAACCCAGCGCCCGTCGGGAGACCAGTCCGGGTCCTGATCCAGGAACCGGTCGCGGGTCAGCCTCCTCAACTCGTCGGTTGACGTGTCCCAGAGGAAGAGATCCGAGTAACCGCTTTCTGTCAGCGCGGAGAAAATCAACTGCCGCCCGTCCGGCGACCAAGTCGGAGAACTCAGGGAGATCAGTCCCGGGAATTTCCGCCATCTCTCACTCTTCCCGGTCGCCACATCGTAGATTTGCAGGGCGTCACGCCCCCCTGCTCTGGACACGAAGGCCACCCGGCGATCTGTCGAGACATCAACCCGGCTACCGAAGATGTGCAGGGATTCCAGCCGGCTGGAACTCCCCGCCTTGAGAAAGACGCGGGTGTCTCCACTATCCATGTCTCCGACAAGGATCGCCGGGGATCCGAGGTGGTATGACAAGTAGAGAAAGGCCTCCTCTTCTCCCGGCACGTGCGTAGGCTTGAGGTCAACCGAGCCCTCGGTCACCGGTGTCGAGAACTCCTCCAGTGCCTGACGACTGCGAACAGTGGGATAGTACGTCCGCCGGAGCTGGTCCTTCCACCTGCGGTTGATCTCCTCAACGGGAACGCCGCACACCGTCTCCAATAAATCCTCGAATGTCCCGGCAGTCCAGATCAGTTCCAGAAGAAGCGCTGGTTTGTTTTCGCCGTAGTTCTCGGCGATGAAGCCCACCAGCGACTGGCCTGCCTTGTACGACGCGAAGGACAAACCCAGCTGCCAGAGATCGGGGATATCGGGAAGTTCCCCATTCAGGAGAAGATCGGCGAGGATCATGTCGCCTTCCGAGTCCCACGAACGGGACCAGTACTCCGCCAATCCCTCCATGAACCAGAGAGGAGGAATCAGGTAGCTGCCCTTTGGGTGAAGCCGGTAGACCCGGTCCAGGTAGGAGAACTGGAATGCGTGGACCAACTCATGCTGCAGAATTCTCCGGAAGTCGGCGCGGCTGCCGCTGAAGGGCAGAGCGACGCGGGACCGCATGAAGTCGGTGAATCCACCGACGCCCTCCGGCAGAAACTGCGGAATGATGTTCGTCTGCTCGAAGTACGCGTGGGCGCTGTAGATCACCAGGGGGACGGGCTCGAGGATCTCGTGGCGGAATTTAACGGCCAGAAACGTGTAGCTGGACTCCGCCAGAGCGAGGGCCATCTCCGCCAGTTGCTGCTCCTCGGGGTAGAAGTGGAGACGAAAGTGCTCGCTCTCCATCACCTGCCAGTCGAGGTGAGCGTACTGGACCTTGTTCTTGCCGAAAGCCGTGATCTGAGCGTGCGCAAGGTCTCCAGCCCCCGCACAGGCCAGGAACCCTGTGACTCCGATCACGTACAGCCAATGGCTCCTAGCCTGCATTTCTCACCAGCCTGAGTCAGCGGAGACCACAAGTGATCCGGGCAGCAAGCGTTGTCCATGGTATTGGGGGCCCCGCGGCATGGCCACTGTGTCGGCTCTGAGCCGGTCAGAGCATCGTCCCATTTAGCCTGTGTTTCTCACCAGGTTTCGTCGCGAGGGGCCG
>JAGLYR010000078.1 GCA_023132135.1 Candidatus Eiseniibacteriota bacterium | reverse complement strand
TCCCGGAGGCGTAGCCGTGGCTACGCTGAGGAAGCGATGAGGGAAAAGGCGTCTCGTAGCCCATGGACCGGAACCGTAGCAGAAAACTGGTGAGAAACACAGGCTAGAATAGATCGATCTGTTCCGGCCTCGGCTCCGGCTCGAGATCTGCGGCCAGAAGGTTCTTGAGGAACTGGAAGTCCTCTTCCACAGATGACTGGAAACTCCCGCGGTGCAGGGCAGCCGCAGGATGCAGCATCGGCAGGACGAAGAAGTTGCCGATCTGGATCGGCTCACCACGCAGCTTTGTCACTCCTGTCCGTCTTCCGGTCAGGACCCGCGTCGCGAAGTTCCCCAGCGCTCCCACAATCCGGGGTGAGATAATCTCAATTTGCCGGAGAAGGTAGGGTTTGCAGGTTTCCACTTCCAGGGTTGTGGGGTCCCGGTTCTCTGGAGGCCGGCACTTGAGCACGTTCGCGATGTAGACGTCCGCCCGCGAGAGACCGATGCTCTCCAGGAGACGGCTCAGCAACTGGCCCGCAGCACCCACAAACGGCTCACCCTCCCGGTCTTCATGGTAACCAGGAGCTTCTCCCACGAACATCACGTCGGCCTTCGGGTTGCCGCTTCCGAAAACCACGTGCGTTCTGCCGTTCGCAAGATCACAACGACGGCAGACCATCGCCTTCTCCCGCAGTTCATCCAGTAGCATCTTCCCCCCGGTCGCCCGCTCTTCCGACAAGGAAAACAGGATGGGACGTGACACCCCATCCTGCTCCCCAGTTCACAGCGAAAGGCTTACACCATACCCTTGTACGCCTTGCCCGCCTTGAACTTCACACTCCTCCGAGCGCCAATCTTGATTTCCTCGCCAGTGCGAGGATTCCGCCCCCGTCTTGCCTTGCGATGCGTTACCGTGAAGCTGCCGAAGCCGGCAATGTTCACACCCTTTTTCGTGTTCTTCCTGATGGTATTCAGGGTGGCATCCACGGTAAGTCTCGCCTGGCGATTCGACATCTTCGCCGCCTTCGCCACTGCCGCAACAAGCTCAGCCTTGTTCATGGTCTCACCTCACTTTCGCAGGCTGACAAACCCAAACAACCTATACACCACATGTCTATACAACACATGCCGCGCTGTCAACCCTTTTCTAGCACAGTCACCAGCAACACCCAGCGCGCAACCCATGTGCCACAGCCAGTCCCCGCGTACCCCGCTCTACACACACTGCTCACACACCGTTTTCCGCTCCGCCGCATGACAGGAGGGCTAGATGAAACTCGGTGCAGAGGTAACCCAGATCGCTTCTGCCGGTTCCTCGCCCGGGTTGCTGTAGGAATGCGGTCGGGTCGCGTTGAAGTGAATCGTATCTCCGGGATTCAGCGTGTAGGACCGATCCTCTATCCGGATCTCCATGGTCCCCCGCACCACGACGCCGCATTCCTCACCCTCATGGTGGTGCGGTTCACCCGTTGCCCGACTGCCAGGCTCCAGTTCCAGACGGCCGATGTGGAGTTTTCCACCCGGGATGCCGTGCGAGAGGTTCCGGAACATGACCGCGGGATTCTCCGAGAGGATGACCGTACTGACAGGATCGCGCGCCACCGAAACCTCTTCCAGTTCCACTTCCTCAAGGAAATAGACCGATTCCTTCTCCAGGGCACGGGCCAGTTTCTGAAGCGCACCCACCGTAGGAGAGGTCATGCCGCGCTCGATCTGCGAGATATGCGTCGCCGAAACACCCGAGAGCGATTCCACATTCTTGAGCGTCATATCTTTTGCGGCCCGAGTTCGCTTCAGTCTCCTCCCGAGCTCCTCCTTTGAAAGCACAGCACCCCCCTTTCACTTCCCTGGCCCGCGTTGCTCACCAGCCATCTGCTGCGGCGTTGTATCTACCGGGCCCTCACACGTGAGAGCCACACTCACTTCGCCATACTCGTTACAGTATTCGCAACTCCGCGCCAAGTGTACACACCGGGCGCGAACCCGTCAAGTTTGAAAAGATTATGTTATGGATATGCGCTCGGCCGGATGCTGCTCAAATCGAAGCATAGAGGAACCTACCCGCACCAGATACCCATCCCGCAGGACATTCCGCCTGTCGATCCGCCCGCCATTGACGAAGGTGCCGTTCCGGCTGGCGAGATCTTCGATCCAGAAGGAACCGTCGGAGTAGACGATCCTGGCGTGTCTTTCCGAAACAAGTGGATCATTGAACACGATTTCGCAGAATTTGCCGCTGCCAATCTGTACAGCTCGATTCGTGATGGCTCGCCGACCCCACTCCCTGCGACCATGCAGCAGAACGACGGCAGCCCGCGGCGCTTTTCCCTGCCCCCACGCAATTCCACAATGGGTGCAGAAGTGATTCCCGGGACGAACCTGGCTCCCGCAGCACGCGCATTCTCTGGTCATCCCCAACCCTTCCTATGACTCCGCGTCCAGTTCCAATTCGACCTGGATCATGAGAGCCCGCGCCTCCTCATTGTCGGGTTCGAGCTCAAGGGATTTCGCCCAGACCTCCATCGCCCCGCGGCGATTGCCCCGACGGTAGTACACCGCTCCCAAGCGGCGACGGACTTGCGCCACACTCATGACCGGTACGGTCTCCCTGTGCCGCTCAGTCGAACAGCAGATTGTCAACTCCGCCCCGCATTTCCCGCAGAACCGATCCTCCGACTCAGCGCTTTCGTTGCAGAATGGACATTCAGGCATTTCGACACCTTCGGTGCGTCACCGTGTTTGCTTTGACCGCAGGGCCTAGCCCGCTTTGTATCACATCCTCCCCCTGTGGGATCCATCGGCCTGCCAGAACAACACATTAGCCTGCATTTCTCACCAGCGGCCGGAAGCCAGTGCGGATATCAGGCTCTTGGCTCCGACGATTGCGGGAGTGCGAGAGGAGAGAAGGAGAGAGGTGACCGGGGTGAAAGTGTTTCTATGATGCTTTTGTCCGGGATCTATTTTCTATTGTCTACTTCTCTATTGCTCTGCCTGGACTCTGTGCGAATCCATCCGGATTTGTGCATAGTCCAGGCTAGTCCCAGCTCCCGAGGACCCGTTCCTTCAGATCCCTGGAGACCTTGAATACCGGAACACGGCGTGGAGGAAGAGGAACTGCCTCCCCCGTGCGAGGATTCCGGGCGGTTCTCGCCTTGCGATCCTTCACACTGAACGTGCCGAATCCCCGGATTTCAATGTGATGGCCTTCGGTCAGGGCGTTCTTCATCGCCTCGATGAATCCGTCGACAGCCTGCCCGATATCCTTCTTCGTCAGACCGGTACGCTTGGCGATTTCCTCAACCAGATCGGCTTTCGTCACAGCACTATCTCCTTCAACTGACGCATCCCGTTGCTCAGCAACCGCTTCCCGTCCGGTGACAACGCTCTGTCCGTCCACGGCATAGCAGGCCGGGCGGGCATCCCGCTCCCGCGCCCAAGACTGCAACCCCAAGCGCTGAACCACCTTATCGTCCCTCGTCTGAGACTGTCAATAGAAAAAGGGAGCGCCCGCATGGACGCCCCCTCCTGGAGCTTCTTTCAGTCTCAACACTTGCTCGTCTTACTGACCGCGCTTCTTGTTCCCGTAGATAGACTTGATACGGCTCCAGGTGTCTCCATCCACGGAAATCGCGTTGGGTAGAAGAAGGTAGTCAAAGTAGATACTGCCCGATCCCGAGCCATCGGCCTCGACCCAGATCCTGATCTCCTTCATCCACTCCCGATCGGCCCAGCCAGAGATATCCATCGAATACTCTGTCCAGCCAAGTGCCTGTGTCGCGCCGCTCGCGGCGGGACCCCTCACGTAATTGCCCCACTGGTCCCGGAGCTCGACTACGAGTCTCTCGCTCGAGCTCCCTGCGGTCCCCAGATACATCAGCGAAAATGTTGTGAAAGACGTCCAGTCCTGGGCGACATCATACGTGAATACCGTAGAGAAATCGCCCAGCCCGCAGTTGTAGCTAATGCCCATCGCCAACTCACGTTCAAAGACGGCGGTGGCTTCAAGGAACTCCGTTCCATTGGACGAGGGTACCCACGCTGCATTCAGTTCGGCGTTGTTTACGTACGCCTCAAAATCCTCAAGCGTGAACCCCAAAGCCGGACCCGTTGAAGCAACCAGGGCCCCCACCGCAACGACCAGCAGAGAAATCAGCCTGTAGCGGTTGCCCATATGCGCTTACCACCTTTCACATCGTATCTACAGTGTTGTAACACGCTTCCAACACCAGGAACAACGATTCGATAGGCCTTGTCCCCCTTTCGCTCAACACACTCGCGCACCTTGCGAGTCTCAAAGCCGATACTCACCCGATTTGAGTATATCACAGGGAATGCCGCCCCTGCAAGCGCTTTCTCCGCCTATCCGACAATCCCCGAAACCATTGCCAACACATCAGAAACAGGGATATCTTGAAACCTGCACTCTGGATCGCGGGTTGGCCCGCAGCGGCCACAGCGCTCCGAACCGGGAACAATGATCCGGTGACCGTTGCCCAGAGGTCCCCACCGGGCCGGACTGCAAGCCTTGCGCGGGCAGAACATCGCCACGCAGGGAATGCCCAGGGCTGCGGCCAAATGCATCGGGCCGGTACTCGAAGACACCAGCACGTCGAAACACGAGAGGACACTCATCAGCCTGCGAACGGTCAGCTGACCCGTGAGATCCAAAACCCTTTCCCCCCAACCCTCCCCACCCCAGTCCATCCGTGGCTCACTCCCATCCCCCGTCACCACAATCCAACTTCCCAACGTCTCTACAAGACCCCGGACCAGAGTCCGGTATCGCTCCCTGTCCCAATTCGGAGCCGAGCCCCCACTACCCGGATGCACCCCCACAACGGTGCCCGTTCCCAAGCCGGCCGCTTCCAGGAAACCACGCGCCTCGGCCCTCTCTTCCTCGTCAAGAAAAACCTCCGGCCGCAGATCCCCGCATTCGACTCCGACAACCCGCCCAAGGTCAAGACAGTAGTCCGCTTCGTGCCTCACAGGATCGTCCCGGTTCCGGCCGGCGGGCTTGCTCCCCGTCAGGACTTCATACGGCTTCCGCCCTACACTAATTCTGCGGGGGATCCCGCCCAGGAGCACGGCCAGCGCATGACGGCGAGTGGGCATGAGCATGAGGGACGTCCCGAATCTTTCCCTTCGCAGACGGAACACCAGGGACCAGAATCCCCGAAAACCGCTGTCCCTACCGGCAGGATCGTCCAGGAGAATCCTGTCCAACCGCGGGTTCCCCAGGAGCACGGCCTCTGTGTAGGGTCGAACGAGGGCGGCAATGTACGCGTTGGGATACCGGTCCCGGAGAGCATGAATGAGAGGAGTGGCCAGAACCACATCACCGAGACGGTCTGGCCGGATCACAAGAATTCGCTCTGCGTCTTGTGTCCCGCTCCGCAACAAACCCATGATCACAACGGCTCCCAGACCGACGCCCAGAAGATAGCTGAAGAAACGCCAGAGGACAATGTAGACACACAGCTGCTGGAGGGGAATCAGCGCAGCCATGAGGGATGCCCCCCCCGCTTCCGCTACTCCGCTTCCCCCCGGCGACGGCGAGAAGTAGACAATGAAGTAGATCAGCATCTGGGCCATAAGAACCTCGCCCGGATCACGGCTGATTCGCATCCCGAACATGATGGCATATGCAATGAGGCAATTGGCGAGGATAGAGATACCGCCGAGCGGCGCCGCCTTGAGAAGAACTCCCAACCTGTCCGTCAGGTAGATCCGGAGGTAGGCAATGAGATCCGCCAGCTCCTGGGAAAACCAGTCGTGGAATTCCCGCACCCGGTCCTTTGGGACAAAAGGAACTCGCTCCGCCACGCGCGCCGCAACCCGGACAATTCCAGACACCCACTGTGGCTTGAAAAACCCAACCCAGAAGAGGAAAAACGCAAAGCAGAACACGGTGATCACGAAAATCGTGACCACCCTCACAGCAATGTTCTCCGCGAGGCCGGGTCTGATCACAAGAACAGCGACTCCGCCCGAGAAGAGGAAGACGATGGTGATCAGTGCGCCAGCGAGGCTCGCTGCCGTAGCGCGGGAAACGGACAGACCCTCGCGCCATAGAACGTAGATTTGCGCGGCTCCGCCCCCGGTCTGAAACGGTGTTACGGCCGACAGGAACAGGTTGGCCATATGCGCGCGAAAACAGGACCACACACTGATCCTGGAACCTATGCCATCTGCCAGGATCCGGATCTTGACCGCGTTTGCGAACCAGCTGATGAACACCAGTCCAAGGACCAGAGGAAGGGCGAAGGGCCTCATTTGCGCAAGGCCCTTCCACGTCGTAGCATCAGTAGTGAGAACCGCCAGCAGAGCGAAGGCGGCGATGGTGATGGCCGCGAAGGTTCGAGAACCCCGTATCAGCTTTTGCTTCTCAAGACCATGGGGCATTGTGTCGCCAGATCTAACCCAGGCCGAGCAGCCGCTTCGCGCGCCTCAGGTCCGCGGAAGACACGGACGTACCTTTGCGCAAACGCCGCTTCCGGCCCCTCGACTTGCTGCTCAACAAGTGGCTCGCGTATGCTCTTTCTCTCTTGAGACCGCTACCCCCGGTCTTCTTGAACCTCTTGGCCGCGCTTCGATTTGTCTTGATTTTCGGCATTGCTTCCTCAGGTTTTCAGATACACCTTGGCGCAACAGGCGGATGCATCCTTCTCGGTTCTGAACCGCATCCCGCACACCGGGCAGCGGTGTTTCCCACCCACGCGCCCCTCTTTGACAGCCTTCTGCAGAAGAATATCATAAGTGCTGCTAGTCCGGTCTTTTTTGATCAGGATAGCGTCGCCAGAACCCATGACAGCTTCTCCTCTCACCCGTGTGCAAGACGAGCAGGCACCCTCCACTCCACGTCTGGCCCCACCATTCTCGCACACCCCCAGCACCTTCTCGAACCCGCACCCGCAACACACACGTCGGCTAAACTATCAGACCGCCGGGCGACTGTCAAGCGCTTTTGGACTCATAAGGCATTGCGCAAAAGCCGGTTGACCGGCTTTCCAGGCATGTGCTAGCCTGAATCCAGCATCATCTTTCTGCTCAGGTCAGATGACGTAGTATTCAGGATACGGAGCGACTCCGTGACGGAAACTCCCCGAGTTCTTCTGGTCGGATCAACATCAAGCGGACTGCCAGATGTCGCCCGGCTGGCCACTGAGGAAGGTATCGGCATTGAGCTCGCCGACTCTCCTGTCGACGCCATGAAGCAACTGGATCAGGCCCCCTTCGATTTCGTCATGATCCAGGCTAGGCTCGAGGGAACTTCGGGACTGACGATCACACGCCGGGCCCGGTCCCGAAACCCGGGAGCCACTATCCTCCTGATAGGTCCTCCTGTCTCGCTTGGGCGCAGAACGGATATTCTGGCCTCCGGCGTCGATGACTACCTGGAGATGCCAATCTCTTCCGAGCAACTTCTGCACCGAATCCAGCAAATGCTGGCCGCCAAACGGATGGACGACGAGACTGGCCTTCTAGGCCGCTCACCCCGGATGCTCCAGGTGTTTGAGACCATTCGCCAGGTGGCGGCCACCCGCATCACGGTGCTCATCGCCGGTGAGTCGGGGACGGGCAAGGAGGTGGTGGCCCACGCTATTCATCGTATGAGCTCCCGGTCCGACGGACCTTTCGTGGCCGTGAACTGCGGGGCCATCCCGGAGGGTCTTCTCGAATCAGATCTCTTCGGCCACGAGAAGGGTGCATTCACGGGCGCGGCCACGAGACACGCCGGACGGTTCGAACAGGCCGACGGCGGCTCGCTGCTCCTCGACGAGATCGGCGAAACACCTCTGAATCTCCAAGTGAAGCTACTGAGAGCGCTTGAGGATCAGGCGTACTACCGGGTGGGAGGAAGTCAACTCATTCGCTCGGACGTGCGGCTGATCGCTGCCACGAACCGCAACCTCGAAGAAGCAGTCTCTCAGGGAACCTTCCGCCGGGACCTGTACTTCCGCCTGAAAGTCGTCAGTCTCCTGCTCCCGCCGATCCGGGAACGGCGAGAAGATATCCCGCTTCTGGTGGACCGGTTTCTGACCGAAGCCTCGGCGCGGCACGGCTCACCCCGGAAGAGCTTTTCCCCGGAGGCCATGGAACTGCTGGTGCAGAACGAGTGGCCGGGAAACGTCCGGGAGATCAAGAACCTGATCGAATCGTTGACCGTACTGGTGAAGCACACACTTGTCACGGTGGACGACGTGGCTCCCCATCTCACCGTTCGTGCCGAGGTGCACCGGAATCTCCCTGTATCGCTGAGTTCCGCCAAGGACGACGCGGAGCGAGAGATTATCTACCGCACCCTGTTGGCCCTCCGCTCTGAACTGGCGGAGTTGAAGTCCATCCTCCTGGGCGCGCTCCGGGGAGTTCCCGTGGAACCCTCGGAAACCGGACCGGCGCCACCCCGCACTCTGGACGAAGCCGAGTCCCGCATGATCGACGAAGCCATCCGCAAGACCAGCGGGAACCGCCGCAAGGCAGCGAAACTGCTGGGCATCTCCGAACGAACCCTCTACCGGCGCCTGAAGAAACAGCAATCCCGGCCATAGAAACCGAAAACCTGCGTTTCACACCAGCCTGAACCAGCGGAGACCGCGAGTGATCCGGGTAGTAAGGGTTGTTCATGGTATTGAGGGCCCCGCGGGATGAACACGGTGTCGGGTCGAAGGGTAAGGATTCTGACTCCGGCAACTGGC
>JAGLYR010000077.1 GCA_023132135.1 Candidatus Eiseniibacteriota bacterium | reverse complement strand
GGAGATGGAACGGGAAGCGCCGGACCGGGACGAGACCCCCGCCGGGCCGGACGACGTTCTTCTTGGAACGGACCTGGCCCTGGCGATCGTCAGCGGGGCCCGTTCCACCAGACATGAGCCGGAGGCGCTCTGGTGGGCCCGGGGCTTCGACCGCTGGGCGGGCGATCCGGAGATTCGGGACACGCTGGAGAAGATCCTACCCGCACTGGCCTATCGCAATCAGGCCGTCCTCGGGCCTGACCCGGCGGCGGATCTCTACGGTCAGGTGCTCCGATCGGGCGTGGTGAGTCTTGAGGGGTTTGCCCGGTGTCCGTTTCAGTTCTACGCCCGCAGCGGACTCGGTCTCGCCGAGCGCACTACATACGAACTCAGACCGCTGGATCTCGGATCTCTTTATCACGAGGTGCTCCACCGGTTCTTTGTGAGGACGCGAGAGGAGAACCTGCGGTGGTCGGAACTCGATCCGGAAACGGGCAAAGCGATTGTGAGGGAGGAGCTGGAGGAGGCCGTTCCCCGCCTCAAGGCCGATGTGTTTCGGGCCAGTGCGCGGAACCGGGCTCTTCTGGATGAGGCGAGGCGGACACTGGAAGAGTACATCGAGGTTCTCCTCTTCCAGGCGAGAAGAACGGAGTTCGAGCCCGCGGCGGCCGAGCTCTGGTTCCGAAACGCTCCGGATCTCGACTTGGGCAAAGGGCGAAGACTGCGAATCGGGGGACGGATCGATCGCGTGGACGTGGTCCCCGGAACCGAACCGCTCCTTGTGCGGGTGATCGACTACAAGCTCTCCGAGCAAAAACAGGATCTCTGGAAAATGGAACAAGGGCTGGCGCTCCAGCTCACGACGTATCTTCTGGCTCTGCAATCGGTGCCGCGGGAGACACTCGGCGTAGGCGCCGTCCAACCGGCCGGGGCCTTCTTCGCTCCGCTGCGGCGGCCCATGGGAAAAGTGAAGGGCGAGCCGCGGGGCGACGCAGGAGACGAGCCTCCCGGTCTGAAGGAATACCGCATGCGGGGCGTCTACGGTGAGGAGAGCGCCTTCCGGCTGGATCGGGAAATCGAGCCCCAACAATGGTCCCGGCTCCATTCGATGTATCGGAAGAAGGAGGGGGGGCTCGGAAAGCTCTCGGGCTCGGACCACCTTCCGGAAGGCGTCATGAACCGTCTGATCCGAACCACGGAGGAGCGGTTGCGCGACATCGGAGACGCCATTCTCTCGGGCCGGGTCGCGATCGAGCCCTGCAGAATCCGCCGCTCGGCTGCCTGCACGTACTGCGACTACATGGCCGTGTGTCGATTCGAACCTCCGGAGAACCACTACCGGACACTGGACCCCGTGAAACGTGAGGATGTGGTCCGCGCACTGGAGGCGGGGGACGATGCCTGAGCATTCTCCACAGCTGACAGACGGCCAGCGCCGGGCGGTCACCGAGACCGGCGGTAACCTGATCGTGTCCTCCGCCGCCGGCGCCGGAAAGACGACGGTGCTTGTGGGCCGCTTCATTCACCTCGTGACCGAGGCGGAGCCACGGTCGGAGGTGGACGAGATCCTGGCGGTGACCTTCACCGATGCAGCGGCGCAGCAATTGAAATCCCGAATCGGTGAAGCGCTTCGGAAGAAGTGGCGGGAGACGGGTGAAACCCGTCTGGCCCGCCAGGTTCTACTCCTGGACAAGGCCGCCATCTCCACCATCCATGGATTCTGCCACGAGGTAGTCCGGCAGAACTTCCACCATCTTGGCCTGGATCCTGAATTCGCTGTGATGGAAGAGGGAGAGGGAGACATCCTCCGGCAGGATGTTCTGGAGGATTTGTTCGAGAATCTTTATGACAAGCCGGAGGATCGGCTTTTTCGCGAGGTGGTCCTCCGCTACGGAGGGTGGGATCTGGACGCCGTGCTGAAGAAAACGGTGCTCCGGATTCACTCCCAGCTCCAGACCTTCCCCGATCGGGATGCCCTGAAGAAGGTCCGCGGCGAGACTGTTGAAGAGAGCGTCCTTGATCTCTGGCGAAACGGTTTCGGCGCATACATTCGGAATCGCATCGAGGAGTACCTGGATATCGCCGGCCGCGCCCGAGGGAGAATCCCCACGGACGCCATTGGAGAGCCCTACCGGGCGTACCTCGGCGGCCTGGAACGGACGGCCGGGGATTGGCTGGCGATGCTTGATGGCGGTGAGGTGGAATCAGCGCTCGCAGGTATCCGGGCCTGTGATCCCGGCAGGCGGCCCGGCATTCCGAAGAAGGACAACACCTGGGGCGAAGGGTTGGGGAAAGCGATGGACAAGGTCCGGAACACGCTCCGGGATCTCAGGACCGAAGTGGCCGGAAGAGGGTGGGAGCAGGCCCGCGCGGAGATTGAATCCCTTGCCCCCCTGGCCTCGCGAATCCTTCGATTGGCGGAGGAATTCGGGAAGGCCTACGCGTCGGCAAAGGCATCGCGCGCGCTGGTGGATTTCGACGACCTGGAGCGGCGGTGCCTGGAAATCCTCGAGGAAGATTCGAAAGGTGTCGCCCGCGCACTCCGGGAACGTTTCCACCATGTGCTGGTTGACGAATACCAGGACACCAATCGGGTCCAGGAGCGGATCCTCAGTCTCGTCTCGCGCCCTCCAGGTGGCGACGCTCACCCGAATCTCTTCACCGTCGGCGATGTGAAGCAGAGTATCTACCGGTTCCGGCAGGCGGAGCCCGAGGTTTTCCACGAGCGCTACAAACGATCTTCCCCGGAAGCGGAGGGTGACCACCGGTGCATCGATCTCCGGGAGAACTTCCGATCGCGCCAGGGAGTCATCGATGCCGTGAACGCCGTCTTCGAGATTCTCATGCGTGACGGAGAATCGGAGATCCTGTACGACGAATGTGCCCGGCTGGTCTATGCGGCCGGGTATCCTGCGTGTCCTGGAGGACCGGCGTCGCGTGATCCGCTGCCGGTGGAGGTCCATCTCCTGCCGCTGAAGATCGCGCGGCGCAGTGGGGAAGCAGAGGAACCCGGCGAGATCGAGGATTGGGAAACGGCCGAGCGTGAAGCGCTCTTCGTCGCGCGCAGGATCGATGAGCTCATGGGAGAGGGGATGCAGGTTCGAGTGCACGGCTCCGACGAATACCGCCCGCTCGCCTACCGGGATGTCGTGGTGCTCCTCCGGGCCCCGAAGCACAAGGCGGCCGTCTATATGGATGTCCTTCAGAACCGGGGGATACCTGTCTATACGGAGGCGGCGTCGGGGTATCTGACGGCGACGGAGATCCGTGATCTGGTGTCGCTTCTCCGGGTGATCGATAATCCGCTCCAGGACATTCCGCTGGCGGCCGTGCTCCGTTCACCGCTTGTGGGTTTGAGTGAAGAAGATCTCGTTCGCGTGCGCCTGGCGAGGAGGGATGACGGCTTTTACCACGCCCTGGCGGAGTACCGGGACAGCGGTTCGAATGAGGATCTACGGGAGAAGATTGACGGTTTCCTCGCTCGCCTGGAAATATGGCGGACTCTGGCGCGCCGGGGTCCCCTGGCCGACCTGGTCGGCCGGATCTTCTCCGAGACGAGGTATCCCGCCTACGTTATGGGACTCGACAACGGAAATCGCCGCCGCGCCAATCTCCTTCAGCTCCACGATCGCGCCCGCCAGTTCGACCGATTCCGAACCCAGGGACTCCGCCGGTTCCTCACTTTCATCGACCGCCTGCTGGACGCCGAGGGTGATTTCGGCCAGCCTCCGGGCGCCGGAGAGGGTGAGGACGCGGTGCGGGTGATGAGTATCCACAAGAGCAAGGGACTCGAGTTCCCCGTCGTTTTCCTCCCCGATCTGGGGAAGAAGTTCAATCTGCAGGACCTCACGGGCGACGTTCTCTTTGACCGGGATCTGGGTGTGGCGTGTGCGGACGTGGATCCGGTCCGGCGAGAACGCCGGTCCTCGGTGGCGCTCCAGATTGTGCGCGATCGAATGCGCGGGCGATCCCTTGCTGAGGAACTCCGGATTCTCTACGTGGGGATGACGCGGGCGAAGGAACATCTGATCCTGAGCGGTACGGTGGATCCGGAGCAGGATCCGGAAACGTGGATCGCCGCGGCCGGGCGGAATCCGTTTGGCAGGGCGCGGATACCCATGGATTGGGTGGGTTCGGTCCTGGCCTCTCAGCGGGGTGGATGCGAAGCACTGCGGGGGAAGGCAGAGAGAGCCGAGGTTGGTCCCTTTGTCCTTCACGTCTATCGACCCGACGATGTAAGGGGTTGGCAGGTGGGACATCCGGGACCGGAGAAGGAGTCCCCCCTGATCGATGCGCTGGCGAGGCTCGAGCCGTTGGGGATGGAACCGGACGAGAACACGTCGACGGTCCTGGATCGGCTCCGCTGGGAGTATCCCTGGTCTCGGGCCGCCGATCTCCCGGGGAAGCAGAGTGTCACGAAGATCGAGAGACGACTCAATCCCTGGACCGAAGACGTCGAGGAGCCCGATCTCCTCCACCGTGTCTTTGAACGCGGGCCGAGTTCCGTCTCAAGCCATGAAGGTTCCCTATCGCCCGGAGAGCGAGGGACGGCCGTTCACACGATCCTCGAACATCTCTCGTTGGCGGAGCTGCCGGATGAAGATGGGATTCGACGGCAGATGGAAGCGATGGTTGAGAACGGACTGATTCCGGATAAACACGTCACGGCGCTTGTTCGCGAGAACATCGAGCAGAAGATCGCCGCTTTCTTCCGCTCGGATCTCGGAAGGCGAATGCAGGCGTCCGCAGAGACCCTCCGGCGCGAGCTGCCCTTTACCATGAAGATCGCTGCTTCCGAGTTGGCTCCGGATCCGGAACCATGTGAGGACGATTTCGTCGTCATCCAGGGTGTGATCGATGCGCTATTTCTTGAGGGGGACCGGTATGTCCTCATCGATTACAAGTCGGACCACATCGGGACGGCAGAGGTCGGGGATCGGGCTCGGGAGTATGAACAGCAGATGGCCTGGTATGCCCGGGCCGTTCGCTCTATTCTGAAGAAGCCGGTCAAGGCCGCCTACCTGTACTTTCTCCAGCCGGGGGAGGCTGTGGAAGTGGATGTGAGAAGTCCGAAAGCGGGAAGATAGGGACGAGGGAGGGAATAGGAAGGTAACAGGAAATAGAAAGTAGGAAACAGGATTTCTGCACTGCGCAATGCACAACAGCTTTGCCTGTACTTCGCGCGCCGACTGTCGTAAACTCACAGGCTGATGTTGCTCTGGTATCCCTGACTACCAAGGAGATCGAAATGTCGAGAACAGGTTTCTTCGGACAGGTTGTGGTTGTGACCCTGCTGGGGTTTCTTGTCGCCGCCGCCCCGGTGGCCGCCCAGCTCATCGTCGATGGCGACTTCGAGGGCATCAAGGCGGGGAAGTACCTTCGCCGGGACGACAAAGGGCAGGACTGGTACGAGAGTCGGCTGGACACGAAGGAGGGCCGTGGTCTCCTGAAGCTCAGCACCAGGAAGATCGGCGGGAACAGGACCCATAAAGCGATCATCAAGGCGCACCCGGAGCTCAACACCTACCTGACCCAGCGGTTCACTTCCGGCCAGAAGGGGGATTTCACGGTCCAGTTCGACGTCTACATCAAGGAGATCCTTCCCGACGACAATCGATCCGCGTTCTTCATGGTGGGCAGCGACAAAGACGGCAAGAAGGGTCCCAACTCGACGGGAGTCGAGCGATTCGTCTTTATGGGTTTTGAGAACGCAGCGGAACCCGGCAAAATCAATCTGTTCGCGCGTGAAAGCAAGACCAAGTGGGAGAACAAGACCATTGTGGCCCCGAATCTGGAACTGGGGGAATGGCATACCATCATCGTCAACATCCACGTCGCTGACCAGATCTATGAAGTGTCTATCAAGGGCGTGATGGATGAACCCACTGCGCTGGATGCCTTCCGGGCGGGGAAGAGGGTACCCAAGCGGCTCACGCATCTGAGTTTCGCATCATGGAATGATGGAGCGGGGACTTTCTACGTGGATAACGTGTCCGCAACAAAGGAGGTTTCTGGTTTATGATGGTTTCAGCCGGCACGAAGAGGGTTTTCCTTGAGGTCATCCTTCTGGTTCTCGCGGTCTCGCTATACGCGATCCCGGCCGGGGCGCAGAAGATCGACATTGTCGAGGGTACCCTGGACAACGGGATGCAGGTGCTCATGGTGGAAAAGCACGACGCGCCCACCATCATCGGCGCCATCTTCTTCCACGTGGGCGCCGCCAACGAGGTCACGGGAATCACCGGGATCTCGCATCTCTTTGAGCACATGATGTTCAAGGGCAGCAAGGTGATCGGCACGGCAGACTCCCGGAAAGACCGGAAGATCATGGATCAACTGGATGCTCTCAAGGAAAGAATGCGGGAGGAAGAACGGGTCATGCGGGAGAACTTCCACCGCGGCCGGAGTGACGATATGTACGCCCCCGAGGCGAAGACCGCCCGGTATCTTGAATTCGAAGGGGAATTCAACGATCTCCTCCAGCAGCAGAAAGAGAGCATCGTCAAGGATGAGTTCAGCGAGATTTACAAGAAACACGGGGGCTACTTCCTGAACGCCTTCACCTCTGACGACATGACGGCGTACTTCGTGCGGCTTCCCAAGAACAAGATTGAACTGTTCCTGTGGATGGAGGCGGACCGCATTCAAAATGCCGCCTTTCGCGAATTCTACTCTGAGCGGGACGTGGTCCTGGAAGAGAGGCGGCTGAACCTGGAGTCGACTCCAACCGGGAGACTGGAGGAATCCTTCAACGCCATGTTCTGGGAATCAGGTCCTTACGGCTGGGACGTATTTGGATGGCCCAGCGATATCCGGTCCATCACGAGGGAAGACGCCCGGTGGTACCGGGAAACGTACTACGCTCCGAACAACGCCACGGCCATGTTCATCGGAGACTTCGATCCGGACGAGCTGTTCGGGATGGTCAAGAAGTACTTCGGCCCCATTCCCCGAGGCAAGGAGACGCCGCCCGATGTCGTGACCCTTGAGATCGAACAGGTTGGAGCAAAGCGGCTGGTTGGCGAAGCGGAGACCTCCCCCCAGATCGAGGTGCGGTTCCACACGGTTGCGTTCCAGCATCCGGACAGTTACCCGCTCCAGATCCTGGCCGGAGTTCTGAGTGGCAAGTCCGGTCGCCTCTACAAGAAACTGGTCCTGGAGGATGGAATTGCGCTCAGCGGAAGTGTGTCTGGAATGATGGGCACACGGCTCCACGTGGACGCGGGGCAGGATTCGAGGAAATACGGCGGGTATTTCTCTCTCAGCGCCGAAGGGAAGGACGATGTCGGCCCCGAAGAACTGGGGGGTGCCATCCACGGGATTCTCGAGGATCTGAAGGAAAACCCGGTTACGGAGTATGAACTGGAGAAAGTCAAGAACCAGGTGATTGCCAACAACGTGCAGAGGATCCGGCAGTTTCAGGGAATCGGACTGATGTTCTACCTGGGATCCTACGCCGCTCTTGGTGACTACAGCGAGTTCAACATGGGGATGGACAAGCTCCTGACCGTCACGACAGAAGACATCCGGAGAGTGGCCAACAAGTACTTCGATCCATGGAAGCGCAATGAACTGCTCGTCCATCCGAAGCAGACGGAAGAGGGAGCCATTCGGCTGGACCCTGAGACGAAGCAGTTTCTGGGCATGATTGAATCGATGGAAGACGCCGAGCAGCTGGGGAGAATGCTCGGCATGATCCAGATGCGAATGGAAGACATGACGGACGAGGAGAAACAGCAGGGCGAAGTTCTGCTGAAGGCAGCGAAAGAGAGACTGGGGAAGATCAAAGCGAAAAAGGACTCTTAAGAGGGAAGAACAATGACGAAGTCGGCGATTGTACTGCTTCTGGTAATGGTTGTATCGGTCGGTTTGCTTCTGCCCGAGGCCGGTCTGGCCGGGAAGGTGAAGCACCCGGACAAGCTCAAGTTCCCGGATCTCGAGTACACGCCACCGGACGCGGGATCGTACGAGGTGACGCTGGGTTCGGGTATTCCGGCCTTCATCGCCGAGGACCGGGAAGTCCCCACATTCGATCTGCGAGTCTACGTGAGAACAGGGATCGCCTACGAACCCGCGGACAAGGCCGGCCTTGCCGACATGATGGCCTACCTGATGAGAAATGGGGGAACCCGGTCCTTCACCCCCGAGGAGCTGGACGACCGGGTGGAGTACCTTGCCGGATCGATCTCCTGTGCAATGAGAATGACCTCGGCCACGGTAACCATCTCGACCTTGAGCAAGGACATGGACGAGGCCCTGGATATCCTGCTGGAGATCCTGCGGTACCCTGCCTTCGACCCCACAGAGGTGGAACGGCGGCGGGAGGACCGGATCCAGGAACTCAAGCTCAGGAACAACGAGCTGAGGAAAATCGAAGCCCGTGAGTGGGCTTTCCTGATCTATGGAGATCACCCCTACACAAAGCAGTTCCGCGAGACGCAGGCGTCTATGGAGAGCATCAGCGTCGATGATCTGCGCGCGTTTCATGAGAAGTACTTCTTCCCGGGGAACTTTATCATTGCGGCGGCCGGCGATTTCGACTCCCGGGATCTGGTCCGGAAGCTGGACCGGGTGTTCTCGGGCTGGTCGAGCCGGGAACTCGATTTGCCTGAGATCCCGGAGGTCATGCACACGCCGGTTCCCGGTGTCTACATCGTGAACAAGGAAGATGTGAATCAGGCCCGCGTGCGGATCGGGCATCTCGGGATCCGCCGGGACACCCCGGATTACTTTGCCGTGAAGTTGATGAACTACGTTCTCGGCGGAGGGGGGTTCGCCTCCCGGATTGTCCAGCGGGTTCGTTCGGACGAGGGTCTCTCCTACAGTCAGGGCAGCCGTTTTTCGACACCGGTATGGTACGATGGCGACTTCCGCGCCTACTTCCAGACCAAACCTTCGACCGTCGCCTTTGGCACGTCGATCATTCTGGAGGAGATCGACCGAATTCGCGAGGAGCCGGTGGACCAGGAAACCCTCGAGAACGCCAAGCAAAACACCCGGAGCATGCTGGTCAACAATTTCGTGGACAAATGGAACACGGTGCGGACCCTGGCAAACGATTTCCTTACCCGTCGGCCGAAGGATTACTGGAAGAACTACGAGACTAGTGTTCAGGCAGTGACGGTCGAAGAAGTCCAGGAAGCCGCGCGGAAGTACTTGCACCCCGATCGTATGGTTTTCCTCGTGGTGGGGAACGCCGACGACGTCAGGAACGGGACCACGGAGAAAAGCCCGGCGAAGGTATCGGACTTCGGCAGGATTACGGAGCTGCCTCTTTCGGATCCGCTGAGCCTGGAGAGATAGCCTGGGTTATTCATGAATCCCTGCTGCGAGGGTCTCAGGATGTGTCTGGACTGCGTTGCGGCACCGATTTCGATCCTCAGCGGGGCTACGGCCCCGCCTGCGGTCGAAATCGACCCCGCGCCTTGCCAGTCACAGCCTGCGTCCCTCTCGCTACGGGATTCCTGAATAACCCAGGCTACAATACTCACCCCAGTGCGGGCTCTGCACAGTGCGGTCATTTCATCAGCAAAAGCGCAATGCCCGCGAAGGTCACGATGGTGCCGAGTACCGCTCTTGTCGTAATGCGCTCGCGCAGCTGCCAGTAGGCCAGGGGCAGGATGAGGACGGGGGGAAGGGCCATGAGAGTGGTGGCGATACCGAGGCGGGCGTACTGGATGGACACGAGTGAGAGCCAGATCCCCAGTGCGCTCCCGATGGCGACCGCGCTCAGGAGATGTGCGAGAGTCTTGCGGTCACAGATCCGCCGGGCGACCGCGGGAGCCTGACCACGAAGGGCCGCGACGCCCCACATCGTCGCGGCCGCGGCCAGCATGCGGATCAGGGTAGCCGAGATTGCCGGAAAGTCCCCCGCCATTCCCTTTTTTGCCACGACAAGTCCCAGAGCCTGACCGAGAGCGCCGCCGAAAGCCAAGAGGATACCCAGTCCATACCGCGGAGTCGGGGAATCCGCCGGGTCATCATTGCCGCCCCGCTCCATGACGACCCATCCGATTCCGATGACCGCGATGAGAACCCCCGCGATCTCCACCGGTGCAAGCGTTTCCCTAAGGAAGATCCAGGCAGCCGTCGTACTGATCACTGGAACGAGAGACATGACCAGTAGCGACAGGCGCGGGCCGATGAGGGCGAAGGCAATGAAGAGACAGGAGTCTCCCAACGCCAGTCCGACAACACCGGAGAGGGCCAGCCATCCCCAGCGGTAGGGTTCAACATGCACAGGGGAAAGCGATCCCTGGGTTGCCAGGTGTATGAGCGCCATCATGGGGAGGGAGAGAACTACCCGGGCGTGGTTGACGGTCACTCCCCCGATACGGCCGGCAGCGCGGGTGAAAAAGACGGCGCTGACGGTCCAGCAGACGGCTGTGGCAAGACCAGCGAGGTATCCGAGGTGTTCGGTCAGCATGGTGATCCGGCCTGTGCAGGGGAGGAGTCAAGGATGCTTAGAGGCAGAGTAGCGCATCCGGCGAGGGAAGGGTAGGCTAAATCGAGAGCCAGCGCCGGGACTCAGAGAACCCCATTTCTTCGTGTGCGTAATATGTGGATTCTCACCTTGCGATCTCCTACAGTAATAGATGTCACGCGCTTGACAATGGCATCCTCCGGAAGGATCCGATGAAACACAACCGGAACCTGTCCCTTCGCCCCGTCATCCTCGGCTTTTTCTTTTTCTCCGGCGCCTCCAGCCTGGCGTACGAGATCATTTGGACACGGCAGATCGCAGTCCTTCTGGGAAACACCATCTACGTGATAGGCATGGTTCTGGCGGCCTTCATGGCGGGGTTGGCGGGGGGAAGCGTGCTTATCGGACGGTGGGCGGACCAGCGGAGGGATCACCTCCGGATCTACGGGGTTCTGGAAATCGCTGTGGCCCTTTACTGCCTGTCGCTCCCCTGGATTATCTCCAATCTGGTCCCTCTTTTCCGGGTGATCTATCACTCTGCCGGGGGGAGTGGCCCTGTGCTGGAACTGAGTCGCGCCCTGATCGCGCTGCTCCTCCTGCTGATCCCCAGCTTCATGATGGGCGGGACGCTTCCCGTGCTGGCGAAACTCGTGGCCCGGGCTCCGGGAACCTATGGCGAGGACATGGGAACCCTGTACGCCGCCAACACTCTTGGGGCGGTTGCGGGATGCCTCGCGACCGGGTTCCTGTTTGTGCCTGCGTTCGGAGTCCAGACGACTCTCACGGCGGCGGCGGCGGTTGCCACCATTGTGGGGATCTTGTCCCTTGTTCTGAACCGGCGTGCCCAGGGCCAGTTCTCCATCACCGCCCCCGGCACGACGGACGAGCCGGAGGGCGACTCCGCGGATATGCGGGAGATCTTCGTTGTGGGCCTGATCGTGTTCGCGGTCTCAGGATTCGCGGCCATGGCGTACGAAGTCATCTGGACCCGGCTCATCGCTCTCTTCATTGGACCCAGTACCTATGCGTTCACCATTGTTCTGGCAGCTTTCATCAGCGGCCTGGCCTTGGGCAGCATTATATACGGCAAGTTCGCGTCTCGTTTCAGGAACATCTGGGTCTCGCTGGGGCTGCTGCAAGTGCTGGTAGGGATCAGCATGCTGATTCTCATGAACATGGTTGGTTGGATCTACGAGTCCTTGCGAGAGATTATGGATCTGCTGCGCCAGAGAGTCCTTCTTCTCTACCTGACTGAGATCGTTTTCGCGTTTCTCCTGCTCCTTGTCCCAACGGTGTTTTCGGGCGGGACGTTTCCGCTGGTGTTCCAGACTCTCCGGGCACCGAGGGGGAAGATCGGTGGATCGGTTGGGAGGCTCTACGCAGGAAACGCAACAGGAGCTGTTCTGGGGAGCCTGGTAGCCTGCTTCGTCATGATTCCCGCGCTGGGGATCCGGGGATCTCTCCGGTTGGCCATTGTTGTGAACCTGTTTCTCGGTCTCCTCCTCTTCCTCTACGTGTGCCTGCGCAAGGGGGGAAAGGGGCAAGTTCCGGTCGGTCGCCGCTGCGGAGTCATGGTGTTTGCAACCTTGGGAGTCATAGCTCTGGCCCTCATCCTGCCCGGTTGGCCCCGGACGCTCCTCATCTCGCCTCCCTACATGGTTGTGGCCCGAAACCAGCCCACCTTCGAGGAGATGAAGGAGAAGGGATGGAAGATCCTCTACTTCGAGGAAGGGATCAACGCAACGGTGGCCGTTCTGGAAGGACCGGGCTTGCGGCTGCTCAGCATCGAAGGAAAACCGGACGCCAGCGCGTGGGCCCCCGATGTACTGGCCCGGCGTACCATGAGGGGGCTTCCTATGCCCGGGGGCTCGGATATGAGGACCCAGACCCTGCTGGGACACGTGCCCATGTTCTCTGCCCGGAGTCACAGCGATGTGCTGATCATCGGCTTGGCCAGCGGTGTGACCATTGGTTCGGTGGAGCAGCACCCGGGCGTGCGATCCGTGGTTTGTGCCGAGATTGCGCGGGAAATGAATCAGGCCTCCCGCTACTTCTCCTACGCCAACCACAACGCGCTGGCCGATCCGCGCCTGGAGATTGTCTATGAGGATGGGAGAAACCACCTCCTGATGAACCCGGGCCGGTACGACGTCATCATCAGCGAGCCCTCCAATCCCTGGATGCCGGGCTGTGCCAAGCTCTTTACGAGAGAGGCATTCCTGGCGGCCCGCAGCGCCCTCAAAGATGGTGGGGTGATGTGTGCCTGGGTGGAATCCTACAGCATGCAACCTGAGGTCATGCGGTCCTTGCTGAAGAGTTTCCTTGAGGTCTTTCCCCACGCGTCCATGTTCCAGATTGAGGATGTGGATTACTGTCTCATCGGCTCGTCCTGTCCGCTTCGGATTGACGAGTCCCGATGGAACCGGCTGATGAAGACGGAGCGCGTCCGCAGGGATCTCGCGCGCATCTCCATCACGGATTGGAAAAACATCGCGATGATGTGCGTAGGAACAACGGAAGGTCTCCGGGAAGCGGTTCGCGATGATGTTCCCAACACTGATGACAACGGCCGGGTCGAATTCCTCTCCCCATATGCCATGACCCGGAACATGATGAAGGCGAATCGGGCGTGGATCTCAGAGTGCAAGGTGAGTCTGAGCGAACTGCTCGATTCGTCGGTGTCTGACGAAATCCGCGAGGAGTTCAGAGAACACTTCAAAGCCAAACTCCACGACTGAGGACTGAGCAAGAGCAGTCTTTCGCTCCCTCCTTCAGAATCAGGGCGCAAATGTCGATATGCATGCTTGGAAGGAGTGTGGACATGTGCGCTCACTTGTTTCATCGCCAACTGAGTACCTCGTGTGCGCGATGGGGGAGAACAATCATGCTGAAGACACATACGACAACGGCCGGAGTCGGGACCAGTACGGCGGTGGATTCTCTGGAGGCCGGGACTCGAGCAGCAGAACAGGCGGTGGCGGATCTCGGAGACGCACCGTGCGATTTTGTGATTGTCTACGGCGGGATGGGCTACGACCACCCGCAGCTGCTGCGGGGAGTGAGATCCGTTACCGGTGATGCGCCGCTGGCGGGATGTTCGACCCAAGGCGTGGTGGCGAGGTCGTGGGCCAGGGAGTCTCCCCGTGTGGTGGGTGTGATGGCGGTAGCTTCCGGTGATATGACCTTCACACACAGCTTGCGCGAAGGCCTGGGCCACGATTCATACGAAGTGGGTTGCAGAATCAGCGATGACCTGCTGGTCTCGCCGGCCGATGAACCTGTAGTGCTCCTGTGTCTTTACGACCCCCTGACAGGGGTGAACGTGGACCAGCTTCTGCGGGGACTCGAGAGCACCCGGCCGATCCCCATCATCGGTGGGGCCGCATCCCAGCCCTGGGGGAAGATGGTTGCAACCCGCCAGTACTTTGATGGCGAGGTTGCCCGGGATGCAGCCACGTGCATTCTGATCTCCGGCAGGGCCGCGGTGGAGTTCGGGGTGACCCTCGGTGCGGTTCCACTTGGCATGGAGGCGACCATTACCAGAGCAGAGGGAAACATAATCCATGAGATTGACGGGCAATCCGCCTACAGCGTCTGGAAGGAGCACGTCGGCGCCGGCGATGACCTGAGGGCGGAGGACCATGCTTCGTGGGCTATCGGGATCCGTCTGCCGGAGAGCGTCGGCGGGGAGTACGCGGGTTGTGTGACCCGCACCCTTTTCAAGATTGACCGGGAGCAGGGAAGCATCTACCTGCAATCTGAAATCCCGGAAGGAACTCGAGTCATCCTCCACCACCGGACCTTCGAGGCGGTGATGAACCTGGCCCAAGCCACGGCCCGGCGTGTGGGGAAGAGTATCGGGGACCGGCAACCCTGTTTCGCCCTCAGTTTCGAATGCGGCGCCAGAGGAACTCCGTTTCTCGGAGCGCAGGCGGCGCGGGATGAGGTTGTTCAGATCCAGAAGGAAATTGGCCACGATGTCCCCTGGTTGGGCATGTACGCGTGGGGAGAAATCGCGCCCATGGGTAGCGTGAACTACTTTCATAACTACACCCTCCCGATATGCGTCATCATGCCGGACGAGCAGGCAGCTACCAGGTGAGAACGATGAATCAACCAGGCGCCACCACCAGCGAAATTGCAAGCCTCCACGAGAGGATTGCCGAGCTCGAGGAGCATGCAAAAACGCTCCTCGTCGCTGAACGAAGAGCCTGCGAGGCGAAGCACAATCTCGGGCAGCAGCTGCAACTTCTCCATAAGGTGAACGATCTGGGCAAGATCCTGTCCGCAGCGAGAAGCCCCGGCGGGATGCTGGACGAGACAGTAGATTTCGTAGTCCGCGAGTTCTCCTACGAGATGGGATTCATCCTGCTCCTCGACGGCAGCCTGAAGACCATCTCCGTGGCTGCCAAGGCCGGCGGATCGGAATTCACTCCGAAGACCATAGAGGTCAAGAACCTGAAACAGAGGGAGAGTCTCCTGTGGACCGCCCTGGAGGAGAACCATCCGGTTGTGGTTGAGCAAGGTCTGCCGGAGGGAGACCCGATAACCGCGTTTGGCCTTGAGACCCTTCTCATTGTCCCGCTTGGGATCGAGTCGTCGATTCCGATGGGCGCGATGATCCTCGGCAACACTCTGAAACGCGGGGTGTACTACCGGCAGGTCCAGGGGGAAGACGCCGCGCTTCTCTTGACCATCGCCCGGCAGGTTGCCTTCATGCTCGACAAGATGGAGCTCTACGAACACCTTCAGAGGGAGAAGGAGGAACTCGAGCGAGCCGAGATGGAACTCCTCAGCGCGAATGAGAACCTGGAGAATAGGGTCCGCGAGAAGACACAGGCGCTGCAGGTTTCAATGGAAAAGCTGGAGGAGTCAAAACTCCGACTGGAGCAGTACAGCCGTGAGCTGGAAGTCAAGGTCGAGGAGCGAACTCGGCGGCTCCGGGAATCCGAACAGATCTATCGAAGCGTGATGGCCAATTCCAAGGCGGGGATGGCCGTCTACCGTGCAGGAGTGATCCTTGAGGTCAATCCGGCTTTGACCGAGATCGTAGGAGAGCCTCTCGAGGGAGCGGACCTGTCTCGACTGGTTGAGAGAGTGACGGGCCCTGAACGCCGGAAGGAACTGGAGTGCTATCTCAAGGATAGCGAAAGCGGGGCGGCGAACAGAGAGGGTAACTTCGAAGTCCAGGCAATGCGGGGAGAGCAGGAGCGGGTCTGGAATGTCAGTGCATTCCCCCTGGCTTCGGAGAGTGGGCTCTGCGGATTCCTTGTTGTGGACACAACCGAGTCGCGGCGGGTCGAGGAACAGTTGTTCGGATCGCAGAAAATGGCGAGTTTGGGAAACCTGGCCGGAGGGATCGCTCACGAGTTTAACAACATTCTGGTGGGCATCCTGGGCAACGCGTCGCTGCTTCGAATGAGAGCGGCGGGCCGGAGCGAGATCGGGGGACTGGCCGAGATGATCGAGACATCCGCGCTTCGGGCTGCGGAGCTGGTCCAGCAGCTTCTCGGCTTTGCCCGGAAGGGGAAATACAGCTCCGAGCTCCTGGATATCAACGCTGTTGTCACGGAAACTCTGGGTCTGGCTAGACGGTCCTTTGGCCCGAGAATCGAGATGGTTCTGGATCTGGCCCCGGACCTATGCCCGGTGGAGGGCGATGTCACACAGATCCAGCAGGCCATCATGAATCTGGCCCTCAATGCCAGGGAGGCGATTGGGGATGAAGGCACCCTGGTGGCCCGGACCCGTTGCCTGGATCTGGATGCATCGGCGGCCCGGGGAATTCCGGGACTCTCGGCCGGGCAGTGGGCGGAAATCGAAATAACGGATAGCGGTCGGGGAATGGACGCGGATCTCCAGAAGATGATCTTCGAACCCTTTTTCTCGACCAAGGAATCCGGCGGCACGGGATTGGGACTTCCCATGGTCTACGGCATCGTGACCAATCATGGGGGAACGGTGCAGGTCCGGAGCCGGCCCGGAGAAGGAACCTCAGTCGTGATCTATCTTCCGGCAGGGCAACAGGCGAGGGCGCGAGGGCGCGACAGGGAGAGGGCGCGAGGGGACGAAGGGACGTTGTAGGCCGGATTTATTAAGGGATGTCCATGGCATTGAGGGCCCCGCGGGATGAA
>JAGLYR010000076.1 GCA_023132135.1 Candidatus Eiseniibacteriota bacterium | reverse complement strand
CCTGCTCAAACACCATCCGTACCGCCCGCTCCCGTACCTCTGGGGAGTACCTCCTTGGTCTGCTCATGACCCCATCCTCTCAAGAAATGGAGCCTCCGGCAATCCCGGAATGGTTCAAGACCTCTGTCCGGCGGGCATGACGTGTATGGATGTGGATTGCGATCTGACCCTTGCCGAATTGGAAGCCTCTGGCGGTTACGGATATGCAGCATTCCTTGCCTATAATGTTGACAACGTGACTACGATTGAGTTCTACGTAGTCGGTTGGCCAATGGGACCAGGAACGCCAGATTTCCTCGGGCCTCAATACTGCGGCGAAGAGGCCGTAGTATTCGGTGAGCCTTTTGAAAAGAGAGGTGGAGTCGGAGGTGTCCTGGCACTCTCTCGGTGCGAGAGCCCCTGTACTCACATGTTCTGTTTTTGCAAGATCGCTTTCGGACCCTGCATCTACGATTGGCTACCGATCACTCTGGCATACGGGCCAAGCGGCTTCAGTTATCCAGGATATCCACACAACTACTTCATCGATTGCACGATCTACGGGCGCGAGACTTTCACCGTCCACGAGCACTCTGCGGTCATCGGCGGCGAATGCGAACCGATCCCCAACTGCGAGCCGGGACCTACCACTAACGATGACTCAACATGGGGAATGATCAAGGGTCTATATCGGTAGATTCATGAGAGCGATCACACTTGCACTGCTTGTACTTGCCGGGACCTCCTCAGCTTATGGGTTGAATGGGGATAGCTCGCTTGCGATACATCTTGTGGCCTCCTACGAGTATCTGACATGTCCGGACCTCTGTCCTCAGGACACGGCCCACAGGGACAGTCACCTATTTTGTTGCGGTATTCCGCAATCTATTGAATTACAACCCCTTGAGGTGCCGAGCGCCCGAGGTGCCGCGGCTGCCAAGGCTTGTGCTCTCGTTTGAATCTGCTTGGCCTGCAGGTCGATACACGGATCTGCGAAAACCTCGTACGCAATACTTCATGGAAATGGGTAGCTGTCCCACTGGAGTGCGGTTGGTGGATATTGTGCATTTCAAATGCATAATGTCGACCAGAGAATCGAAGAATCCGGGGATATAACAGATTTCGGTTTCCACCAGAGGAGAGCTTTTGCCATAATAGATGCGGAACGCCCACCGGATTTCAGGTAAACGTTTCAGGCTGCCTCTCCGACTTCACTGGTGACACGAGAACAGGACCCTGCACCACCACGCGGGAGGAATGAACGCTATGAAGACGCTCCGATTCGCACTGGCGCTTTCCTTGGCCATATCGTGCTCCCCAACCCCGCCCAGTGCCGGGGAGGTGTCTGCAGATACCGGTTCTCTCGTCCGGTCCAACACGGCATTCGCCCTGGATCTGTACCGCGAGTTGCGGACGACTGAGGGCAATCTGTTCTTTTCCCCCTACAGCATTTCAACGGCACTGGCCATGACATATGGAGGGGCCCGGGGGAAAACAGCCGATGAAATGGAGCAAACCCTTCACTTCGCACTGGACCAGGATCGTCTTCACCCGGCATTCGCCAAGTCGGACAAGAGGCTAGGGGCAATCCGGAACAAGGGAGATCTGGATCTGCTTGTGGCCAACTCGCTGTGGCCTCAAGTGGACTATCCGTTCCGGGAGGAATACCTTGCACTGGCAAGGCAGCACTATGGTGCTCCCGTAACGCCCGTCGACTACTCGGGTGCTACCGAAGAGGCCCGCAAAACCATCAACCATTGGGTGGAGGGGAAAACGAGAGACAGGATCAGGGATCTGATCCGGCGCGGCGATCTGGATCCGGCAACCATGCTGGTTCTGGTCAATGCCATCTACTTCAAAGGAGACTGGGCGCACCAGTTTGACGAATCAAGAACGTACACAGGCAGCTTCGTTCTACCCGGCGGCGAAGAAAAAGACGTTCGGATGATGACTCAGCAGGGCAGCTTCAAGTACGGAGAGCACGAACAGGTTCAGGTCATCGAACTTCCGTACGCCGGCGACGATCTGGCCATGTTTGTGGTCTTGCCTCGCAGCGGGTACCATCTCAGCGATGTCGAAGACAGCCTCACACAGGAGAACCTGCTGTCCTGGCTCTCGAGTCTCTCACCAAGTGAGGTGGAAGTGTCTCTGCCCGAATTCAGCATCACGTGGGGCACCGAGGATCTGACGGATCATCTGCAGGCACTGGGCATGAAGGAAGCTTTCCTTATCGGAAGAGCGGATTTCTCAGGAATGGACGGTTCCAGATCGCTGTTCATGGGTAGCGTACTCCACAAGGCCTTCATAGAAGTGAACGAAGAGGGAAGCGAAGCTTCGGCCTCGACAGCCGTCGTCATAAAGGGGTTATCATCCAGGACACTCAACTTCCGGGCAGATCACCCGTTCCTGTTTCTCATTCGTGACAATACGACGGGGACCATCCTGTTCCTGGGACGCCTGGTTGATCCGTTGTAGCCTGGGTCGCTCGTCCATTACTCTTCTGCATCCACTTTATAGATACGGACGTCAAGCGGGCCCAGGCGATCCTCGAACCCCCGCCGTTGATGTTCGATCACTCGATTGTCGCCGAGCGCGCGGACATGTCTGATGTCTTTCCCCAGGGTGAACATGACCCTGCCTCCACCATCCCCATCGTTCACGGCGAAGAGATAGAGGGCGCCACCCCATGACCGCGCCGTCCAGTGCAGCCAGTCGGGCTCTTCCGGCGCAAAAGCGGTTTCCACATCAACAACAGGTTCCACGGAAAGCAGCATCGGGGTCAGGGCGTCGATCTCCGCAGCAATCCGCTTCAGGTTGTCCCACTGGGTCTTGAAGGGGATATCCGGATTGCGCTTGATGTCCTGGAATGAATAGAAGAAGATCCCCGTCGCCCCTTCACAGATACATTGCCAGGCCATGCTGCGCATCTCTTCATAGGTGGGTGTGCGCGTTGTCGCATCCTCGTAGTCGACATTGCGGTAGTTTCCCCGGTTGAATGCCTGAACAACCTGCCAGAGCGGCCGCGCCCCTTCGACCCGGCGCAGCGTCTCCACCGTCCATTCGGCCGCCATCGAGGCCGGCTCCCGGGCAATCGGGTACGGGTCGGTTCCAACCACATCGAAGGTGTTGAGATACCGGCCCACTTCGGGCGCTTCGCAGAGCACGGCCCACGCAGGGTGGCCGGGGTCCTCCTCCTTCACCCACCGGTAGTGCATTTCCAGGCGAGGCATGTACGGTTCCGGCAGCTCGTCGTTGAGATACCAGCCGAGCAGCGCCGGGTGGTCCCGAAACCGGCGAATCTGGGCCCGCACGTTGGGTTCCTCGTCCGCTTCCGTTTTGATAAACGCAGGGCTCCAGCGCGACCCGGCATAGAAGTCCTTCATGGAGTAGATGACCCTCAGCCCATGCTCGAGGATCAGGTCCATCTCTTCCCTGTCCGGGGATGCATACGGCATCAGGCAGTTGAACCTGCTGTCAGCGTAGATCCGGAGATCGTGTTCATCGATCGCCGACCAGTACATCCCGATCGGGAAAAAGGGATTGCCATCCACGATCAGCCGCCGGTATTCGTCGACTGCGACGCCTGCCTCGAAATCGTCGTCCAGGCGGAGGACCGAATGCCGGTCCGTCTGAAGGGGATTGCCCTGGGCATCGACGAGTTCGACGACAACCACGTACTCCCCCGTCTCTAATAGAGCGGTCGGGAATTCCAGATCGAAGGGCTGGGCCGCGGGTCTCTCTTCGGTGGAGTATGAGTACAGGCGAGTGCCGTCTGTGGTCTGCAACCTGCCCCCGATCCTGGCGGAAGCCCCCGGCGCTTCCTCGCGCGCCGGATCCAGCCTTGCGCGTACCCGGATCCAGTCGGGACCATCACGGGTGATCCAGCCCCGATACACTGGAGACATGAGGATTGTCTGCATCGGAGGGTCGCGAAGTTCCATGACTTCGACGTCATCGAACCAGGCCCGGCCCGTCATTCCCTTCCGGACGTAGCAGATCAGGGAAACCGACGCAGCCTCGCGAGGAATCCGCGTGATGTCCTCAACCAGAGTCCAGTCCGCTGTGCCCTTCACTCCCGGGGGATAGGATCCGCCCAGGTACTGCCCCGCTTCATCCTGCCACTCCAGACAAACGGTCGCACCCGAGCCTCTGCCGATGATCCCCTCCGTTTTCACGTAGGCGCTGAACCGGTACTTGCAACCGGGCGCCACCGGCAACCGCCGGCTGCAGAGCCGGTAGGTGTCCGGATCGGGATTGGCAAACCCCAGTGAAGCGTGTCCGGTGCGGGCAATGGTCTCATCCCGGGCATAGATACCGGCATCACCGTTCCAGCCTGCCGGCAGAGGCCGATGCCCGCCTTCCTGCTCAAAGCCTGAATTGACAATGAGATTGATCGCTGTCCGGGACGCGTTCTGCGCAGGTGCTGTCGCAGTTTGCCCCTGGGCTGAGTCGGAAACACCGGCGGCGAGAAACAGGCCCGCCGCCGCGCACGTTCCCGCCAGCCATCTTCCCAACCCGGCACTCCGCACGTTACACCTCCGACCTGCGACTGAGCCGGGACACCAGGATCCCTGCCAGCATCAGCGCGCAACCCAGCAGCGCACGCTGAGTCAAGACCTCACCAAGGACGAGCCAGCCTCCAACTGCGGCAAAGACGGTTTCCAGGCTCAGGATGATGGCGGCGTGGGCGGCAGGAGCCTTTCTCTGGGCCACCACCTGGAGCGTGTAGGCGAGGCCGACGGATAGAACGCCACCGTACAGAATGGGAATCGCGGCCCCAAGGATTCCCGCAAGTGCAATCTCTTCGACGGCAATTGCCGCAATCCAGCTCAGGATCGAACAGGTCGCAAACTGGATAGCGGCGATGCGGAGCGGGTTGGATCGGGGCGAGAGCCAGCCGATCATGAGGACATGGACAGCCCAGAAGACCGCGCTCGCCAGCACAAGCGAATCGCCCGGAGCCAGGGTCAGGCCTTCCGCCGCACTAAGAAGGTAGAGCCCGGCCGTTGCGGCGGCCACTCCGACCCACGTCCCCCACCCCGGCCGTTGCTTCCACAGAAGACCCAGAATCGGAACGAGGATCACATAGAGCCCGGTGATGAATCCCGCTTTCCCTGCCGTCGTGTAAACGATTCCGATCTGTTGGAGAGAGGCGCCGGCAAACAGGACCAGGCCGGCGAGAACCGCGAGAATTGAGGGCGGACTGCGGAATTGCCGGATTCCCCCACTGGTACCGACATCCGCCTCGTTCGCAGGAGTTCCAGGCAACGCGTCGCTTGAGAAACATGATTCTGTAGTCCCATGTCCCCGATTCTCCGAATTCTCGGACGATGCCTTCCTGCCTGCCACGACGAAGGGAACCAGGACCAGAGCGCCCAGTGCAAACCGAACCGCATTGAATGTGAAGGGGCCCACGTAGTCCATCCCCACCCGCTGGGCTACGAAGGCAAAACCCCAGACCACGGCGGCGAGGAGGAGGAGGGTATCGGATTTGAGCGTCCCGGTTCTCATCAGCGCGAGAATACCCGGGATCCAGTTCTTTTTCAGACCTTTTCTTGGATTCTAGCCTGCGGATTCCCGAATAATCCAGGCAGAGCAGTTCGGGTCAGGAATTACAGGAGCAGATTCCTGACCTAGCCCAAGAAACCGTTCGTCCTGAGCCCGTCGAAGGACACCCAATACTGCCCGGCATTTATGAGCCCGCCCCCGGGGCGAATCTCACCACAGTGGAGTATGTAAGCTCAGAAAACCATGATTCATCTTCTCACGCGCCGCTTCGACAGCTCCGTCGACCCTTCGACGGGCTCAGGGCGAACGGAGGAAATGCGCGGCCCCTCTCCCTTCGACGGGCTCAGGGCGAGGGGATGCCGCCCACGCGGGCCCGTCTTTCTTCTGCTGGATGGACACCAGCACACCGGTGGCCTTTGCCGAGAGCTCGGCGGCATTCGCTTCATCCGTGTCTATGTGCATCTCGAGTGCATAGTCTTTGTTGACGCGGATGACAACGTCTCCGAAAATGAGTTCCCGTCCTTCGCCCGTAACACGCACCATTACCTGATCGCCGTTTGAGACGGCGAACAGCTCTGCGTCCTCGGGTGTCATGTGGATGTGGCGTTTGGCGCATATCACGCCCTGCGCCAGTTTGACCCGGCCTTTCGGGCCAACGAGCGTCAACCATGGGGTGCCCTCGAGATCTCCCGATTCCCGAACGGGTGCGTCGACCCCGAGTTTGAACTCTTCGGTGCGCGAGATCTCGACTTGCGACTGGCGTCTTTCCGGACCAAGAATCCGGACCCCCTTCACCGTTCCCCGGGGGCCGACCAGATCAACCTTCTCCTCGCAAGCAAACTGACCCGGCTGGGAGAGTGGCTTTGCCTCGGTCAGACGGTGACCTTTACCAAAGAGCTCGTCCACGTCGGCCCTGCAGAGATGCACATGATGGGCGGATATGCCGATGGGTATCTGTCGAATGGCCTCGGTTGTGGAGATGCGCGTCGTTCTATCGTAGTCGATGGCCTCAAGGCATTTCCTGGCCATCATGAGTTCTTCATTCGTTGCCACAACAAGCACGCGCGCGCGGGACGAGCGATGGCTGATATCGAAAGCGGGATGGCCCCTGTCAACCTCGCAGATCCTGTTCTTCTGTTCGCTGATGCCGAGGCCGAGCTTCTCCGTGTTCTGAAGAATGCGTGACCGGATGCCCCTGCTCCTCTCACCGATCCCGCCCGTGAACACTATGGCATTCACCCAGCCCAGCGCCAGCATGTAGCATCCGATGTATTTCTTCACGCGGTAGCAGAACATCTTGATTGCAAGAAGCGCCCTGGGGTCGCCCTCCTCCGCAGCCCTCTGCACCTCCAGCATGTCGCTGCTGATGCCGGAGATGCCCAGCAGGCCCGATTCCTTGTTCAGCATGTTGTCGATGGCATCCAGGCTGAGTTGCTTTTCCCTCGCAAGGTAGGTGATCACAGCAGGGTCAACATCACCGCACCGCGTGCCCATCACCAGGCCCTCGAGCGGCGTGAATCCCATGCTCGTGTCGATCGACCGGCCCCTGTCTATCGCGCAAACACTCGCTCCATTCCCCAGATGGCACGTTATCAGCTTGAGTCTTCTCAGGGGACGCTCCAGGTACTGTGAAGCGCGGAGAGCGACATACTCGTGCGAGTTCCCGTGGAACCCGTATCTGCGCACGTGGTCATCCCTGCAGTACTCGTACGGAATGCCGTACACGGACGCGTAGTCGGGGACCGTATTGTGAAAGGCGGTATCAAAGACGGCCACATGCGTCGCGCCCGGCAGCTGTGCCCTCGCAGCCCGGATGATCCTGAGGTTGACCGGGTTGTGCAGGGGAGCGAGCTGCGAGTACCCGGCTATGGCTTCCTCAACGGCGGCGTCAATGATCACCGGGCCTTGAAACCGCTCACCGCCGTGCACGACTCTATGGCCGACGACCCCGAGCTGGTCACCTGGTATCCTGGCTTTCTTCTCGATGGAGTCGAAGACAATCTTCAATGCCCGCTCGTGGTCAGCCACGACAACATCATATGTGCGCGACCTGCCTGTGTGGTCCGTGTAGGTGTGATGGCAGCCTTCCAGCCCGAGATTGCTTATGGTCCCCTCGAGAACCGTTCTGCCGGAGTCCATATCGAGCAGGTGGTATTTCAGACTTGAACTTCCACCGTTGAGAATGAGTACTTTCATTGCTTCCTCTCCCGGGCTGTCTTGCCATTCGGGATTTAGCCCGCATTCCTGCTCATCGACACAGCTCCCGGCGATCTCAATGGATTTGCTGCGTTTTGCTCGTCCGGGCACGGGAGTGCTCAACCGATCGTCAGGAGAATAATTCCCCCCACGGTGAGGAGTATGCCCAGAACCGTCTTGACCGTCGCCGGCTCTCCCCCAAGGGTGAGGCCCATCAACGCTCCGAAGAGCGGTGCCGTGAAGGCGATCGGCATCACCCGGCTCAAGGGCGCGCCCTTGATCGCAACATAGAAACACAGCATGCCCGCCGCTCCGGCTACTATCCCACCGCCGACGACCATGTAGATGAGCGATCTGGGCCCCGCATCCTGAACCATCCGCCACTGTGGCCAGCTGACGACCCCCAGGATCACGAGAGCCACTGCTGTGCGGATCGTGATCCCGACCTGCGGCGTGAGATGGCCAAGGTGCATTCCTCGTTTCTCGAAGTACCCGCCGACACCCCAGGCAACGGCGGTCAATAGAGCAAAGAGCTGTGGCTTCATGTCATACTCCAGCGTGAGGGCCGTCAGCAGATTCCGTCTCCGCACTTTCCCTGCACCGGAGTCGGGACAGCAGTGTCGCGGGCAATCATGATATCCGGAATCCGGAAATTTGCCTAGCCTGGATTATTCAGGAATCCCTGCTGCGAG
>JAGLYR010000075.1 GCA_023132135.1 Candidatus Eiseniibacteriota bacterium | reverse complement strand
GTGACAAGTGTCGAGTGTCGAGGAAGTAGGGCCGTACACCGCGCTGTGGCGGATTCCCTACTCGATCTCGAATCTCACCCATACCGCGGTCGAGTCACTCGGACTCGGCGGCCCGTGGTACACGCGGGCAAAGGCCGTATACGGTCCCGGGGAGAGGACGAACTGAGGGTACCACTCCTTTGTGAAGTGGCCCGCGCTGCCGGGTTCGATTGTGATATCCGACGGGTGGTTGACGCAGAACACGTCGTCGGTGTACTGCCACCTCTTGTCACACGCCGCCGAGTTCAGCGCATCGCATGTTCCGGAGAAGACGTGGAAGTCCACAAGGCACGTCCAGTGAACAGGGAACCGGACGGTGGACGGCCGTCCATTGCTGATCCGGTAGAAGAACTCGAGGGTATCCCCGCGCGAGTAGGCGGCCTTGTCCAATCCGAGTGTGTACTCTATACCCCGGACAGTCGACGTCCGCTGGTTCGGGTAGTAGCAAAAACTCGGATCCGTATCTTCGTCGAAAGCCCAGACCGTGCGCCCGGCGGAGGAAGAGAGTGAATCCCGGTTTGTGACCCGGACGCTCACATACACGGTCCCGGGATTGGCGTAGGTGTGAACGATCCTGGGATCGACGGTCAGTGTGTCATCCACGCCATCCCCGTCGATGTCCCAGGCATAGCCGATAATGCCGGTTTCGTCCTCCCGGCTCTCGGAGGCATCCAGGATAACCTCCAGGGGAACCGGACCGCAGGGAGGCCTGGCCACCAGATCCGCTTCCGGCGGTGTCACGTCCGGACGAGTCTTGAATTCCCCTCCGCAGCCGTGCAACCACAGGGGAGCGAGACTCGCGGCCGTCAGCCATGTTGCGATGAAACGAGCAGATCTCATGGTCAGGTTTCGCCCTCCTTGAATGCCATTGACGACGGCGCTTCCAGCGCGTATGTTTGTTCCTCTGGGGGCTGATGGTCCCCTTTTGATATATTTCGGCACTTTGGGGTCGGAATCAAACGGGAAAGTTGGAATGAGTGCTGATCTTGTGAGGAAGCCCGGCAAGAAATGCGGGCTATGGATCGGGCGGGTTCTTGCACTCATCTGCCTCATCCTGATTCTCCCCGGGAGCGGAGCGGCGCAAGAAGAAACGCGCCTGCAACGGGCCAAGCGCTACTATCAGGCAGGTGAGTACGGAGAATCCATCGTCGAGCTGGAGGGAGCCCTCGTGCGCTCCTCCAGGTACAACCAGGAGGAGCTGGCCACCATCCACCTCTACCTGGGGTTGGCCTGGCTGGGCATGGATCGCCCGGAGCGGGCCCGGAAAGCCTTTGCTGAGTCCATCCGGCTGGATACGAAAATAAAGGTCGACCCAACCCTTCGGTCCCCCGAGGTCGAAGAAGTCTTCGAACGGGCAAGATGGGTGGTGGAAGAGGAACACTCCAGGATCGCAGAAGAAGAGGGGCCCGAGGGGGTGCCGTTGGGCCGGGCCATCGTAGTTCCCCGCGGGGAAACGGGCAAGACGCGCTGGGGTGGAATCTGGCGCTCCACGGTTTTGCCGGGATGGGGCCAGATCTACGGTGGCAGGAAGATCCGGGGTTACACCTTCATGGTAACCGAGATCGCTATCCTCACTGCGGCCATCAATGCCACGATCGAGCGGGGTCGAGCCTACGACGACTATCAGGATGCGAGAGAGACTGCCTCCATAGGGCAAGTCAACGCCCTGCATGACGACTATAACTCCTTGCGCAGAACCGCAGAGACCCTCTCCTTCGCCGCCGCAGGGGTCTGGGCATTCAACATCATCGAGAGCCTCCTGAACGATCCCGGTGTTCTACGGGAAGGCGACAGAGCTGCGGGGGAATGGCGCGTTGGTGGAGTGTCCGCGCACCCGGACGGGTGGAGCGTGCGAATCTGTAGAAGCTTCTAGGCCCGGTAGTTGAGATGACATCAGACACCGTCAAACTAGCAGATCGCCTCAGGGTCGCCCTGATTCCCGTCCTTGGCAGTGCAATCCAGCGGCTCATCGGCCATTCCCTCCGGTTCACCGAGATCAACGCTGAGGTCTGGGGCATCAAGGCGCAGCGCAGCGAGAACGCTATCTACGCCTTCTGGCATTCCTCTCTCCTCATATCTCCCTTCTTCTATCGAAATCGGGGGATCGTCGGACTCATTTCTCACTCGCGGGATGGAGAGCTCCTGACGCGCGCTGTGGAACTCCTGGGATATGTCATCGTGAGAGGATCGACTTCGCGCGGGAGTACTCAGGCATTCCGCCGGCTGGTTCGGCGCCTCCGTGAGGGGCGGGACGTGGCGCTCACACCCGATGGGCCCCGAGGGCCCCGGGAAGTAGCGCAGGTCGGTACGATCGAGCTGGCCCGGTTGGCCGGGAAGAAGATCGTGCCCTTCGTCTTCGACTGCACCCGGAAGAAGCGCCTCAACTCCTGGGACCGCCTCATCGTACCCATGCCCTTCTCGAAGGCGGTCATCGTGTTCGGGGATCCCATTGAGGTCGATCGCCGCGCGGGCAGGGAAGAGATCGAGGCCAAGCGGAAGCTGCTGGAGGACAGTCTGAACGAGGCGACGCTACGGGCGGCGGAGTGGGTCCGGGCAATAGAGAAGTAGACAATAGAGAATAGATCCCGGACAAGAGCATCATAGAAACACCTTCACACTTCTCTATTGCGGTCTATTCTCTATTGTCTATTTTCCGGTCCGACAACGCACTCGCCCGCTTGTTCGCAGATTCGGTTTCTACTTGAGCAGCTCTGCTCTGTGTTCGTGGATCTTCCCCACCGCCTCGACGATATCTCCCATCTCCTCGGGTCCCGCCAGCAGCACATTCTGTTTGACCCAGATGGCCTCTTCCCGGATGGCTTTCTCGGCTACGGGACAGTGGATCTTCGTGTAGTCGATCTCTTTCCCGTAGAACGGGCAGGACAGGGGGCAGCCGCGGGCGCCCACCTTCCGGTCGGCCAGGACCGGATGCTCGTACACGGTTTTGCCGTAGCCGCCGTGGACGGACGTGATGCCCTCGGCATTCAGGGCTTCAAGGAATCGTGATTTGGGAATGCCGTCGAACTTCTCCGCATCGTACTTGAGCATCATGAAGTGATAGGCGTGGCCCGTAGCTTCCCTGGGACGCTGGATCGGCGTCAACTGTCCCTGCTCCTCGAGCATCGCCGCCAGGGCTTGCGCGCTGGCTTCCCTCCTGGCCAGAAGATCCGGATAGCGATCCAGCTGCGCGTGGAGAACGGCCCCCTGGAATTCCGTCAGCCGTGCGTTGACTCCCAGAATGTGGCAATCGTACCGGGGCTTGCCGGGAAGGCGACCGCAGTCAGCCACGGCGCGGCAGAGGTCCGCCAGCTCCTTGTCATTGGTCAGGATCATCCCACCCTCACCGGCGGTGAGATTCTTGGACATCTGGAAACTGAACCCGCCGAGATTCCCCAGAGCCCCCACACCTTTGCCCTTCCAGCCTGCTCCCCAAGCCTGCGCGGCATCTTCGACCACCTTGAGACCATGCTTCTCGGCGATGTCGTTGATCCGGTCCATGTCCACGGGCAGTCCCGACAGATGGACCGGGATGATCGCCCTGGTCTTGTCTGTGACGGCTTTCCTGACCGCCTCGGGATCAATGAGGTACGTATCGGGATCAATGTCCACGGGAATGGGAATCGCATTGCAGCGGAGAACGGCTGTTGCCGTCGCGACAAAGGTATACGCCGGAATGATGACCTCATCCCCGGCGCCTACACCCAAAGCCAGAAGGGCCATCTCCAGAGCAATGGTCCCGTTGCAGACCGCAATCCCATATTTCGCATCCTGAAATCCGGCGAAGCGCTGCTCGAACTCCTTGACCTTCGTGCCGCCCGGGGCAAACCACTTGCCGGAACGGACCACTTCTTCCAGGGCCCGGATTTCCGACTCATCGAAAATCGGCCAGCCGGGGAACTCCTTCGTACGAACCGGGTTACCGCCATTCAGTGCAAGACTCGCCATGTTTTCTCTTCCTCTCCTCCAGGCCCCATTTCTCAAAGTAACCCGGTATGATATCACATCTCCATCGGCCGGCAAAGCACCCGGATGAAATCTTTTCCTGCTAGCCTGGATTATGCACGAATTCCAAGGTTGGGCGCGTGCATAATCCAGGCAGAGCAATGGAGCAATCGATCAATAGAGCAATAGAGTCAGGAGAAAGGCATCGTAGAAGAACACACTCTGCTCCATTGCTCCGCCCCGTCACCGCTTGTAACGCCCCTCCCCCTGCACGCTGTCTTGACAGATCGCTCCAGAGTTAGGATACTACTGCATTCACACGCGTCACACATTGCAGGAGAGTCTGATGCATTCAGGTTTCAACATCACAAGGCATGTGTTGTCTTCGAGTCATGTTGCCGCCGCTCTGGCCCTGACAATCATCCTCGCTGTGTCCCCGGGATCGGCACGGCCCCCCGCAGACTTTCCCACCACGCTGGACACGGACTGGGGAATGGAAGCCAAGTCCCCGACCATCAACGACTTCGGGCACCGGATCCACGACGTCGGGCTCCTGGCGCTCCGTGTCTCCAACGTGGGAGTCTTCGGCGCCAACTGGATCTCTCCCATGGCGTACCGCAGGGCTCCGTTTCCGTCCGGCGAGTGGCCCGCGGGTTCAGGCAACGACTACCTCTGGGCCGCCGGGCTGTGGGTGGGGGGCATCACGTCCGATGGCGACACCCTTGTGACCGCCGCGGTGTACCAGGGCGAGTTCCTCGCCAATCCCCTGCCCCAGGACTACATCCGCGGGTACGCCGAGGGCATGCCCGGCGGGACACCCCGGGAAGGCGATTGCGAGATTGGGGATGACGACGGCGACGGTTTCTGCGACGAGGACTTCCTGGACGGCTACGATAACGACGGCGACGGAATGATTGATGAGGACTTCGCCGCCTACTCCCAGCAGATGTTCACCAGCGTGTACTACGACACGGTGAACTGGTTCAACGAGTTCATCACCAACCCGGAGGATCACCACTATCCCCTGAACCTGAGGATCGAGCAGGCCAGCTATGCCTGGTCGCAGCCCTCGGTGGACGACTTCGTCGGGATCGATTTCAAGGTGACCAACATTGACACCGGACGAACCATCTTCAATGCCTATGTGGGATTCATGGTCGACGCGGACTGCGGGCCCACGAGCTTCGGTTCCAACATCGCCCGGGACGACTGGTCGGACTACATCGAGTTCGACACCCTCTACACCGCGCTTGGGGCGGATCCCGAGTCACTCCACATCAGCCTGGCCTACATGTGGGACGATCCGAATCCCGGCAGCGACGACGGCGGCAATGCCCGGGGGATCCTGGGCGTGATGTTCCTTGGTCACAAGATCGATCCACAGGGGGAATTCGCGCCCTCCCGGGTCGAAATCCATGCGTACCGAAACTGGTCCGGATCGGGAGAGGATCCCGAGAACGACGGCTACCGCTATTCATATCTCATGGGAAACTCCCACCAAACGACCACTATTGACGGCAAGGTCCCCAAGGCCGACGACTGGAGATTCCTGGTCTCAGCGGGTCCTTTCGCCGAGATCCCGTCGGACTCGTCTGTCACCTTCCAGGTGGCCTTCGTGGCTGGTCAGCGCGATCCGACGATGACCGGCTACCCCAGAAACGATGAATCACAAAAGCGGCAGTTCCTGGGCACGCTGATCGACAACGCCATCCAGGCCCAGAGGGTCTACGGCGATTCGGAGCCCCACTGGCGTACGTCCGCGCCTCCGCCACCGCCCAACATCCGGGTTGTGCCCGGCGACGGCTACGTGGCCATCGAGTGGGACAACTACCCGGAAACAGCAGGCGACCCCTTTACGGGCATCATGGACTTCGGCGGGTACCAGGTGTGGAAAAACGTCGGGTGGGACCGGACGTCGCCGCAACCGGCGACCCACCAGTGGTCGATGATGATAGACATTTCCAGAAACGATCTCTCGCGAGTGGCGACGGGACGGTTGGGGATCGGGCAATACCGTTACGTGGACCGGGACATCCATAATGGCTTCCCGTACTGGTATGCCGTCTCCTCCTACGACACGGGCGAGGGGCAGTACGACTTCCTCGGGCGTGCGCTTCCGATGTACGGCAGCTACAGCCAGTCCGCCCAACTCGTGTACCCTCACTCGGGCAGCTTCAGGACGCTGGAGAACGTCCGCGTGGTTCCCAACCCGTTCCGGGTGAACGCCGGGTGGGATCTGGCAGAGACGGATTTCGAATACTCCGGCCGCAGAGTCTGCTGGCAGAATCTGCCGGAGACCGCCACCATCCGCATCTACACCCTGGCCGGCGACCTAGTGCAGACCCTCCACCACAACGCGCCGGAGGCCAACTCGGAAACCTGCTGGAATCTCATTACCCGCAACGACCAGCTCATGGTGAGCGGGATCTACCTGTACCATATTGAATCGCCGGTGGGAACGAAGGTAGGCAAGTTCGCAGTCATCCGGTAGCCTGGGTTATTCATGAATCCCTGCGCCCCTCTCGCTACGGGATTCCTGAATAACCCAGGCTACAGTAGTGGAGTGGAACGAGGCAACGACGAGTTAGACCATAAATGCGTCATTGCAAGACCTGACCCCGACAGCGGACCCCGACAGCCGGTGGGAACGTGATCTGCCGCTTGTCGCAACCCTCCAGTTCAATGAGCCATATAGTCCACGTGCAACCTCCTGCTAGGCTACCCTGCAGGTGGCTAGTGCCGTGTCTCAGAAAGTAG
>JAGLYR010000074.1 GCA_023132135.1 Candidatus Eiseniibacteriota bacterium | reverse complement strand
CCGGCCGCTGGTGCTAGGTACTTCCCAATGTTCTCTTCCGATCTGGTAGGATCGCATCGCGCATCTCCCTCCTGTTCTCCCGTGTAACCGCCCGGGGCACAAAGTGACCCACCAGGTACACGCCCGCCCCGAGGGCGAGGGCTGCGATCAGAGGAAGCTCGTTCCAGTACAGGAGCGCGCCGGCCATCAGAGCTCCGGAAAATGTAATCTTCAAGATTCTGGTCCCACTCAGGCGGACGCGCGTAAAGCGAACAGCCAGTACCGAAAGCAGGACCAGCAGCAAGACCTGTGTGATCAGTGTTGCCTTGGCAGCCCCGAGGTGCGCCTGTCTCGGAATGAGATACAGGTTAAGACTCACGTTGACGATGACGCCGAGCAGCGAGCAGTAGAAGTGGGTCTTCTGCCGATCAATGGCCCCCAGCAGGACTCCAAGGAGGTTGTTGATGAAGACGAAGAACAACGCCGCACCAATCCAGCGCAGAACCGGAATGGTCTCCAGATACCCGTCGCCGAAGAGGGTCAGGACGATGCGATCGCTGATGAGGATCAGCCCCAGGGCCGTGGGTAGAGCGAAGGCAGCGACGAATTCCCACGAACGGGCAACGGCGGTTCTCAATTGATCGCCGGAGGAGTTTTTGAGTTTCGAGAACGTAGGGAAGACCGTATTGACAAACGCTGCGGGAAGATATACCAGGCCCTCCATGAGGCGGTAGCCTGCACTGTACCAGCCCACGCACTGGCTCCCCTTCATTGCCGACAGCATGACCACATCGATCTTGAAGTAGACGAGTCCCAGTGCAAGGGCGAGAGCGAAGGGGAGAGCTTCCGATATCAGGTGACGGCAGAAGCGGAAATCCAGTCCCGGAACGAACTTCAGTCCAAACTGCCGCGACAGGACCGGCACGGACACGAGAAGATTGAGTACGGGCTCCAGCAGGAACACCAGGGCGATCCCGGCGATCCCGGCGCCGAGATGGACTACCCAGAGGCCCACAAGAATGGCTGCCAGCTTGCTTCCCACCAGGATCATTGAGGGAAACTCCATCTTCTCCCTGCCGAAGAAGATGGAACTCGAGATGGCATAGAGTCCGGCTACGGCTGTTGCGGCGGCGCCAACGTACACGGGCGTGAGGGTCGTCCGGGTGGCGCCCGTGTGCAGAGCAACGAGGACGGTGAGAGGAATGGCAATAGCGGACAGACCCAACCGGAGAGAGAGAACGTTGGACAGGTACCTGGCTGATTCCTCTGGTCTGCGAGCAATGGCCCGCGTGATGACGGAGGAGAAACCGAACTCGATCAGGATACCCAGAAGGCTGGCGAGAGAGAAAGCGTAGGTCAGGTAACCGAAGCGGGCGTCCCCAAGGTGGCGGGCGATGATCGCAAGCCACACGAGACCCAGGACCTTGACGATGACCTGCCCGGCGAGCATAACGCTGGAATTGAAAATGACCCTACGAAGCATGGCGTGTGGTTCCGTCCGTGGACTCCATCGAAGCGGCGAGACCCGCACAGGCAGCCAGCGCTCCTACGAAAGTCCAGATTGGCACGTTTACCTTGTCCCAGGATGGATAGTAGTTGAAGAAACCGTGGACGGCGTAGCTGACCAATCCCGCTGTCAGTGCAATGGTCATCTGTCCTATGGGCCGTCCCTGCTCACCCAACCTGCGGCAACGGGCGATGATCCGCCCCACCAGTGAGAAGAGGCTCACCGTGAAAAGCAGGCCCACGATGCCCCCGATGACACCCGTCTCCGACAGGACGCTCAGGTAGATGCTGTGGGCCCCTGCCTTGGGGCCGGATTCGGTCGTAGCCAGTCGGACCCTCCGGAATTCGTAGTAGTGGTGCTTGTATGCGCCGAATCCCACGCCGCCCACAGGGTGAGCGCGAAACATGTCGTAAGCGGCGGCCCAACGGTTGATGCGTTCCAGATTGGAGATGTTCGTTCTCACGTCAACCACCGACTGGGCATGCTGCGACAGGGTTGACGCCGACCGCGCGGCGGCAATGCCGCCAAGGGCAAGGACCAGGATCAGGAATACGATGGCCATCTGCCGTCCTCTGCGGGATCTGATGGAGTAGAAGATGAAGACGGCAACGATTCCCAGAAACCCGAGCCAGGCGGCCCTGGTCAAGGAACACAGGATCCCGGTGAGGACCAGCAACCCGACTCCTGCGAAAAAGAACCTGCTGAGGTATTGCCCTGCCCACAGGAAACACAACACAGCCATGGGGAAGGCAAAACACAGGTAGGCGGCGAAGGTTCCGTGCTCGGCGAAAAACGGCATAGCACCCAGGTTGCTTGTTTCCACCGAGAGTCCGGAGCGGATCACATTCTGGAGGTAGTAGATGCTCACGGCGGCGGCCGGAACGGACACAGCCATGGCGAATCTCCGCAGGTCCCGCAGGTTCCGCAGGCTCGCACCGGCGAGGAAAAGCCCGAAGACCACGTACCAGAGAAGATTGACAGACGTTTTCAAACTGGCCCTGGAGTAGTCGGAGTACAGGCACGAAAAGAACAGCACCGCCATCCAGGCCGCGGTTGCCCACGTCAGCCGGCGCGCCGGAAGCCGGATGCGGCCGCCCTGGAGCAGGCGCAAGATCCAGATTCCCTCCAGAAGCAGGATCATGGGTTCGGTCGGGACCTGAACCGCTGATCTGGTCCCCGGAAGCATGATTTCCAGAGAGAAGGGGACCAGCGCAATCACGGCCAACCAGGCGGCCGTGGGTCGGGTGAGGGACAGGACGATGAAGCCCGATCCACCCAGCAGGAAGAGCCCGGACACGGGGCCCAGGCACCCGAGAGCTACGAGAACCCCGATCTCTACCAGGAGCACGCAGGCAATGAGTATCCAATGGATGGCGGAAAAGGGAGCGGCGGAGTTGCCCGGCAGGACTGTGTTGTACTTTTCTATGGAGTCGCTCATCAAAGACCCCGGACCGTTTGTCAAACCCGCGGTCAGCTGCGGGGTGTCCCCCTCCCTCTCAAGCCACTCCAGTCCTCTCTGAGCGTGCGCGTCAGCGCGCTGAGGCGCTGCATGCTTTGCTCGTCCTGAGACCAGCGGTCAACGGTGTCCAGGCCGAAAGCCAGAGCAATACTCCCCAGCAACGCCGTAACGAAGGCAATGACCACGATCAGCCAGCGCCTGGGCCGGAACTTCTTGTCCGGGGGCGAAGCCCGATCCAGCACTTCGATGGTCGGCGTGTCCCGGCATTCCATGATCTTGGCCCGCTCCAGCTCCTGGGCCAGGAATGCGAAGATCTTGGACTGCATCTCCACGTCCCGGAACAGGCGGATGTACTGCATGCCCAGGTCAGGAATCTGGCCGAGGGAAGGAAACGGACGGGAGCCGTCGGCCCCAAGTAGAGCGCCGGCCAGCTCGGTGCTGCCAAGGAGATCCGTCATCTGTGTTTCAAGGCTCCGTTTGCGGGTTGCCAGGAGCCGGACTTCCGGGTTGTCCTCTGTGGCAAATGTCTCGAGGGTTGCCAGGCGGATCTCGATAGCGCGGATCCGGGATTCGATTTCCGCAGCGGCGTTGATGAGAGCTTCCGTTTGCTCCGTGAGTTCGACGGCGCCGTGTTCCTGCTGGTACTCCTTGAGGGTCAGCTCGGCCTCCGCCAGATCCTGCCTGGTTGTGCGAAGCCGCTCTTCCACAAAGATTCGGGTTTTCTTGCCCTCCGTCATCTTGGTGTTCCGGTTGAACTTATCCAGGATTTCGAGGAAGGCGTTGGCCATGTCTGCGGCCCGGTCCGGATCCTTGGCTTCCACCGTGACCCGGATCAATCCCTCGTCCGCCACCCGAACCCAACAGTGTTTCCAGAGCTTCTTGATGGCCTTGTCCATGGTCTTGGCCTTGTAGCGGTGTTTCAGGTCGAACCGGTCGACGATTTCCTCGGAGAGGTGCCGGCTCTTCAGGATGGCCCCGTAGACGTCGGAGGTCGTGGCGAACCATGGCAGACTGGCCGTGGCCGCTGTCATCTGGAGCGCACCCAGCGTGCTCAGGGGATCCAGGGATGGTTCGGGCGGCAGGATCACGGCGGAGGTGCGGTACCACTTGGGGACGATCAGGGAGATGATGACCGCCAGGAACACGACGACCGTGACGTTGACGACGATGAACCGCCGGCGCCGGACGAGCGTTTCCAGGATTGCCAGAAGGGAGAAACTCTGCTGTGATGTGTCGGAAAGCATGGAGCAACTGTAGCGGCGAAGTGTTCTTACGTCAAGGAGAAGGGCATTAGAACAAGTCCCTAGTCCGTAGTCCCTAGTCCAGGGAGAACAAACCGACCTTCTTCCCCAGCGTAATTCGCGGCCAAGGGTTCGCTGTTCTCGCGCCCTCGCCCTGTCGCCCACTCTCGCACTCGCCACGCCGTTGCTTAGCCTGGATTATTCATGAATCCCTGCTGCGAGTGTCGCAGGATGTGTCTGGACTACGCCCTGCCGCCGATTTCGATCCTCAGCGGAGCCACGGCTACGCCTCCGGGCGAAATCGACCCCGCGCAGGGGTGGGTGTTGTCGCTCTGTCCCCCCGGGTTCCGCTT
>JAGLYR010000073.1 GCA_023132135.1 Candidatus Eiseniibacteriota bacterium | reverse complement strand
ACCGAAAGGTACGTCGAGGATCGCCAAACGAGTATGACGAAGTGAGTGCAGGTAGATACAACGCCGCAGCAGATGGCTGGTGAGAAATGCGGGCTAGATGCTGGATGCCAACACCGGTAAATTGTAAATGGTAAATGGCGCTCGGAGAACTGCGTTGGAATAGCCCCCTGGTTCCTTGCCTCCACCGCCACCACCCATTTACGATTTACCATTTACGTCTCTTCCCTGGCCTATATTTCTCACCAGGCTTCTGACCTCGGCCAGCAGCACCTCCACCATCTCGTCATGTTTCACCTTCCGCACGACTTCTCCCTTGCGGAAGATGAGACCGCTCTTCTGCCCACACGCCAACCCCACATCGGCTTCGCGGGCTTCGCCCGGGCCGTTGACCTCACAGCCCATGACGGCGACGGTGATGGGCTGGTCGATGTCCTGGATAGCCCGGTAGACCTTCTCGGCAATAGCATGGAGATCCACCCGGCAGCGTGCGCAAGTAGGACACGATACAAAGATGGGGCCCTTCTCCCTCAGGTGGAGAGACTTCAGGATCTCGTAGCCGACCCGCACCTCCTCTTCCGGCGGACCCGTGAGGGACACGCGCAGGCAGTCCCCAATGCCTTCGTGAAGGAGAATCCCCAGGCCGACGGCGGATTTCACAATGCCCGCGGTAGCAAGGCCTGCTTCGGTTATGCCGATGTGAAGAGGATAGTCCGAGACCCGGGAGAGTATCCGGTACGCCTCAATGGTTACAGGCACGCTGTTGGACTTGGCCGACAGGATCATGTTCTCGACCCCGAACTCCTCCAGCCATCGGACGTAGACGATAGCCGATTTCGCCAGGGCCAGCGGGGTGGCACCCCCGTGTTTCACGTACACGGTTGTCTCGAGAGATCCGGCGTTGACGCCGACACGGAGGGAGACCTTCCTCTCCAGAACCGCCTTGGCAACCCGCTCCAGCGGGACCTTCCCCCCCAGATTCCCGGGATTGATGCGGATCCCGTCCGCACCCTCCTCGAGCACGGCCAGGGCCAGCCGGTAATCGAAGTGAATATCGGCAACAAGCGGGATGGGAGAACGGCTGCGGACCTTCCCGAAACAGGAAACCGCATCCCTGTCCGGGATGGCGACTCTCGCAAGCTCACAACCGGCCTCGGCCATACGATGGAGCTGTTCGACGGTTTCATCGATTTCGGAGGTGGCGGTCTTGGTCATGGATTCCACTACCACCAGCGCATCCCCGCCGACAGTTACATTCCCCACCTTCACCGGGCGGGTTTTTGGTCTCTCCTGACTAGACGTGGCGATACTCCTCCGTAGTCTTCTTCCGGTTGATAGCTCTCAGGAGCGCCAGAAGCGCACGGTCCAGATCCACGCCCTGGCCCCTGCCACCGAGTCTCTCGCGGGCTCTTTCCTCAGCCCGGCACGCCCGGTCGTAGTCGATGTCGCCGGGAAGCTCGGCCGAGTCCGCGAGAATCCTGAGTTCGTTGTCCCTGACCTCCAGCAGCCCCCCGCTCATGCAGAAGACGCTCTCTTTCCCATTCCCGTCCTTGAGAACCAGCTTCCCCGGCACAAGGGAAGCTATCATGGGCGCATGGTTGGCCAGGATACCGAAGTATCCATCCCGGCTGCGCGCTATCAGCGAGGTGGTAGCGCCCTCGAAGATCTCGCCCTCTGCCGTCAGAATTCTCGTGTGGAATGTGGTTGCCAACAGGTTCTCTCCGCCTTCTCTACTGCTGACTGCCTGTCATCTGCTCGGCGTTCTCGATGGCTTCGTCGATACCACCCACCATGTAGAAGGCCTGCTCGGGAATGTCGTCGTACTTGCCGTCCACCAGTTCCTTGAAGCTGCGGACGGTGTCTTCGAGTTTAACATAGCGGCCCTTCCGTCCCGTGAACTCTTCGGCCACAAAGAAGGGCTGTGACAGGAACTTCTGGATCTTGCGGGCTCGGGTCACGATGACTCTGTCCTCGTCCGACAACTCGTCCATCCCCAGAATCGCGATGATGTCCTGGAGATCCTTGTACCGTTGGAGAATCGACTGCACCTGCCGCGCCACCTGGTAGTGCTCGTCCCCCACAATTCTGGGATCCAGCACCCGGGAAGCCGAGTCCAGCGGATCCACCGCCGGGTAGATTCCCAGCTCCGCGATCTGGCGGGATAACACCGTGGTAGCATCCAGGTGCGCAAACGCCGTGGCCGGCGCCGGGTCCGTCAGATCATCCGCAGGCACGAAGATGGCCTGGACAGAGGTGATCGATCCCGCGCGAGTCGAGGTGATCCGTTCCTGGAGCTCTCCCATTTCCGTAGCCAGCGTGGGCTGGTATCCCACGGCCGACGGCATCCGGCCGAGCAGCGCCGACACCTCGGCGCCCGCCTGCACGAATCGGAAGATGTTATCGATAAAGAGAAGGACGTCCTGATGTTCCTCGTCCCGGAAGTACTCGGCCTGGGTCACCCCCGCGAGCCCCACCCGAAGGCGCGCGCCCGGAGGCTCATTCATCTGACCGAAGACCAGCACTGTCTTCTCCAGCACACCCGAGTTCTGCATCTCCAGCCAGAGGTCGTTGCCCTCACGGGTCCGCTCGCCGACACCGCTGAAAACCGAGAAGCCACCGTGTTCGGCCGCTATGTTCCGGATGAGCTCCATCACCACCACCGTCTTACCCACACCCGCGCCTCCAAAGAGCCCAACCTTTCCACCTCTCGGATACGGAGCCAGGAGGTCGACTACCTTGATTCCCGTTTCAAAGAGCACCGTCCGCGTATCCTGCTCCTCAAAACCGGGCGAATCGCGGTGAATCGGATACCGCTTCTCGGGATTGGGGACCGGGCCCAGCTTGTCGATGGGATCGCCCAGGAGATTGATCAGCCGGCCCAGCATCTGCTTTCCCACCGGAACCGAGATGGGCGCGCCCTGGTCCACGGCCTTCATTCCCCGCACCAGACCATCCGTCGAAGACATGGCCACACACCGGACCACGCCGCCTCCCACGTGCATGGCGACCTCGATCACCAGGTCGATCCCCTTCTCGGAATCCTGGATTTTGATGGCGTTGAGGATCTGGGGCAGCTGTCCCGGCTCGAACTCCACATCCACAGTCGGACCGATCACCTGCGATACTCTGCCTTCGTTCATCTGTCAACCTCTCGCTTCATGGCTGATGTCTGCCTGTCACGCCATCGCCTCCGCAGATCCGACGATATCCGCCAGCTCCCTGGTGATTGCAGCCTGCCGCATCCGGTTTCGGACCAGCGTCAGCTCGTCAAGAAGCTCTGTCGCGTTGTCCGTGGCCAATCTCATGGCTGTCATCCTGGCGCTGTGCTCGGAGGCGAACACCTCCGCCAGGACCGCCACCACCCGTGTGAAGAGAACCCTCGGCAGGAGATCGCCCAGGAGTTGCTCCCCCGGAGGCTCCAGAATGTACGGCGCTCCCCCCTCGGCTTCTTCCGTGTCGAGCCGGATGCCCAACACCGGTTTCACAACCACCTCCCGGCTCATCGTGCTGATGAAGCGGGTGTAGAGGACGTCTACCTGGTCCACCTCTCCCGTCGCATACATGTGCTGGAGATGCAATGCAATCTCCCGCGCCCCGGTCGTTGAGAGACGATCTCCCAGCATCTCGAAGTCGAACAGGATCTTGTGTGAGCGCCTGCGGAGGAAATCGGAGACCCGCCGGCCGAGAGCAATTACACCCACACCCTCGGGGTCCTCCGCTTCCCTGATCTCCTTTTCCGCAGCGCGGAAGATGCTGGAGTTATACGCCCCGCACAAACCCCGATCCGACGAGACAACCACGAGCGCGCGTTTTCGTATCTCCTCCCGCGCCAGGAGAGGATGGTCGGCCGGCTCCCCGCATCGGAGGAAGTGACCCAGCAACGCCTCCATCCCTTCGGCAAAGGGCCGCAGCGTCTGGACATCCGCCTGGGCGCGGTTGAACTTCGCCGCCGCCACCATTTGCATGGCCCGGGTGATCTTTTGCGTACTCTCGACGGAACGGATCCGCCTCCGGATGTCACGAAGCGTGGGCACCGTTTTCCTTTGTGAACTCGGCCTTGTAGCTTTCTATGGCCACCCTGAGCTTGGCCTCGGAATCGTCCGAGAGTTCCTTGCTCTCGGCAATCTTGTGCCTGAGGTCCGGGTATTCCCTGGCAACGTATTCCAGCAGTCCCGCCTCGAAGGCCCGGACCGACTCCGCGGGAAGATCATCCAGGAATCCCTGAACACCGGCGAAGATGATCATGACCTGATCTTCCAGGAGCATGGGCGAATACTGATCCTGCTTGAGGACTTCCACCATCCGCTCTCCCCGGGTGATCTGGGCCTGGGTCACCTTGTCCAGATCGGATCCGAACTGCGCGAAGGCAGCCAGCTCCCGGTACTGGGCCAAGTCCAGACGGAGCTTGCCTGCCACCGACTTCATGGCCTTGGTTTGGGCATTCCCGCCGACCCGGGAGACGGAAATCCCCGGGTTGATGGCCGGGCGCACTCCCGAGAAAAAGAGATCCGTAACCAGGAAGATCTGCCCGTCGGTGATGGAGATGACATTGGTCGGAATGTAGGTGGAGATGTCGCCCGCCTGCGTCTCGATAATGGGGAGAGCCGTGAGCGATCCCCCTCCCAGTTCGTCGTTGAGCTTCGCCGCCCGCTCGAGCAACCTCGAGTGGATGTAGAACACATCGCCCGGATACGCCTCCCGTCCCGGGGGTCGCCGCAGCAACAGCGCCAGCTGCCGGTATGCAGCCGCGTGCTTGGACAAATCGTCGTAGAACACGACCACATGTTTCCCCTGGTCCCGGAGCTCCTCCCCCAACGCGCAGCCCGAGTAGGGGCTGATGTAGAGCAACGGAGCCGGATCGCTGGCCGTAGCCGAGACCACTGTCGTGTACTCCATGGCTCCATGGTCCTCGAGGGACTTGACTACCTGGGCCACCGTCGATTCCTTCTGGCCGATCGCGACGTAGATGCAGTAAAGGTCTGTGTCCTTCTGGTTGATGATGGTGTCGACCGCAATAGCCGTTTTCCCGGTCTGACGGTCCCCGATGATGAGCTCCCGCTGGCCCCGGCCGATAGGAATCATGGAATCGATAGCCTTGATCCCCGTCTGAACGGGTTCCTTCACCGGCTGCCGCTGGACCACGTTGGGCGCCTGACCCTCGAGTGCGCGGGTCTTCTCCGTCGGGATTGGACCCTTCCCGTCCAGAGGCTCGCCCAGAGCGTTCACAACGCGTCCCAGCATTCCCTCGCCCACCGGCACCTCGGCCACCCGGCCCGTGCGGCGCACCTCGTCGCCCTCCCGGATCTTCTCATCCGAACCGAAGAGGACCACACCGACGCTGTCCTCCTCCAGGTTGAGCACCATTCCGGTGACATCCCCGGGGAACTTGACCAGCTCGGCCATCATCACTTCTTCCAGACCCCACACCCGGGCGATCCCATCCCCCACCTGGAGAACCTTGCCGATACTCTTCATCTCCAGCCGGGACTCATACTTCTGCAACTCCGCCTGGAGTACGGAACTCACTTCTTCCGGTCTAAGGGTCATACCCTTCTCCCTGGATTGCCTACCCCGCGCTGCGGCCGAGCAGCCGCGCCGCCAACAGGTTCTCCCTCAGCTGCACCAGCTCGGATCGGACGGTGCGATCGATCACTCGGTCCTTCATCCTCACACGAAGGCCGCCGATCACCTCCGGATCCACCTTCTCAACGAGATGAACGTCCTTCCCTGTGAGACGCGCCAGAGCTTCTCTCAGGCCCTGCCGCTGGGGATCGGTCAGAGCCGATATCGAGGTCACGTGAGCCTCGCACTGGTTACGCATCTCCTTGGCCAGTTCGTGGAATTCCAGCGCCGCCGAAACAAGGAACTCGATCCGCTTTTTCTCCAGCAGGAACTCGAGGAAACGGCGCACGAGACCGTCCAGGCTCTCGGGGAATACCCGGTCCAGGAACTGCCGCTTCTCCTCCAACCGCATGTCAGGGTTCTCAAGAAGCCGACCCAGATCCGGATTCTGTTCCCAGATCTCCTTGATGCTGTTCAGGTCCTTTTCGACCCGATCGACCGCGTTTCCCTCCAGCGCGGCCGCAAGAAGCGCGCTGGCGTACCGGCGGCCCACCAGTCCGTCGATCATTCAAGCCCCCCGAGCTCATCGATGAAGGCATCCACCATTCGACGGTTCCGCTCCTCGTCCACGGTTTCCCGGAGGAGTTTCTCGGTGGCCCTGATACTGAGATCCACCACATCGCGCCGGAGTTCGATTCTGGCCTTGTCCTTCTCGCGCTCAATCTCCTCCTGCGCTCGCTCCAGGAATGTATGGGCCTCCTTCCGGGCCGATTCCTTGATCTCGGCCGCAACCCCCTGGCCTTCCCGCACTGCCTCCTGGATCCTGGCCCTGCCCTCGGCAGCGACATTCCTGAGTTTTGCCTCGTAGCCCGCCAGAGTCTCGGCCGCCTGTTTCCGATCTGCAGCCGTGTCATCCAGCTCTTTCCGGATGCCGCTTCGGCGGTCCTCCAACATCTGCAGCATCGGCTTCCACGCGTAGCGCTTCAGGATCCACAGGGCCACAATGAACCCGATGATCTGGGTAACAATCTGCCCTAGTTCTGGATGCATAGGTCAACTCCCATCCGGGCAGCCACCCCGAGCGGCGCCGCCAGAACGCCTTCCGTCTAGTGTCCGATTTTTCCCTGGAGAACGAACACGGTCACGAGAGCGTAGATGGTGAGCGCCTCGATGAGCGCGCAGCCGATGATCATGCCCGCCTGGATCTTGCCCGACGCTTCCGGCTGGCGCCCCATGGCTTCCATTGCAGCCGAAACGGCCCGTCCCAGTCCGAGCCCGGAGCCGACGGCGGCAATGCCCAGGCCAATCGGCAGGGCAAAGCTCAGAGCAGTCTGAAAGTCCATCCCGAACCTCCCTTTCTTGGGTTAGTCCACGTGACATTCCAAATGGCCTTCCCCATGTTCCTCGTGGGGTAGCATCATCGAGAAGTACACCGTGCTGAGTAGCGTGAACACCAGCGCCTGGATCGTGCTGGTGAGAAGAGCCAGGAAAATGAACGGCACATGAAGAGGGAGCCCGATGGGCAGGTGAAGGAAGCCCAAGGCGGCGACTCCCAGCCCGACGAAGATGGCAATCAGTACGTCCTCGCCGGTGACGTTTCCGAAGAGTCGAAGGCTGAGGCTCAGAGGCTTCGCCAGCTCCTCCATGATATGAAGCGGCAGCATCAGAGGAACCAGGATGATGGAGACAAGATCCCGCGGTTGGCCGCACATGTGATCGAGGTAGCCGACTATGCCCAGCCTCCGGACCCCGGTGTACTGCACGTAGCAGAAAACGCATATTGCCAGGGCCACCGTGGTATTCCACGAGGAGGTCGGGGATTTCATGAGGGGGAAGAGGCCCAGAAGGTTCATCAGGAGAATGTAGATGAAGAGGGTTCCCAGGAACGGGGTGAACTGCCGCCCGTATTTCGTCCCGAGAACACCGGACACGAGATTGCTCAGGGCCTCGACAAACATCTCCACGAAATTCTGGAGCTTGCCCGGAACCAGGGTTGCGCGCCTCGAGGCCCGCCGGGCAATGACGCACATCAGGATTACGACGATCCAGGAAAAGACGACGTTCTCCCACTGGTGCAGCCATTGGAGGAAGGAGACATCATGGAACCGGTGATAGAGAACGGTGACAAAATTGGGAAGCTCGGGCGCGCCGGACGCCTGGGCCTGTTCCGCAGCATGTTCGGCTGTCTCGGCTGCGTGCTCAGCCGCGCGCCCCACAGCTGCAAGTATCACTCCGGGGATCATGCCGATTCGCCCTCGCTTCTCTTCGGCCCACCGGCCAGGGCAACCGCGTCCACTCCAGTGATGAGCCTCCCCGCCGCTCTGGCCGTAACCACGGCCGGCAGGACCCAGAACCCCGCCAGCAAGGCCAGGGCCGGCAGGCCCTGCCGCAGGAGCAGGTAGCCAGCTCCGTAGAGGAGTGGGAATTTGACCACACCAATCAGCGCCAGCTTGATTTTCGATCGCGCGGGGAGTCTCCGTTCCTTCGTGAGAAGAAGCCGCATCACGGCCATGATCAGCATCCAGTTGGCACAGCTCCATACGGAGCCGGATCCCACCCCCCACGCCCACTGCGGCCTGCTATGAAGCAGGAGACCAAGGAATGCCAACCCGGTGAGTCCCAGTGCTATCCCGATCGACCGGCGAATGAAACCGAGATCCATCTACTTCGGTCCTTGATCCGGCTCCCCATTGTTCTCATCGTCCACATCCATGGACGCAAGTCGAACAAGACGGAGAACCTGGCGCCCGCCCGCTACGAAACCGAGCACGATCATGACAATCATGAGAACCGGGGCCGTACCCAGCTTCTCGTCGAGAAAAGAGCCGAGGAAGTAGCCGATGAGAGGCGCCACGGCAAGCACGAAAGGCACAGCCGTCAGGAGCCCTACCTGCCGCATCAGGACATATTTCTCATCACGCTGCTTCCTCACCCCAATATCTCACCCCAGCGTCTTCCGACCCCGCTGCAACCCGGTTCCAGCATCTGCTTTGCGTATCTTGTTCAAGAGTCTTGCATTTTAGGAGAACATCGCGCCGAGCGTCAATGCCTTTCCGTCGGCATGATCGACACATATTTCGTGAATCTTTAATAGAAATGGCAACAGCCGGGGGGTTGACTTTCCGCCCCGAGACCTGTACCCATTGCATATGGGGAGGGAACTCTCGTTGTCTGAGCAAGAGCAGGATTCCATCGCGAGCCTTGGCGAATTCCGCCTGATCGATCGCATCCGTGAGAAAACGGAATCTCTCCCGGATCCCGAAGTGGGAATAGGGGACGATGCCGCCGTTCTCGCCTTTGGGGGCGAGGAGATCCTTCTCACGACCGACGCGTTCGTGGAGGGCGTCCATTTCGATCCTGGCATCGGCAACTGGAACCAGATCGGCGCCCGCATGATCACAGCCGCCGTGAGTGATGTAGCCGCAATGGGCGGAACACCCCGGCATGCTGTCGTCTCCCTCTGCTCGCCTCCAGATTTCTCTCTCGACGCTTTTGACGCCTTGGTCGATGGCCTTATCGCATCGTGCAAAAGGTACCGCACGGCTCTCGTCGGCGGCGATACGGTCCACACGACAGGCGCCCTCGTTGTGTCGGTGACGGTGACCGGGGCCGTGACCGGGAAACCCATCCTTCGCTCCGGCGCCAGGGTCGGTGACACACTTGCTGTCACGGGATGGCTGGGAGGTTCGCACGCCGGGCTTCTGGCTTCCAGGGATGAGTCTCTCCTCCAGCAGTTCCCCCAGCTGGCAACCCGTCACCTGGAGCCCGCGGCCCGGGTTCAGGAAGGCGAGCTTCTGGCTTCCAGCGGGCGGGTCACTTCCATGATCGACATCAGCGATGGGCTTTCGTCGGAAGCACACCACCTGGCCGGCTCCAGCAACGTCGGGCTGGCCGTCCACACCAACCGCATTCCTTTCATCGATGGTCTGGAGAACTTCGCAAAGAAGGTCGGAGAGACACCCCTCCAGATGGCCCTCGCCAGCGGAGAGGAGTACGAGCTCTTGTTCACAGTCTCCCAGGGTGATCCCGGCGAAGTGGACCGCTTTTTCCGCTATCTTCGCGAGAAGACAGGGATCGAGATCACACCTATTGGGGAGGTCTTGCCTGCCGGGGAGGGTGTAGTATTGGTGCTTGGCGATGGGGAGCGGAAACCGTTACCCGCGACCGGGTACCATCATTTCTAGAAAACCAGGAGTATCCTAATGGGCAAGCTGGCTCTGATGGCCGAATTCTGGCAGTTCCTCAAGTACCGCAAGAAATGGTGGCTGGCGCCTATCATCATTGTTCTTGTTCTTCTTGGCGCGCTGCTTGTGTTGACGGAGACCAGCGCCGTCGCGCCCTTCATCTACACTCTGTTCTGAGAAAGACACTCAGAACAGTCTTTCATACCTCTCGCGCGGCCGCTGTTCCTTCTCGCGCCGGATCCAGTAGCTGTCCTTCTCGCTCCTGATCTCAAGCGGATCCCTCCCGATCAGGCGAAGGATGAGACCCGTGGGAGTGATCGCCACAAGGAACAACACGGTCAGCAGCAGCCTGGACATGATCCAGCCCAGGGCAAAGGCGAAGGTCATCCAGCCTTTCTGGACAGGCCTGAGAACCGCCGGCGACATCCTGGATAACAGGAAAAAGACTGCACCGATTCCGGCCAACCAGTACCCGCGTTGCGGGTGCGACCCGAAGATGAACACCAGGGCGCCCAGCACAACCAGGGCGACGGCCATCGTGCGCCCGAAACGGACAAGGGCTCGCCGCGACTGATCGAGCGTCTTGAGCTTGGATCTCACATCACCAATCCAGCTGATCAACATTCTTCACCTGTTTCCGGTCGACGGACTAGTCCAGGTCATACTCTTCCCGCCAATCAATTTCGTCATGGAACCGGGGCTGCTCCTTCTTGTCCAGCAGAAACCGGCCCAGTGCCAGGAAATCCATCTCCGTCCGCATGAAACACTTGTAGGCATCGATGGGAGCGCAGACAATCGGCTCGCCGCGGACGTTGAACGAGGTGTTGATGATCACGGGACAGCCGGATCGCTCCTCCACCATCCGGATCACACGGTGGTACTCGGGGTTGTCCCGCCGGCTGACGGTCTGGAGGCGAGCGGAACTGTCCACGTGGGTAATCGCCGGGACCTCCGATCGAACCACACGAAGCCGATCGAGCCCGCTGAGCTTTTTCTCGCCATTGTCGATCGTGCGGCACTTGTCCGGGTGGACCTGCGCCACCAGAAGCATGTAAGGGCTTTCACGGTCGATCTCGAAATAGTCGCCCGCCCGCTCGGCCAGCACTGTGGGGGCAAAGGGCCGGAAGCTCTCACGGTACTTGATCTTCAGGTTCATGGTGCGCTGCATGTGGGAAGAGCGGGCATCTCCCAGGATCGACCGGGCCCCCAGGGCGCGGGGGCCGAACTCCATCCGTCCCGAGAACCAGCCCACGACTTTCCCGGAGACAATCAGATCCGCGACGGCGGGAGCAACCTCTTCCGGTTCCAGCTCGCGGTGCACAAGCCCATTGTCCCGGAGGAACGTGCGGATTTCATCTTCGCTGTAGCCGGGACCCAGGTAGGAACCCTTCTGGAAATCCTTCTCTGCACCGAGATGCCGTTCATTGTCCAGATACTGGTACCAGGCGAAAAGGGCAGCGCCCAACGCTCCGCCGGCGTCCCCCGCGGCCGGCTGAATCCAGATGTCCTCAAAGGGACCTTCCCGCAGGATTCTGCCGTTGGCCACGCAGTTGAGAGCCACTCCGCCCGCGAGGCAGAGATATTTCCGCCCCGTCTCCTCATGGACATGCCGGACGGTCCGCATCATGATTTCCTCAGTCACCACCTGGATGGACTTGGCCAGATCCATCTCCCTCTGGGTAATCTCCGATTCCGGCTTCCGCGCAGCGCCGCCAAAGAGCTTCTCGAATTTCCGGTTCGTCATGCGCAGGCCGGCGCGGTACCCGAAGTAGTCCATGTTGAGACGGAAGGAGCCGTCTTCCTTGAGATCCACGAGATGGTCCAGGATCATCCGGGCATACTTCGGTTCCCCATAGGGGGCCAGTCCCATGACTTTGTACTCTCCGGAGTTGACCCTGAAGCCGGTGTAGTAGGTGAAAGCGGAGTAGAGCATGCCGAGAGAATGCGGGAAACGCTGCTCCGCAAGAATCTCGATCCGGTTTCCGGAACCAACCCCGTACGAGGAGGTCGTCCACTCACCGACAGCATCCAGAGTCAGGAACGCGGCTTCCCGGAAAGGAGAGGGGAAAAAGGCCGATGCCGCGTGAGACTCGTGGTGCTCCGGGTAGATAATCTTGCCATCGTAGTCATCCAGGTTCTTGCGGATGAGATCCGGAATCCAGAGCTTCTGGGTAATCCACAGCGGCATGGCGGTCAGGAATGATGCCAGGCCAACAGGCGCGCGGGCAATATGGGTTTCCAGGATGCGTTCGAATTTGACAAGGGGCTTCTCGTAGAAAACGACGAGATCGAGAGCGCCGGAGGTGATGCCACCTTCCCTGAGGCAGTAGGCAATGGCGCCGGACGGGAAGGAAGAATCATGCTTCTTCCGCGTGAAGCGCTCCTCCTGCGCCGCGCCCACGATGTCGCCGTCCCGGACGAGACAGGCCGCGCTGTCGTGATAGAAACAGGAGATGCCGAGGATGTTCAAAGTGTCACCCGCTGCCAAGCCACTGGTCTATCTACCCTTGGTCATGTTAGCACAAAACTCGAGTGACCGAAACCAGGAATAAGATACTGAAGCCGCGGATTCCGCAGTCGCTCTTGTTCTTCACTCGCCCGTGTTTCTCACCAGCGGCCGGAAGTCGGTCCAGATATCAGGTTCTTGGCTCCGACGATTGCGGGAGTGCAGCTGGGTCATGAGGGTGGGAACTCCTGGTGCGGAAAAGATAGGCGCCGTAGCCTCGATCCTGATATCTGGACCGGCTTCCGGCCTGGCAGGTGTGATTTGGGCGAGGTATGCGGCAACCGGGAGGCTCGAAGGTAAGGATTCTGGCTGCGGCGGGGTTCTGGATCCTCACGAGTTCTCA
>JAGLYR010000072.1 GCA_023132135.1 Candidatus Eiseniibacteriota bacterium | reverse complement strand
ATACCCATCGCATCCCGTCCGTCCCAGTACGCGCAGTGGTACCCGGCCGGGTAACGCCCGTTGGCCAGGACCGTGACAAGACGGCCTTCGATGTTGAAGACCTCCAGCGAGACCTGTGTTTCCTCGGGCAAGCCGAACTGGATTTCCGTGGCCGGGTTGAAGGGATTCGGGTGGTTCTGGGAAAGGACCAGGGTGCCCGGACGGTCATGCAGATCCGCCTCTACGTCCGTCACGCTGGACACACGGAAGTCCGCATCGCTGTCGTCGTACGACTCGTTGAGGTCCTCATCCACACACACGATTCTCATCCGGCAGCTCTCGAGATCCTTGTCCGGCGCGGTCCACAGGAAAGTGGAGTCCAGCTGGCCGGCTGCGAGGGTTTCCGGATAGGCAACTCCGCTGTTGGTGGAGAACAGCACGCAGGTCCGGGTGATTCCACGGTTGTCGGAAGCGCTCCAGGTAACCTCGTACTGGTTGTTGCAGTGGAAGATCTCGCCGCCGTTGGGCATCAGCAATGACACGACGGGAGGTACCGTGTCCGCCTCCACGATGGTGAAATCCGCATCGCTGATATCGAAGCCGGTGTTGGCTCCTGCATCCCGGGCCACGACCTTGATACGGCAGATCGTGCAGTCGACGTCGGTGACATCCCACACATAGCTCGAGCCGCTGAGGATCGGCGAGGCGATGGTATCCGGGAAGGTCGAACCTCCATCCCGGGAGAGGAAGATGCTTACACTCGTCACACCCACATTGTCCTCAGCGTTCCACTGGATCGTGTATGGTTGCCGCCCGTGGAGATCCTCTCCGCCGTTGGGATCGAGTACCGTAACCGTTGGCGGCTCCAGATCGCCCGGGGTCGGGCAGGCAGCGATGCGGACGTCGTCCAGCGCGGCTTCCACAATGGACCCGGGTGCTATGTCGCCGGCCACGAACCGCACGCGCACCTGGTTCGTCAGGTTCACGTAGCTGCCGATGTAGAATGACTGGAAGCTCCAGCTCCGGTCGCTGGTACTGGTGGTTTCCAGATTGACCCATGTGAGTCCGCCATCGTCGGAGATGTCGACGACCCAATCATCGGACCCCGGCGCCTCTCCCGTGTCGTTGGTGTACCAGCGGTAGTAGCTCAGTGTGGCCGTGCCGAAACCGGTCAGATCCATGACGGGGGACAGGAGCGTGGTCTTTCCCCCGTCCACGTCATTGATTCCCTGCCCGGAACCAGGAGGGCTGTTGCCTGTGACGAAACACATCGCCCCCGGATCGGGACTGTTGTCATCCTCCGGCTGAACCATGGTGCCGCCTTCGAAGGTAGCATTGGGATCGCACCGCTCCCAGATGCCCGTGGTGGCATCGTCATCGGCCGCTCCCACTGTCCACCCGAGGTCTGCCTCAAAGTCGTCGTCCAGGAGAACCACGAGGTTGACGTGGAAGGTGTGGAACGTGGCCGGGGCGAAGTCGGGATGGGTCTCGAGATTTCCGTTCTCGTCCACGGCCCAGATGTAGTACTGCACGGTGGAACCGCACTCCTGGGGAGGAATCTCCGCGGAGTACTCGTCCGGCTGGCCGGTGGGTGTCATCAGCTCCACTCCCGACGCGCGAGTCGGGAAGCTTTCCCAGACCACCAGAACAGAATCCGGGTCGAGGGCCGCCTCTGTCGCGGTGATGGTGGCCTCCACAGGGTACGGGTGGCACGAATCGTCTGTGTCACTGAGCGGTGTATGCGTGATGAAGATCACGGGCGGCGCCAGCGGCATGGCCGAAATCTGATCGGAGTAGGCGCTCTTGTCTCCCTCGTCGTCCACCGCGCGGAGACGGTAGTAGTAGGTGGAATCGTTAAGCACCGAGCCATCCACGAAGGTCGTGCCCGGAGCGAGGGTCACGCCCACCGAGTCCGAGGGGAGGGGCTCCTGGGAGCGGTAGATGACGTAGTGGGTGAGATCCGGTTCGATGTTGGCATCCCATGTGAGGGTAATCTGGGCATCGGCTGATTCCGCAGCCAGTCCCGTCGGCTTTTCTGGAGGTGTGCCCATCAGGACCTCGGCTGTGTCCTGGAAGGGCAACCAGTCATGCTTTGTCACGGTCACGTACAGGGTCCCGGCCTCGGTCGCTTCGGTCTCAAAGAGCACGTAACCCAAAGCATCCGTGTGGTCGACCAGGAAGACGTCGCCTTCCTTCCAAAGACAAACCTGGGCGCCCTCAACCGGCCCCCGGGCTTCCGTCACCGTCACCGGGAACTCCGAGTACACCGTCGGCAGGTACTCGGGGAAAGTGGCGGTCAGCTCGGTTGGCTGATCGGTCCACATATCGATGGTGGGATCTCCCATCACGTTCAGCTGGTAGTAGCACCACCTGTTGGCCCCGTAGGTGATGAAGGGGATGTTGTCGACCTTGGAGTCGTCGTTGCAGGCTCCGATGCGGTAGATCTCCTCTCCAAACACGGCATCGAAGAACTGGCGATCAAAGTACTGCGAGGAGCCATTCGTGCTGTTGTGCTCGCCGTACCCATACCGGGAATTGCCCACAAAGGCGACGGCCGCTTCCTCGACAGTGGTGAAGTACTCGCAGATGGCGTCACTCCCGTAACCGCCGGCGTCGTTGCGATTGTCGAATGAACCACAGTAGCAGCCCTGCGAATAGATGATGAAGAACCCGTGATTGACGCCGTTATTGGTGAAATAGCTCTGCACGTCGTTGTTGTACATCCTGAGCGCGTAGGTCACGCCTGCGTGTCCGAGGTGATTGCAGAAGTTGATCCCGTTGTTGAGGGAGTCGATGGCCGCGAACTTGGACCACGTGCCGTGGTCCCGGTCGTAGAGCCTGCTGACGTGGAAGTTGCTTCCCTGGAAACCGGTGGTCGTGTAGCCATGGGTGGATGCCCCGTTCATGATTTCATCCTTGTAGTCGCCGCCCCACGTGGGATCATCCCAGAGGAGCTCTCCCAGCATGAACGCCTCTCTGCAGTCGGCGACCACGGGATTTTCTTGGTACATGAAGGTCTTGTTCAGGAAGTTCTGTGCCTCCGTGGTGTTGTCTACGGGCGCTCGGCCCATGTGGACTTCGGGGATCAGGTCATCCTCGCCGGGCTCACCCCACCGGTCGTCGCCGTCGTCGTTCCAGTTCCCGTCAAGGGCGCCGTAGTAGAGGTCGGCAGGGATATCATAGTCCGTGTAGTAGCCGTAGGCCGTGGCGTAGAGACCCCGGTGGGGGATGATCTCGTCGTCGCCGGCAAGAAGGACGTGCTCTGTTCCCCAGTCGTTGTACGCATCGATGACAAAGTTGCGGATTTTCGTCTGATTGTCCGCTCCCGAATACTCCGCGTAGATGTCGGAGATGAGGACGGTGGTTGTCCGAATGCCGCGGGCACTCTTGAAATCGGCCAGTTGCTGGAAGAGAGATTCATAGGTGCTGGACGTGATGATGACGTAACCGAAGTCCTCGTCGGGGGTTGTCAGGCCCCGGGTCCCGGGTCCCGGCAGGCGGGTGATGCCCCGGTACGCGGTCATGGCCGAAGGGTTCTCCACCAGCCGCGCCAGGCGAGTCTCGTCGTGGGGAGTCTGCCGGAGAAGCCGGCTCAGGGATTCCGATGCGCGGGAAGTTTCGGTGGTAGTGATCCGGATCTCCATTTCCGCGAACCAGGAAATCTCCCCCGTCGAGGGGGTGTACTGGATGGGGCACACGGATATCGCACCGATTCCATGCCCGTACAGGAACTGGGTGGACACGACATCGACGGGATTCGCGGGATAGCCGCTGGTCAGCTCGTAGACTGCCGGGTCCGGAGCCACCGGCGTCACCGGACCCTCGAAGCTCAGTGGATACTGGGGCTGTCCCGGTTTCAGAATAAAGGATCCATCGACGGGCTCCGCGGTTGCAGACACCACGGTCGCGTCCACGACCTCTTCGCCGGGAGGCAGCATCACCTGCACGCCCCTGAGGGGCAGCATCGGATGTCCAGGGTCGCCGTAGTTCCACGTGTCGGGGAACTCCACCAGGGTGTAATCCCCCATTTGAGTGAGCGAGGGAGCGGGGAACTCAAGGGTGACCGTGATTTCCCCTGCGACGGCGAAACTGGTGACGGCAAAGCAAAGGGTTGCGGTCAGGGCAAACAAGCGAGTGAATCGGAAACCAGTAGACATCTGGAACCTCCCTCAAGATTCGGAGATGGACGCAAGATACGTCTATGTCTTGACGAAACAGTTCAAGGATATCACAGATGAGGCGCTAAATCCAGCTCAGCCTGCATTTCTCACCAGGCGCCGTAGCCTCGATCCTGATATCCGGACGGGCTTCCGGCCTGTCACGAAGCCGCAGGGGATACGAGAATCGTCCACAGATTCCACAGATTTGATCAGTCGACGGCTTTCCTGAGCTGACCCTCGAGTTGCCGGAAGCGCTCCTCGAATTCGGAAGGAACTCCTTGAGAGAGGGCCCGGGCGATGGAGGAAAGCGCCTCTTCGTGCTTGCCCCGCGTTGCCGCGATCACGGCCATGTAGTAGGCGAGGGTGGCCATGGTGTGAGGGTCGCCGGGAAACCCGCAGGACTGGCAGATGGACGTGAGAGCAGACTCGGCGCCGTCCAGGTTTCGCTTGTTGCGGAGGCAGAACTCCACGTACTGGACCCGGCGGGCAGGGTTCCTCGAGTCTGTGCCATAGGCGGCCTGGAAGGCGCCCTCGGCGAGATCCAGGCTGCCGGCCATCTCGTAGGCGGATCCGAGCATGTGCCACAGGTCGGGAATGCCGTCGCCCAGGAGTTCCAGGGCCCGTTCCAGTTCTGACACCGCCTCGGTTGGCCGGCGACGGTGGAGGTGGATTCCGCCCATCGCCATCCGTATCGGGGCTTCGTCGGTGGGGACTTCCTCGATTCCTTCGGCGAGGAGCTCGAGAGCTTCCTTGCTCTTGTTCTCCAGGGTGTCCAGGATGGTGGCCAGAGAGAGTCGGGCCTCACGCCGCCGGGGGTCGCGCTGTATGGCCTTGCGGTAGGCGGTCCGGGCCTGGGCGGACTGCCCCCCCATTTCCAGGGCTTTGCCCCACTGTTCGTAAGTGAGGGCTGATTCGGGCCGCTCGTGAGTTGCCAGCTGGAGCTCTTCGACCGCCGTGATGAAGTCGCCTTGAGCGAGGGCCATGAAGCCCTTCTGGAAGTGGGGACCGTAGGTTCGGGCCTCTTCCACATCGCCGGAAGCGAGGACATTCAGGGTCTGTTCGAACTCGATGAGTTCCGGGGTCATCTCCTTTTCCCGGAGCGAGTCCTGCATCTGCTTGTCGTAGCCCCTCTGGGTCTCCACGATGTCGGACTTCACCCTGGCGCGGATGGCGGCCTCCAGCTCGCGGAAGAGTTCGTCATACTCCCCGGGATGCTCCCGCGCGAAATTGCGGGCGACCTCCAGCTGCTCACCGGCAATCTCGGGCTCGCCGTCCTCCAGGTGTTCCCGAACCAGTTTCGCGAATTCCTTGACGGCCTGATCGTCCGCCAGGTCCAGTTTTGTGCGGATTCGAGACGCCGCTTCAGGATCTTTGTTCTCACACTTCCGGAAGGCGTTCCGGTACGCCTGCGCCGCGCCGGTGAAATCTTTCTCCTCCATCAGGCGGTCGCCTCTGGCTTCCAGTTTCTCCAGCGAGCCGCCGAAGAGATTGTCGAAGAGGCCCATGAGTATCCTCCTGCTGCGAATCATTGGATCGGTGATTGTGCCCGGGGAGATTCTAGCACCCGAGAGCGACGAAAGCAACAGGGGCGACCCAGCGGGTCGCCCCCATTTAGCCTTCTACGCAATACGCATTGCTCTACTTCAGCATCATCATCTTCTTCGCCAGCGTCTTCTCGCCCGCCGTGAGGCGGTAGAAGTAGATACCGGACGAGGCCTCCGCACCGTTGACATCCCGGCCTTCCCAGGTCGCGTGGTGATATCCGGCCGCGTAGACTCCGGATACCAGCGTTTTCACCAGGCGTCCGTGAACGTCGTAGACAGACAGGTTCACGATCGCATCCCCGGGCAGGCCGAACATGATCTCTGTCACGGGATTGAAGGGGTTCGGCGTGTTCTGCGAGAGCACCACGTCGGTCGGGACCCGAAGTCTGTCGTCCGCCACGGCCGTGGCATCGGTGATCACGAAGTCGGATTCGCTCTCATCTTCCGCCCAGTTGAAGGCAGCGTCGCGGCACACGACCTTGATGCGGCAGGTCGCGTATTCCTTGTCCGGCGTGGTCCACAGGAACGTGGAGTCGTACGGGCCGGTGGCCAGCGTCTCGGCGTAGGTCACTCCGCTGTCCACCGAGAAGAGGATAAACATCTCCGCCACGCCGACGTTGTCTTCGCCATGAAGTCGGATCAGGTACTGGCTGTTCCTGGCAATGGTCTCGCCTCCGTCGGGGCAAATGAGCGCGATGGTCGGCGGTTCGGAGTCGTGGGGCACGATGGTGAAGTCGCCATCGCTGGTGTCGCTGGCCCAGTTGCTGGACGCATCCCGGACGTCAATCTTGATGCGGCAGCTGCCCTCGTCGACATCCGGCACTCCCCAGACGTACTGCCCGTCGTTCACTTCGCCCGTGGCAATTGTATCGGGGAAGGTCGCGCCGCCGTCGTAGGAGAGGTAGATGTTCACGGCCGTCACGCCAACGTTGTCATCCGCATCCCAGCGGATGGTGTAGTCGAGGGCGCCCTGGAGTTCCTCGCCTCCGTTGGGATCCAGTACGGTGACAGTCGGCGGCTCGGTGTCGCCCGGCTGTGGGCAACCGAGAACCTGGAAGTCGTCGATTCCGGCCTCCACGATGGATCCGGGGCTCTGGTCCTCGGCAACAAAGCGGAACTGCACCTGGGCTGTGAGATTCACGTAGTCGCCGATGGTGTGTTGCCGGAAGAGCCAGCTCCGGTTGGTCACGTTGGTCGTCTCCATATTCACCCAACTTGCTCCGCCATTGTCGGAGACATCCACCTTCCACTCGTCCACGTCGGGGGCGCCTCCGGTGTCGTTCGTGAACCAGCGGTGGTAGCTCACCACGGCGCTGCCGACAGAGGAAAGGTCGATGATGGGTGAGATCAACGTTGTCTTGCCGCCGTCCACATCGTTGACGCCCTCTCCGGCCCCGGGCGCCGAGTTGCCGGTGATGAAACAGTAAACACCAGGATCGGTGTTGTCATCCTCCGGCTGCACCTCGTCCAGACCGTTGAAGGTGGCGTTGGGATCGCACCACTCCCAGATTCCCGTCGTGGCGTCGTCGGACGGGTCGCCAACCGTCCAACTCCCCGGGCCCGATTCGAAGTCGTCGGTGAACACCGGGGTGAACGTGACCTGGAAGGAATGATACACGGCCGGGGCGAAGTCCGGATGAGTTTCCCTCTTGTGGTTGGCATTCACGGCCAGAATGTAGTAAGCCACTACGGTCCCGCATGTCTGGGCCGGAATGTCGGCCCGGTACTCGTCCGGGGTCCCCGTGTTGAACATCTGGATGGATTCCCAGCCTCGGAAAGCCTCATACACGACGAAGAGCGAATCCGGGTTGAGAGGCGGTTCGGTTGTGGTGATCTCGGCCAGGACCGGGTACGGGTGGGCCGAGTCGTCGGTATCCGTCAGCGGCGTGTGGGTGATGAAGATCACGGGTGGCTGCTGCGGCATGGCCGGCACTTCGGTCGAATAGAAGCTGTCGTTGCCGTCGGTGTCGAAGGCCTTGATACGATAGTAGTAGGTACTGTCGTTCTGAACCGCAAGGTCGAGGTACGTCGTATCCGGCGCAAAGACTACATCGAGCGAATCGGTAGGATGGGAGATCCGGTCGCGGTAGATGACGTAGTGGGACAGGTTCGGCTCCACGTTGGCGTTCCAGCTCAGGAAGACCTGGGCATCGCCCGGTGTGGCCGTCAGACCTGTGGGTTTGTCCGGCCCCTCGCCGTGGAGTGGGATCTCCGTGATGTAGGGGATCTTGTTGTAGGCTGTGACCGTCAGGGTGGCCATGCCTTCCTCGGGAAGTGTCCCCACCAGGGTAATCTCGCAGTAGCCCGCGGCGTTGGTGATAGCGTGTCCGTGATAGACACCATCAATCGAAATACAGCAGCGAGCACCTGAGATCCCCACGACCGTAACGGGGAAGGTGGGAAGCTCGGGATCGATGGCCTCCTCGTGGAGCACGGTCATTGAGCCCGGGCTGTCCGTCCGGACCTGGAGGGAGGGGTCTCCGAACACCGTCCAGTAGGGCGACTCGCCCCAACCAGTACCGTGGCCGGTTCCCGGATACTCGTCCATCATGTGGCAGGAGCCGTTGAAACACAGGCCCCCAAAGGTGCGCTTCTCGTCCTGGACCAGAAGATCGACGACCTCGTCCTGCGCATCCATGGGCGGGCTCCACGACTGGGAGATGGTCGATCCGTAGAACCCGATGCCGCCGGTAGGCTCGCCCGTGCCGCTGTTCGTCGCTCTCAGCCAGGACTCCCCGAGGCAGGTGTAGCCGTTGAACTCTCCCGTGTTACAGGCCACACTGATCACGAAGGCCAGCATGTTGTCATTGACCAGCGTATTCACGTGGGACACCGAGAAGCCCGTCGTGCTCCACCCGGTGATAACGCCGTGACCGCAGTAGTTACCGATACTCCGGCCGGCGTTCACTGCATTGGAGACCATCGTGGCGGTTGCGCCCGGATCATAGATCTGGTCCACATCGGTGTAGGTGTAATTCAGAAGGTCCGTCCGGATGTTGTCTATGTGTTCCCAGTCGTCCTCGCCGTCGTCCCCCGGACCTTCGGCGGATCCGATGCCGAATCCCTTGTGATACCAGGTTGCCCCCGGCTGGGGATCCCGCTCGTACTCAATGGTCCGCTCGACCTGGGTGTCCAGATGGATCGTGTTCTCGGCGGAGAACCGGCCGATGAAGATCTCCGGGTACCGGTCGCTTCCGGCGAGCCAGGCGTAGGACGGATCCGCCGCCGAGCCGCTCACATCCGGCGTGGGGCACTGGAGGTAGTCTCCCACCAGAAGGACAAAGGCCAGGTTGTTGGCGGGGTTGTTGTAGTAGGAGTCGATATAGCCGTCGATCCCCGCTGCCGATCCGCCCGCATCCGTGACGGTCACCATCTCGGTGTAGAGGCCCATCTGGTTCTTCCAGTCCACCAATGGGTCCATGTTGGAGGTCCAGGAATCGTAGCAGATGATCAGCATCGTGCCGTCTTCGGAGATGGACTCGTAGCGGCCCGGATCGTGGTTGATGAAGTGCTCCACGTAGATCTGGTTGAAGTCCCGGATGAGCCTCGTTGGTGGGCTAATTCGCTCGAATTCGTTCATGCCTTGGCCCAGCGCGGTCGTCACCTCGACCACCACGCGCGTGTACACGCGAAGGGTCTGGGTCGCCGGGTTGAACTGGAAGGGGTTCAGGGTCACCACGGCGCCGCGAAAATCGCGCAGGATGTAGGGGTCTTGGCTCACCGCGACCTGCTCGGGGTACCATCCGTCCGTCTCATAGAAGGGACCGAATGTGTACGGAACATCCGCCGGGTTCACTAGGCGGGAGAGGCTTCCCTTGGATGGAGCGACGCGGATGCCCGAGACATCGTGGTACGTTGATTCCACCACGCGAAGGTTCACCCGTCCGAGATCGGGAAGGATCACGCTTCGGTTGATATTGGGAAGCTCGGGATAGCCCTCGGTGAGTTCCTTGCTCTCGCTCCCGAGGCTGATGACATCATGGATCTCTCCGTCTATCTCCACCTGATCTCTCTGGAATCCTGTGATGTGGTATTCGATGATGGTGTGGCCGATTTCCTTGTCCAGCACATTCACGGACAGGGGAAGAGATCCCTGTTCGACCTCAACCCAATCCCCCGCTATGGCCGGGGCTGCAACGAACAAGCCCGCGGCGAGAACAAGTAGCGCCTTTCGCATGAGTCCCCTCCTCAACTGGTGACGCGCAACGACGACAATCTGCTTTCCTCCGCAGAGGATACTCCAGTACAAACGCTCATTTTACACCAAAACTATCACAAGACTATCACGACACAGGCTGAGCCTGCACGATGTTGGCTCTGTTGACGGATTCTTGCAAGGGGTATTAGAACCAGTCCCTAGTGCGTAGTCCCTAGTCCCTAGTCCAAGGAAAAGGGCATCGGAGGGGTTGAAGCC
>JAGLYR010000071.1 GCA_023132135.1 Candidatus Eiseniibacteriota bacterium | reverse complement strand
GGAGGGGGCGGCTCAATGCTAGACCTTATGGAACGAAGTGGAACCCGGGGGGAAGAGCGACAACGCCCACCCCTGTTGCACACTCTCGCACTCGCCACGTCGCAGGCTATCGGATGACGGCCAGCTTTGCAACGCGGGTGTTCGGCCCCGCCGAGACGCGGCAGAAGTAGATGCCGGGAGACACCCTTCCGCCCCGGTTGTTGCACCCGTCCCATGAGACTTCGTGCACACCGGGGTCCAGAGATTCTTCCATCAGCTGCCGGACGCGCCTCCCGGTCACGTCGAAGATCGAGACGGTGCAGACCTCCCGCGACGGAACGGAGAACGTGAGATGCGTACCATGGCGGAAGGGGTTCGGACGGATGTGGAGCGGTTCCAGCGAGCCGTCATCCGGAGTTCCGCCGCCGGCGACGAGCGTGGTCCCGCAGTCCGATGCATTGAGGACAATCGACACAGTTCCCGACCCCTCGTCCGCTGTGATCAGGTCCGGGAGATCATCGTGATTGAGGTCGCACGCGATCACAGCCGCCGGATACTCGCCTGCGCCCAGATTCGCCCAGTGGGAATAGTCCAGGTAGCGGAGGGTGGAGTCGGCCTGCAGGATTGACAGGCTGGAGGCGCCCCTGTTTGCAGTGACCAGGTCTGGATGTCCGTCGTTGTCCAGATCGGCGGCGCATGCTCCGCGGGGTTCTCCCACTACCCCGATCCCCAGCGGGGGCTGGAACGTGCCGTCGCCGTTGCCCACCAGGACAACGAGGCTGTCGGCCGTCTCACAGGCTACCGCCAGATCCAGTGTGTCGTCGCCGTCCAGCAGTGCGGCCAGAACGGAAGCCGGTCCGGATCCTGCCGGGAACCAGGTGGGGGATCCGAAGGTCCCATCGCCCACACCGCCCAGTCCATTTCCGACGAGGATGGCAATTCCTCCGCTTCCTCGGGTGGCAACGGCCAGATCGAGGATGTCGTCTTCGTTGAAATCGCCGGCCGCAAGATCCACGCACTCGAGGCCCACGGAGTAGTCGAGGAACGCCGCGAAGGTCCCGTCGCCCACGCCGCCGGTGCCGTTGCCCCGGAGAACAGATACGCCCTGGCCCAGGCGCGTGGCGACCGCGAGGTCTAGGATTCCATCCTCGTCGAAATCACAGGTGACGAGCCCGCGGGGACGATTCCCCGCAACGTACCCGGCGGGCGGCTGAAACGTGCCGTCTCCGATTCCGGCCGAGCCGTTTCCAATGAGAATAGAGACGGCATCACCGATGTAGTCCGCCAGCGCGAGGTCCAGGATGCCGTCTTCGTCGAAATCCCCGGCAACCAGGGCCACGGGAGAAGCTCCGGCGGCGTAGCCGGTCCTGGGCAGGAAGGAAGCGCCGGTTGTCGCGTCGTTGATCAGGATTCGCACCCTGTTCATCAAAGAATCCGCCACCGCGAGATCCATGAATCCGTCTTCATTGAAATCGGCTGCAATGATGTCCATGGGACTGCCGCCCGCGCTGCGCTGGGCGGCGGCTGTGAATGTTCCATCGTTTTCGGGCCGGCCAATCAGGATTGTGACGTCGTTGCTCCAGGCGCCCACCACGGCCAGATCCTGAACCCCGTCCTCGTTGTAATCCCCTGTCCGGACCAGCTCCGGCCCGTCCCCCACCGGGTAGGGAACGGGGTCCTGGAAACTGCCGTCACCGCTTCCGAAGAGGATGGACACGGCGTCGTCGTGGTAGTTGATGACGGCCAGGTCCAGAATGAGATCGTCGTTCAGATAGCCGGAGGTCATCGCCGGCGGTCCGCAGCCGGCGGGGTAGTTCAGGGGCGTCTGGAAAGTCCCGTCCCCGGCGCCCTCGGAGCCGTTGCCGATGAGGATGGACACGGTGTCGTCGAAGTAGTTGGATGCCCCGATGTCCGTAATGCCGTCGCGGTCGAAATCCCCCGTGATTACGCAGGCCGTGCCGTTGGGTGTGTCGTAGCTCCCGAAGAGGCTGAAGGTCCCGTCGCCCTGACCGCTGGATCCATTGCCCAGGAAGATGAGGACGTCGTCGTCCACCATGTCCGCGACTGCCAGATCGAGGATCCCGTCGCTGTCGAAGTCCGCCGCGGTCACGGAATTGGGACTGGCCCCGGCCGGGTAGTCGACCCTGGGCTGGAATGTGCCGTCGCCCACTCCGGAGGACCCGCTGCCGATGAGAACCGAAATGAATCCGCTGAACAGGTCCGCTGAGACCAGATCCAGGATGTCGTCCGCGTTAAAATCCCCTGCGGCGAGCCATGTGGGCCCGGCCGCCACGGGGTAGTGGACGGGCGGCTGGAATGTGCCGTCGCCGTTTCCGCCCGAGCCGTTTCCGAGGAGGATCGATACCACGTCGTCGAAGTTATGGGTCACGGCCAGGTCGAGGATCCCGTTTTCATCGAAGTCGGCGGTCAGGATGTAGCGAGGTCCATCCGCGGTGGAGTAGGTTGCGAAGGGTGTGAAACCTCCCTCGCCCACGCCGGCCGAACCACGCCCCAGGAGAATCGTGACGCCGGCGTCGTCGTGGTTGGCGGTGGCTAGGTCATCGATCCCGTCGCTGTTGAAGTCGCCCCTGGCCACAGAGAAGGGGCGCGCGCCGACGGGATAGGTTCTCGCCGCGTCGAAGTCGAGGTCGCACTGGCCGATCCCCGGAACCGGCAGCAGTATCGTGGAGAAGAGGATTGCGAGCACAGCTCGTCGCATACGTCGGGATCTCCCGGATCACACACGAGAATACGGAAAGGGCGGACCACCGGCCCGCCCCCTTACCATCAAAGTAATTATCTCACATCCGGGGGGGAAAGTCAATCAGGCTCTACTGCAAGTATCCCAATGACCGCAGGCGGTCGGCGGTGGCCGCATCGAGGGGAACGGCCGTGGTGGCGGTTTCCCCGGTTCCCCGCCAGGCGGTCAGGAGGGCCGTGAGGTTGGCCGTGATCTCGGGATCGGAGGAACTCAGATTGCTCTCCTCGCCGGGATCGGCGGCCAGATCAAAGATCTCGCTGGACCCGTCATCACCCGCGATCAGTTTCCAGGAGCCGCGGTAGAGGGCCGTGAGCCGGCGTCCCATCCGGGGATAGCGCTTCACGAGGTCCGGCTCGGGGTAGAGCTCGGCGTAGCAGTCGCGGGCAGTGAGGGTGGTGGGTTCACTTGTCTGTGGCGGGTCCTGTAGCGAAACGAGACTCTCGCCCTCCATTTCCCCGGGAACCGGCAGGCCCAGCAAATCGAGAATGGTCGGCGCGATGTCGAGACTCTGCACCCGGGATGGAATCCGAATTCCTTCGGGAAGAGTCCCCGGCCAGGAGAGGATGAGAGGCACCCCGAGGGTCTGGTGGTACAGCGAACCCCGGTGGCCCAGCAGACCGTGCTCGCCGAAGGATTCCCCGTGATCGCCGACGACGACAACCAGAGTCCCGCTGTCCCCCGATTTCTCTTCAAGAATCTGAAGAAGCCGTCCCATGACGCCGTCCAGATACCCGATCTCCCCGTCGTACAGATCCATGAGATAGTTCATGTCCCGGGCCGAGAGACCGGCCTCGTCAACGAGGACGAAATCGTCGTGCGATGCGGGATCGAGAAGCGGACCGGCATAGTCCCGGTCCCGGAGGAAGCGATTGCGGGATTCCTCCGGAGGGTCGTAGGGCGCGTGGGGGTCGTTGAAGTTCACAAGCAGGAAGTAGGGACCCTCTCCAATCCGTTCGATCCAGCGGAGGATGGCAGCCGCCGTCTCGTCCGCGCGGCGCTCCGAATACCGGGGACCCACCAGAGATGACAATCTCATCTTCACAGCGATCCGCCAGAGATAGGTCCGCAGCATCCACGGCTCCAGCTCATCGTCGTAGATGTCAAACCCCTGGTCCAGATTGAAGGTTCTGGAGAGGAACGGGTTGGAAACAAAAGCCCCCGTGGTGTATCCGTGCTCCTTGAGGATCTCGGCCAGCGTTACGTTCGAATCATCCAGCCGCCAGTGCTGGAAGTGGGCGCCGTGGCTCCCGGGAAAGCGGCCCGACAGGATGGAAGCGTGGGAGGGCAGTGTCCAGGGCGAAGGTGAAACGGCGTCTTCGAAGAGGACCCCCCCGCCGGCCAGGGCTTCGAGAAACGGAGTGGTCGGTCTCTCGTACCCGTAGCAGGAGAGGTGGTCGGCCCGCGTCGTATCCATGATCAAGAGGATGACATTGGTATGTGGCGCCGACTCCCGCGGGACGCCCCGGTCTCGTAGTCCGTCCCCGAAACCCAGTAGTGGGAGGAAGGAGAAAAAGATCATGGCCAGAAGGGGGACGCCCAACCATGCCAGGCTCGAGCGGGATCGGAGCCCGCCCCGGGTCTCGAACCTGCGGAACCATTGTCTCAGGATAATGCGCCAGAAGGGAACGAGTACCAGGCAGAAGAGGATCAAGCCAATGGTGAGGGCAATGCTGATGGGGGCGAGAAGGTGGATCCCCGGAAGGCGGGTCACGTGGATGTAGACCGCGGCGGGGACGAAGACAGCGAATGAAAGAAAAGCTGCAGAGGCTCCGACGCGGCTCGGGTTCCGCCCCATTCTTCTCCCCAGCCGGAGATAGACGGGGCTCCAGGCCACGCTCAGCAGGGACCCCGGCACGCTGTGGAGAAGAAACGAGGCCAGGAGAATCGGGGTCCGGGCTGGCCAGTCGTACAGACCGGAGAGAACGACGGCGCCCTGGAGCAACCCCAGGCATCCCTCGGCTGTCCAGCCCACGGCCAGCTCCCAGCTTCCCGGACCGCCGGACTTCGGTGCGCCTACCGCAGAGTCACCAGTCACCATTTCTCACCAGGTCCTGGGATGTTACGGTTTCGCGCTGGATGGACGGGCAGGCGAGATTCGCGACACGTTCCGCCACGGCATCCCAAGAGAAGTTGTCCCGGACAAAGGAGCGGCCGCACTGTCCCAGTCGCGCGGCCTGGGCGGGATCATGGAGGAGGGAAATCACGGCCTCGGCGAAGTCATCCGGTCGATCACGAACGAGGATCTCTTTTTCCGGCCCGGCGGCCAGGCCCCGGTTTCCGTGGGACGTGGTGACGACGGGAACCCCTGCGGCCATGGCTTCCAGAATCTTGTTCTGAACTCCGGCGGCGAACCGTAGTGGGGAAACAAACACGGCCAGGGATTCGAACCACTCCCGTAGGTTTTCCACCGGACCGGTCACGACAGTTCCGTTCCTCCCATGAAGCTGCCGGACCATGCGGGTGGGCCCGTGACCAACCAATTCCAGCTGCGAATCGGCAAAAGCGCCCCGGATTCGAGGCATGATCTCCAGGGCTAGAAAGCGCGCAGCGTCGATGTTGTGCGGAACGCTCAGGTTTCCCAGGAACCCCAATCGCATCCCTTCCCTGCTAGGGTCCGCGGAGTAGAGGGACTCGTCCACTCCATTGGGAACCACGTGGACGGGCGCGCCGGGGGCCATCCGGAGGATCTCCGATCGATCGGCTTCGGAGATGGTCCAGACCTCATCGAAGCCGCTGGCGACGCGGGTTTCGTAGCGGCGGATCCGGTCCGCCTCCATCCGGAGGGGGCGTCTCAGGAACCAGGAACGATGGGGAATGGATGCAGCCAACTCCCCGGAAATGCAGTCGGTCAGATCCAGAATCCGCGGCACACCGGGCAGGGCCAAAGCAAAGGGAGCCATCCGGAACAGATGTATGTAGACCACATCGAACCGTCGATTACTGGTGTGTGTATGGATCAGATGCTCCATCTCACGGGACTCGTAGTACAGAGTCTGGAACGGCAGGGCCGATCCGGCGCGGGACAGCATGTTCCAGTAGGATCTGGATCGGGGCAAGTGTACCGTCTCCACCCGGCAGTAGGGCTCCAGCGCGGGTAGCCCGCGCAGTTCCTCTTCCGACTGGATAAATGAGAGGAGCTGAATGTCGTGGTCCAGCGACAACCGCTTGAGGAAATTGAAGGTGCGGACGCGGTCGCCCCGGTTTGGCGGGTACGGGAATCTGGATGTGAGGAATAGGATATTCACGCTCAGTAGGATATCAGATACTCCGGCATCAAACAAGTCAATACACAATCGGGGAGGGGGTTAGGGATTCGTCTGCTACGGCGTACTGGCAGCGCGATCCAGGCAATGGGCGAGAGCGTCGATGGTTTCCTGGACCGTGATGGCTTCCATGCACTCGGGGGTCTTGCGCGAGCAGCGGACCTGGTTGCAGGGGGAACAGGGGAAGTTGTGATAGAGGGTGACGTGATCGGGACCGAAGGGGCCAAAGCGGGCGGGGTCCTCGGGGCCCACCAGGGCCACGACGGGTGTGCCCACGGCGGTGGCCACGTGCATCAGGCCGGTATCCACCGAGAGCATGGCCCGGGCACGGGAGATCACGGCCACAGCCCGGGCAAGAGACGTTTTCCCTGCCAGAGAGAGAACGCCGGGTCCCGCCTTCCCGGCGATAGCTTCCGCAACGTCTGTTTCCTGGGCCGAGCCGGTGATGACGACACCGAGGTCCCGCGCCTGCCGAAGCCAGCGCGCCACGTCGACAAACCGCTCCATGGGCCATCTTCGCAGGGGGGAATATGCCCCGGGATGAAAAACCACGTACCCCTTCACGTTGTCGGCAAGACGCGCGACCTCGCGGTCGGCCCACTCGAGGGCATCCTCCGGGATCTGAAGGTGAGGACCAGCGGAGTCCTCAAGGGCGCCCGCGCCCACGATTCTCAGGTTGGTTTCCACCTCATGGAGCGGGGCGGGTTCGGGAACCCGCCGCAGACGGCTCATGATTCTCCCGATCCTGTCACGAAGCCGCACCGTGCCCCGGTCCGCCCGCCGCTTCGCTCCCGCAAAGAGGGAGAACTCGAGAGTCGACCAGTCGTCCCGCAATCCGACGATCAGATCATACCGGGTGTGAGGAAGAAGGAAACGCAGGTTCCGGCCCTGGGAGGGCGCGACGACCCGCGCGTACTTCGGACTGGCATAAACAACCAGACGATCAATTCCCGGATACCCGTCCAGGAGAGGAGCGGCCCAGGGGCCCACGACGAGGGTGATTTCCGCCTCCGGGTACTCCTTCCTCAGATACTCCAGCGCGGGTGTGGCCGTCACGATGTCGCCGAGGTGATCCAGCTTGAAGACCAGGATTCGAGCGAACTCTCCCTGCCGGAAGAATCCGCGGGCATTCACTATCCTGCTCACGAGCGCAGATGCTATGAAGAAGACGTACTCCACTCCGGGACCTCTTCCGATGTCAGGGATTCATCCAGCAGACCATCATAGATTGTCTTGTACAGCTCCGCAACGCGTTGCCACGTGAAGTGGTTCAGAACACGCGTTCTTCCGGCGCTGCCCAACTTCGCTCGCTTTCGGGGATCCTGCTGGAGATCGCCTAACGCCTGGGCAAGCTCCTCTGCGTTGCCTTCCGGGACAATGATGCCGCCGTCGCCGATCACCTCCGGGATTGCACCCGAATCGGATCCGACCACGGGGATCGCACAGCCCATGGCCTCAATCAGCACCCGCCCGAACTGCTCCTTCCATTTGGGTGTCGTGCGAGAGGGAAGGACCAGTACATCCATGAGATTCATTGCATCCGGTACATCGGCATGAGACACGTTTCTCTCGATTCTCAAGCGATTTTCCCATCCTCTGGACCGGGCAAAGTCCTCGATGGACGCAGCCTCGGGCCCGCCGCCGACCACGAGAAACGACCAATCCGTCCGGAGGCGCGCCAGGGCTTCCAGCAGGATGTCCACCCCCTTGGCCGGGATCAGTCGTCCTGCGAAACCGATGACAAAACTCCTGAGACCAAGCGCAGCCCTCCGGCTCGAAGCATCTCTTTTGCTGAACAGGTCCGGGTCAATTCCGAAGGGCAAATACCGGATCGGCTTGGTGAAGCCCCGGGAAAGGAGTATTTCTCTGGCATCCCTGCAGGATACGGCCCCGCAGTCGGACAGCCGATGGACAGCTCGCTGAATTAGCCCGTAGCCCCAGGACGGCCGGTAAGGATACCTGAAACCCATGTGGAGGTTGTCGAACGAGTAGAAGATGATTTTCGCCTTCGGGCAGATGGATTTGCACAGCAGGGCAGATTGGAGAGCGATCAGACTGAAGGGTTCCTCTATCAGGTGGAGCACATCGGGCCGGGCTTTCCGGATCGCAGCGGTGAGTCCGGTGTAGAAGAACCCCCGGTTCTCGTACCCGCGGAAACCCGCTCGTCCCGTGAGGATCCGGTACCCGTGGCTCTCGGTACCCGCCCTCACGAGGCGCTGGTTCTCGATCCATGTCTCGGGCGCCAGAACCGTGAGCTCCACGTCCGGGTAGGTGGCCAGGATTCGGTACCTCTCCCGGAACGTTTCGATTCCGCCGGTGTGGTCGATGATCAGTACTCGCATCTCTTCCCCATGGCGACACGGCAACCGTGTCGGGTCGAAGCGTA
>JAGLYR010000070.1 GCA_023132135.1 Candidatus Eiseniibacteriota bacterium | reverse complement strand
GGACAGAGCGACAACGCCCACCCCTCTCCCGCACTCGCCACGTCACCATTCAGCCTGCGGGATTCCGCCCTATTTCCTCGACACTCGACACTCATCACTCGCCCTCGTCACACGGACCGGGCACTGGCCCCAACCAAGTGACAGGTGACAGGGTGACAAGCGACTGGGATTTGGGAATACTGCCGTCCGCCGCCGGAAACAACGAGGGAAAAGGGATCTCGCAGCCCATGGACCGGTACCGTAGCAGAAAACTGGTGAGAAATGCAGGCTACGTCCGGTCGAGTCCAAACGCCCGAACGGCGTTCCGCGTCGTCAGTTCATCGACTTCTTTCGGGAACATTGTCAGGATTTCCGCCAGTCTCTGAAGTGTGTAGCGCACGTAGGCGGGTTCGTTGCGCTTCCCGCGAAGAGGAACCGGCGTCAGGTACGGGCAATCCGTCTCGAGCAGCAGGCGATCCGGGGATGCGCTTCTGATAATTCCATCCCGCGCGCCCTTGTCGTAGGTAACGACTCCGGCGATAGAAAGGTAGAAACCCATCTCCTCTGCCCGGCGGGCCAGATCCGGATCCGCCGGCATGCAATGCAGAACGCCGCCGACCTCATCGGCGCTCTCCTTTTCCAGGATCTGAAGAACTTCCAGAGAGGTGTCCCGCGAATGGATCACGACTGGGAGTTTGACTCTGCGGGCGAGACGGATCTGCTCGCGAAACGCGCGGCGTTGGGCGTCCCGGGCCGCATAGTCCCGGTAGAAGTCCAGCCCGATTTCCCCGATTGCCACGACCTTCGGATTTTGCGCGTGGGCCTCGATTTTCGCGAGCGCCTCGTCTGTCACACCATCCGAGTCGTGGGGGTGAATTCCCACCACGGCGTGGATGTCCTTATGCCGGTTCGCCAGCTCAACCGCCCTGTCGCAGTCGTCGGGATCGGTTCCCACCGTGATGATCCTGGAGACATTCTCCTTCCTGGCCCGATCGATAACCGCGTCCAGATCCTTCTTGAACTGATTCATCGTCAGGTGCGCGTGCGTATCGATCATAGGGTCACCCTTGTCCCGTCGGGTACTTCACTGCATGGCCCGACAAGAACCGACTTCTTCCCCTCCGCGGCAGCCAGAAGCATCCCGCGGGATTCCACGCCCCGGATGACCGCCGGCTTCAGGTTCGCCACCATCACAATCCGGCGACCGGGCAGATCTTCCGGCCCGTAGTCCCCCCCAATCCCGGCTACGATCTGGCGCTCTTCTCCACCCAGCCGGACCTTCAGTCGCAACAACCTGTCCGTGTCCTTCACCCGTTCCGCCTCAAGAATCGTAGCCACACGGAGATCCAGCTTCTCGAGATCCTGCCTACTCAGAACCGCCACCACCACCGCCTCCCCCCTTTTTCTCCGTCCGGCCTTCTCCCTTCTTACCGCGGCTATCCGCACGCCGACGGAAAAGCCGCCTGGGGAGTCGCTCCCTCCCGCCTCTCAGCTTGTCGCCCGGAATGCGCTCAACTGTCCCGTCATCGGCCGCGACATCCACCATCTCGGAGAAGATGTCTACCTTGCTGACGGTTCCCTCATGCCCATTCCACGACACTTTGCTCCCGACCCTGGGGAGTTTCTGGCTCGCTTCTCTGTAGAGCTCCCGCTCGTAAACGAGACAGCACATCAGCCGGCCGCAGGCACCGGAGATCTTTGTGGGATTGGGAGACAGATGCTGCTCCCGGGCCATCTTGAGAGTGACGGGCTCAAACTCCGTCAGGAATGAACTGCAGCAGAAGCTCCGCCCGCAGCTCCCAAGGCCGGACATTCGTTTGGCTTCATCCCGGACGCCGATCTGCCGGAGTTCTATCCTCGTCTTGAAGATGGAGGCCAAGTCCCTCACCAGCGCCCGGAAATCTACCCGCTGGGCCGCTGTAAAGAAGAAAGTCAGCCGGCCGCTGTCAAAATTGCACTCGACATCCACCAGTTTCATCTCCAGGCCCCGTTCGCCGATCCGCTCTTCACAGACCCGGAACGCCTGCCTCTCGCGCTCTCCGTTCTCCCGATGGATCTTGAGATCCCCCTCCGTTACTCTCCGCAGAACCCTGGACCCGGAGCAGCAACTCGCTTTCATCTCCGCCAGGACGCCCATCAGCGAAATTCTGCCAACGGTCTTTCCCGAATCGCGCTCGGCCACGACCCAGTCCCCAAGACTCAGATCGCAGTCCTCGGGCCTTGGAAATACATGCCTCTGGTTACCTTTGAACCGCACTTCCACATATTCCGCCATGGTCTCACTCTCACCCGGCCATTGTCATCGGGACCGCACCCAATCCGCAGGGTTCAGGGCCTCGCGACCCTGCCGGATTTCGAAATGGAGAGCCGGCCCAATGAGCGAGCCGGTGTCCCCCACCGACGCAACCGTCATACCCTCACTCACCGATTGTCCGACCTCCACCATCACCTCACCACAGTGTGCGTACAGCGTGTAATACCCGTTCCCATGACTCAGAATAACACATTGCCCATAGCCTGTCAGCCAGCTCACGTGTTCCACCAGGCCCGGAGCCACCGCTTTCACCGGCGCCCCCAGTCTGGCCCGGTAGTCTACTCCGTTGGAAATGGTCACGGTACCGAATTGGGGGTGGCGGTGTTTCCCGAATGTCACAGCCACCTCACCCTCGACAGGAGGAGGCAGACCGCCCTTGCGGGATCCGAAATCCGCACCCGGAGCGGCAGCGGCCCGGGCCCGGGCTTCCTCCATCCTCGCAATGAGGGTCTCCAGCTCCCGGGCGGAGCGTTCGAGATCCAATACCATGTGATCGTACTTGGACTTCTCGGACCGAACGTCCCCGAGAATTCGCGTCCGGCGTCCTACGTCCGCCTCGATTCTCCCCTCCTCCCCCTCCCTCTCCTCTCTCAGCTCTTCCAGATCCCTTGATCTCCGCACCAGGGTACGGCATGTTTCGTCATACCGTGTCTGTTCAATCTCAATCTGATGGAGAATCTGGCGGTTCCTGACGGCCACCGATCCCAGGAAACGAAATCTCTCCAGAAGGTTCGGAAACGACCGGGAGCTGAGAAGGATCTCCAGGGAATGGTACCTCCCGTGTTTGTAAAGCCTCCGAAGGGCCTTTGCAAGCTCATCCTTCCGCATCTTGAGCCGACGCCCGGATTCATCCAGCGCTGCGTGCGCCAGGGAGAGTTCCGCAGCCAGCACTTCCTCCTGCCGATGGAGACCTCTCAGGATTTTTCTGGTCAGTCCCAGGCTCTCCTCCAGCTCCCGGATTTCGTCCAGAACACTCTGCTCCCGCCCACCCAGATTCTTGGCCACCTCCCGCTTGGTCTCCAGGTCCGCGCGCAGTCGCTTCAGCTGCTCCACGGAGTCCGCAATGTTATGAGCCACAGGTGTCTGGGCGGGCGCGCCGGCAGCCAGCGCCAAGATACAGAAGGAAAGAAGAGTCGCGGCGGCGGATGGCCGTCGGGAAATGCGAGCTAACCCCATGCCTTCTCCTTCAGCAAGCCCCGCAGCGAAACCATCGCCCCGATTCCTCCGAGAGCAGTTCCCAGAACTACGAAGAGGACCAGAGAAAAATGGCTCAGGAAACGGAAATCCGGAAGGAAGCTGACGGCAAACCGGTAGCTTCCCCAGAGGAGAAGAGCGGCGATACCCGCAGCAGCGGCACCCTGGATCACTCCTTCGATAAGAAACGGCGTCCGGATGAACCCCTTCGTTGCGCCCACCAGTTTGAGGACCTGAATCGTCTCGCGCCGGCTGAGCAAGGCAAGTTTGATCGCGCTCCCCACCGACACCACTGTGGCAAAGACAACAATCAGCCCAAAACCCAGATCCAGAACGGCAACCACCGCTATCCCGCGGTTGAGCTGCGCCACCCAGGTCAAGCCCGAGTCTACATCCTCGACCCCATCCACCGAGCGGATTTGCTCCGCCAGAGAAGACACACGCCCTTCGGTCTTGTAGTCATCGTAGATAGCAATCTCGAAGGATGCGGGCAGGGGATTCGCCTCCAGCGATTCAAGCAGCGCCGCATCGTCTCCCAACTCCTCCGTGAATCGCTCCAATGCATCTTCTTTGCTGATCCATTCCACGCTTCGGATTCCAGGGATCTGCCGCAACGAGTCGGCCATGGCCATCACACGGTCGGGAGCGACGTTCTCTTCCACGTAGGCCGCTATCTCCACCCGCGCCTGGGCCAGGTGAACGGCATGGCGAAGATTCACCGTGAGCAGCATGAACAGGCCCAACATGAGAAACGACAGGGACATCACGACCACAGCCGCCAGGGCCGTGAGTCCCGAGCGTCTCATCCCGACAAATGCCTCGCGCAACGAAAACCCTATGTCACCCATGTAGACCAAACCTGTTGAGAAGTTAGATATCCTCGGATAGCTTTCCGCCGTCAATGCGGATCACGCGGCCGGCGAAGCGCTTCACCATCTCCGCATCGTGGGTCGCAACCAAGACAGCGGTTCCCGCCAGGTGGATGTCTCTCAGCAGATGAAAGATACCGAGGGACGTCTCCGGATCCAGATTTCCTGTGGGCTCGTCAGCAAGAACCAGGATCGGCTCATTCGCAATGGCCCGCGCGATGGCCAGCCGCTGCTGCTCTCCTCCGGACAGCTGCCATGCCCGCTCCCCTGACTTGTGGACCAAACCCACCCTGGCGAGGGAGGCCAGCGTTCTCTTCTTCAAACGCTTTCTGGATGCGCCCGTCACCCTCAGGGCGATGGCCACATTCTCATAGGCCGTCCAGTCCTTCAGCAGCCGGAAGTCCTGATACACGACGCCCAGTTTCCGGCGCAGGTGAGGAATCTGGCGGGGTTTCACACGATCGCTCGCTATCTTTCCCACAACAACCCGGCCCGCTGTTGGGAATTCTTCCATGTAGATGAGCTTGAGGACCGTGCTCTTGCCCGCGCCGGAGGGTCCCACCAGGAAGACGAACTCGTTGCGCCCGATCCTGAAGCTCGCACGCTCCACTGCAACCGTGCCCGTGCGGTAGGCCTTGCCAACATCGTAGAATGAGATCATGGCTTTGCCAGCCTCGCCGCGAGCTTCACCGCTTCGATCAGACTCGCTGCCCGGGCCAAGCTCCTGCCCGCGATGTCGAAACCCGTCCCGTGACTGACGGAAGTCCGCACAAAGGGAAGACCCAGTGTTACATTGACCGCACGCTCCGGACCCAGGAGCTTCACCGGAATGAGCGCCTGGTCGTGATACAGAGCCACGACCCCATCGAACTCGTGTGTGGACATCCGCCAGAACATCGTGTCCGCGGGATGAGGTCCTGTCACCTGGATTCCGCTCCCCCGGCACTCTTTCACCGCTGGAATAATGAAGTCGTTCTCTTCGCTCCCCAGCAAGCCGCCTTCCCCCGCGTGGGGATTCAGACCCGCCACTCCCAACCGCGGTCGCCCGATCCCGAACTTCTGCTGCAGTGTCGTGTCGAGAAGCCGGACACAATCCACGATCCGGCCTTTCGAAAGAGCCGCGGGAACTTCTCCCAACGGAATATGCGTCGTCCCGAGAACTACCCGCTGGTCATCCATCACGAACATCATGGCGAACTTCTCAACCCCCGCCCGCCACGCGAAATACTCCGTATGCCCATGATGCGGAGACCCTATCTCCGCAAAGGCGCGCTTCATCAGAGGAGCCGTGACCACCGCGTCGACCGCTCCCCCCAGTGCCAGTCCAGCAGCCTCCTCGACAGCGATCCCCGCCATGCGACTCCCGCGCCGATCCGGGTTGCCCGGGACGACCGGAACACCTTCATGGAGCATTATGTCCAGAACTCCGACGCTCTCTCCATTCCATCCCGCCATGGACTCCAGCCGCTGAAGATCCACTGCCGGCACTCGCTGGTCCCGTTCCTCTTCCATGAGCGCCCAGGATCCGATCACGACCAGCTCCGCCATACTGCGGACCACAGCATCGTCAAGGCACCTGATGATGATTTCCGGACCGACCCCGGCGGGATCGCCCATGGTTATGGCAATGCGAGGTTTCACTCCTCCCAGCTCCGCACTGTCTCCTCAACCACCCGATAGCACTTTTCTCTTTCCGTTTTCCTCACATTCCCCTCGGGAACCATCAGCACTTCCACTTCCAGAAACCGCCGGGGATAGGCGATGCGAACCCGTTGTCCCACTTCCACACTGCGACCAGGTTTTGCCGGCTGACCGTCAATTGCCACCGCACCGTGATCACACGCCCGTTTCGCCTCCGCCCGATGCTTGATGAGCCCGGTCTTCTTGAGGAAGAGGTCTATGCGCACACAGCACCACTCTCCCGAGCAGCAAGTGCGCACGCCGGGCTCGGCCCGGCAATCCGTCTTGCTGCAGAGGGGTGAAAGCCGAGAGGCGAAAGGTGAAAGGCCAAGCCTGACACACAATAATCCACCTTCACCCCGGTCACCTCTCTCCTTTCGCCTCTCGGCACTCGCCACTCCCGCAATCGTCGGAGCTAAGAGCCTGATATCCGGACCCGCTTCCGGCCCCTGGTGAGAAATCCAGGCTAGGAGTTTATAATCTTGATATAGATTTCCTCTTTCAGCTTATCCACCCATGTCCGGTACGCCTCTTCCATTTTCCGCCGAGCGAGGAGATCCGTCAGATGAGGTTCGACTTCCTCGAAGGAGGGATCGCGCGCTGCGACACGATGAAGCAGACGCACCACCTGGAATCCCCCGGCAATCTCCAGCACTTCGCTTGTCTCACCGGCGGCGAGTTCCCCGATGGCTTCCCGATAGAAATCTCTCAGATCCGTAGCGACGATGGGTCCGAGGGTCTCCACTTCCACAGTCACGCCGGAAGCTCCATCGTACATCTCATGGATGTCCGCGACACTTGCGCCACCGGCCAAGACTTCCCGGATTTCGCCGGCCACTCGGCCGGCCCTCAGGGTGTCCGCGCCCGATGTCGCCGTCCGGAACAGGATCTGGCTGACCCGCACACGCCCACCATCCCGACCCGTCGGCATCAACAGGTGGAACCCGAGCGGTGTTTCGGCAGGCCCCCCGACCATTCCCATCTCCAGCGAAAACGCCAGGTCCTCAAACTCCTCCGCCTGCGCCAGATCACCCCGGCGGAAATAGCCCACGTCACCTCCGCGCGCCCCCTCCGGGCCATCGGAGAATTCCATGGCTGCTTCGGTGAAGTCCCTCCCGTCGCGGATCATCGCCAGCACGGCTTCGGCCCTTAGCCGGGCCGCGTCCCGAGCGTCTTCACTCATCTGCACCCGCACCAGAACGGCCAGCATCTCCAGCTGCTCCGGGATCCGGGGAATGCTGTCCCGGTGGGTATCGTAGAACTCCCGGACCTCCTCCGGTTGGACAGGCACATTGGAGCGGAGCTCCTGCTCCATGACTTTCCGGGCCAGGATCTGCTGCCGGACCGTGTTGCGGTACCGGTCCTTCAGGGACTGAAGATCCGTCCCTTCCCGCTTGAGCTCCGCCAGGAAATCCTCGTCCGATCCGAAGGACCGGCGCATCTCCTCAATCGCCCAGTCCAGGCTCATGGAGAGTTCCTTGGTCCCGATCACTATTCCTTCCCGTTGGGCTTTCGCTACCAGGAGTTTCTCGTCGATCAGCTGGTTGAGGACGTCCCGGCGGAACGCGATCAGTCCCGTGGTGTCCTGGGGACTGATCCCCGCCCGGATCCGGTAGAGCCAGACGGTCTCGTCCACCTCGCTCTGCAGAATCACCTCGTCGTCGACGACCGCAGCAATCCGATCGACCAGTTCCGGGCGCGGCTCGGCGACCAGCTGCGCGGTCGGTTGCGCTACACCCGACTGCGGAAGAAGGCCGACTCCCACGACTGTGAGAATCAGCCTCCATAGCCCAGCTGCCCGCTTTCTTCTATTCCTGTTGCCGGATTCGTTACTGCCCCGGGGCTCTGGAATCTCCTCCACCGACAGTGATTCCTTCTTCCTTGTCCGGCACCAACTCCATTTCTTCAAGCACATCTTCGTAGATCTCAATGCCCAACTCTTCCCGCTTGCCTGCGAGCCACGACTCGAAGGCGCTGTTCTGCCTGGATTGCATGAGCTGCATGCGGATGGTGGTCCTGGTCTCGTCCAGCGTCAGCTCGCGCTCGGGGGTGTAGTCGTCCAGTCGAATCACGAGCCACCCCTCTTCGGTTTCCACCGGGCCGCCGATATCTCCTTTCTTCATCGTAACTACAATCTCCCTGACCTCGGGAGGAAGAACATCCGCAGTGGCCGGCGCCAACTTGCCCCCCATTTTGGCCGTGCGGGCGTCCACGGACATGGCTCTTGCCACAGTTTCGAACGACTTCTTCGACCGAGCTTCCCGCAAAGCCTTTTCCGCATCCCCGCGGCTGGCCAACACAATCCGCGACAAATGGTACTTGGCCACTTCCCGGAGAGAGTCCTTGAAATCATCGTAGTACGTGGCGATGTCCTCATCCGTCACCACCACATCCTTGATGATCCCGCTGTACAGCATCGTCACGATGCGTTCTTCCTTGGCCCGATCCAGTTTTTCCCTGACTTCTGGGCGCTCGTGGATCCCGGAAGCGTACCCCTCGCCAAGCAGGGCTTCGTTCAGCAGGATTACCTGAGCCATCCGATGGAACTCCTTGTCGCCCATTTCGCTGGTGGGACGCGAAGATCTGGGAATCATCATCGCTCGATCCACGAAATCGCCGATCGTCAAACGTCCGCCACGGTATGTTCCCAGCGTGCGCGCCTCCTCTTCGGCCGAGAAGTCGGGCCGCACCTCCGCCCCGGCAGTATCGAACTCCCACACGAGACGTCCCAGCACCTCCTTGGCTGCTTCCTCGTCCAGCTCAACCTGGTATGCCTCGACCGACTCCCGTGTCCACTCATTGAACCGCACGCGCCGTTTGATGCTCCGGATCTTGTCGACGATTCCTTGCTTCATCTCCTGGAAGGTTCCCAGGTCCTCCTTGGGGCGGATCTCCACAACCTTGGCCACAGAGCAAACTCCACCCGGCATCTCGACGACATCCGTGATCTCCCCGGCCTTCAGCGCAAACACCGCCTCGTTCAGTGGTTCCTCCAGATTTCCCCAGACGTGCCAGCCCACATCTGCGTCGCTGTAAGCCTTGGCCAGCATCGACTCCTTGCCCAACTCGGGGAAGGGCGTCCCCTGGACCGCCTGCTCCCAGGCGCTGTCGGCCTCCTCCCTGCTACCATACATCAACAGAAGCAGATGGAACTCCTCTCCCATTCGATCGTAAAACCGCTGGGCTTCGCCGGGCTCAATGGAGATTTTCTGCTCGACGTTCTCGTCCCGGAGGATCGTCAGGATTTCCTGATCCGTCATGGCTTTCAGGGTCTTGACCAAACCGGGATCGTCGTCGAAGCGCAGTCTGTACGCCTCGCCGGCCATGATTTCCTTGTTGATGATGTCCTCGAGAAAACGCTGCTTCCCTTCCATCGTGTGCATCTGACGGGGCCTGGAAGGGGACGACATCGCCATGTACTGGTCATTGAGGTCCTTCGTCGTGATCGCCCGATCACCCACCCGAGCCACGACCTTCCCCGACTTGCCCCCGCAAGAGGCCATAAGACCAAGACCAACCACAACCCCCAGCAGGAGGACTCCCCCGAACATCACTCGAGTACGCATATTCTACTCCTTCACCTTCGGTTAGCGATCCCCGAAACTAGCACAGGCGACAAAGGGCTTCAATGCCTTTCTGGCAAGCGAGATTCTCTCCTGTGCATCGTCACCGGGAACCTCGATCCTGACCGAAAACCCCCGGTGAGAGTTGAAATCCATGGGAAACCCGATGTCCCCCACCATTCTCTCCACCGCGCGGCGCGACGGCTTGCGGGTGGCCTCAAACACAAGCCGGAGTTCCCGGCCCTTGAGGACCACCGTCTCGACCCCGGCTTCCCGCGCCTTGAGTTTCACTTCCTGAAGGCCCAGGAGATTCCGCGCCGCGGGGGCAAGAGG
>JAGLYR010000007.1 GCA_023132135.1 Candidatus Eiseniibacteriota bacterium | reverse complement strand
CCACAAGACGCAAGCGCTGCGGCAAGTGCGCCAGGACACCAAGGCGCGAAAGGGCAAAAAGGGCGACAAGGCGAGGGCGAGAGAGCGCGAGGGGACTTGTTCTGATACCCTTTTCCTTGCCCCCCCCACCGCGATGCGCTAATATAGGGGGTTCTGCGTCTAGTGAATCCCGAAAGAGGAGGAACCCGTGGCACCAGAGATCTCGGAGAGAGCACAGAAGGTCCAGGCGTCTCCCATTCGCAAGCTGGTTCCCATTGCCGAGGCTGCCAGGGAAAAGGGTCGCAAGGTCATTCACCTCAACATCGGCCAGCCCGACATCCCCACGCCCGACAGAATGCTCGATGCCATTCGCCGCTTCGACGAGAAGGTCCTGGCCTACGGTCACAGCGCCGGCCTTGCCGAGTACCGGAGGGCGCTGGTCCGCTACTACGCGCGCCACGGAATCGACGTGGACTCCGAAAACATCCTGGTCACCATTGGCGGGTCCGAAGCCATCCTGTTCGCCTTTCTTGCAACCGGGTCCGTCGGAGACGAGGTCATCGTCCCGGAACCGTACTATACGAACTACGACGGATTTGCGTCGATGGCCGGAATCAGGATTGTGCCCCTGACAACCCGGGCAGAGGACGGATTCCATCTCCCCGCGATGGAACAGATCGAATCCAGGATCACGGACCGGACGGTTGGCATTCTCTTCAGCAATCCGGGGAACCCCACTGGCGTCATCTACACCCGTGAGGAAATGGAAATGCTGAAGAGCATCGCGCTGCAGCGCGATCTGTTCCTCATGTCCGACGAGGTCTACCGCGAGTTCGCCTATGACGGCGACACGCCCACCAGCGTTCTTCACCTGGATGGGATCGAGCCCCACGCTATCATGCTGGACAGCGTTTCCAAGCGATACAGCGCCTGCGGGGCCCGCGTGGGGTGTCTCGTCTCCAGGAATCAGAGCCTCATCGCGTCCCTCATGAAGTACGCCCAGGCGCGCCTGTGCCCGGCCACCGTCGAGCAGACAGCCGCTGCGGCCGCTATCGACACCCCGGACAGCTACATCGATGGCGTCATTGCCGAGTACCAGCGCCGGCGCGACATCTGTCACGAGGGAGTCATGGAAATCCCCGGCGCCGTCTGTCTCAAACCGAAGGGCGCGTTCTACCTGGTGGCCAAGCTGCCCATCGACGACGGCGACGAGTTTGCCCGCTGGATGCTGGAGAGCTTCCATGTGGACAATGAGACGGTAATGGTCGCGCCCGCTGCGGGGTTCTACGGGACCCCCGGGATGGGTCGGGACGAAGTCCGTCTCGCGTATGTGCTGGAAGAAAAAACGCTCCGCCGCGCTATGCGAATCCTCAGGAAAGGTGTCGAAGTGTACAACCAGGAGCGCGGCGGCCGCGAGCCCACCCAGGAAAAAACCGCGATGAAATAGCGCCCCATCCGGACTACGATTGACAAATGCCACACCGAATGATATAATCTATGTGGTTCTACCATTGCACCTTTGGCGGGACGGGGCTGGATCGAGTGCTTTGTTCACCCGTCGGTCAAAGGAGTTTCTTTAGCCTTGGGAGGAATTATGCGTAAGTGGTCTCGCGTCTACGTGGACACCCGGGTCATAGCTGTCGGGGACGTCGACTCGAAGGCCACCCTCACCTTCCAGTGTCTGGCCGTCGAATGGCGCAGACCCTATGCTTTCCGCAAGCACATGTACATCATGCGCGACATGGTTCCTGACGCCAATGGGGAGAGCTTCACAATCTCCCAAGGCGACGCAGTGGACTTCCAGCGAGTCTGGTGGATGGATCCGGTACGTTCCGGACGGTCTACCTTGCCTTTGGTTTCGAGGCTATTGACAATGCCCCTGATCAGGCGACTGTGATGGAGCGCGTGCTTGACTGGTTGTTCGGCACCACAGACGTGGCCGAATCTGAAAGTCTGATCCGGCCCGCGTGGCTGGCTCAGAACACTCCGAACCCATTCAACCCCGACACCGAGATCAGGTTCTCAGTACCGGCCCGGGGCCATGTGCGCCTGAACGTCTACAACGTTCGCGGCCAGACGGTCCGGATGCTGGCCAATGGCGTTCGGGAAACCGGCGAGCACGCCGTCCACTGGGATGGTCTGGACAACGCCGGGCATTCCGTGGCCAGCGGTGTGTACTTCTGCACGCTGGAAACAGGAGGGTTTGTCGCGACCAGGAAGATGGTGCTTCTGCGCTAGGTTAGGGAGGACTATGGCTTACAGGTGGCGCAGCTTGTGCGCACCGTCGGTTGCAGCGTTGATCTTCACTTGCAGTTGCGGTCAGGAGGACCCCGTGCAGGCCCCTGCCACGGGGTTCCTGGCCGTCTTCTCGGAACCGCCCGGGGCGTCCATCGAAATTGACGGGGATCTCCGCGAGGGTCGGGTCACACCCGACACGCTGGAGTTGACGACCGGTGCCCACGCTGTGCGCGTGTTCCTGGACAACCACGAGGCGCTCCCGGCCGAGAGCGAGGTCAACATCGAGAAGGGCCGCGGGGCCACGGCGGAGTTCTGCCTCTTCCTTACTGGAGCGACGGGCGCGTCGCGGACAGTTCTGATTGAGCATTTCGGGAATGTCCGGTGTGAGCCATGTGGACCGGCGGAGATTCTTATGCGCGATTTCCAGGAAAGCCTGGGGGCCGATCACGTGCTGACTTTCGGGTACCGGACAAACTGGCCTGCTTCTCAAGATCCCGTGTATGTCGAGAACCCTGCCCTGCACGGCGAACGGATTGCGTTCTATTCCATCTCGGTGGCCCCAACCATTGTCTTCGATGGGATCTCAACCATGAGCATTCCAACGGAAGCGACGCTCCAGAACATGTACCAACAGGCCCTTGCCACCCCCCCTCATTTCTGGATCGAGGTGAGCGACACGCTGGACGGTTTCCGGTACAGCGTTGGGGCCAGGGTCGCACCCCTGGATTGTCCCATGCTGAACGATCTCGTGATCCAGTTCGGGGTAGTCGAGACGGAGGTTGTGGTAGTCCTGGGCCCTGCCGAGGAGACTTCGTACAACGTCGTTCGCGATCTCATGCCCAACGCCTCGGGGCAGGCTTTCTCTCCAGTGTACGGGGAAACCCTTAGCTTCTGGCGCTCACGAACACTTGACGCCGGCTGGGATGAAAGCGAGATTGAAACCGTAGTCTTCATCCAATCGCGTTCTACCAAGCATGTACTGCAGTCGGGATCCACATTCGGCACAACGCCCGCCCGGCGCTAGGAGGAGTGCTATGTCCCATTGCAAACGCTGTCTGCCGTTGCTCGTCGTCGCGATCTGTTCCGCGCTGGTGTGTTCCTGGGTTTCCGATACCCGCGCGGCCAATCTGGAGTTCACCACGGACAACCCTGTGGATATCACCCAGGTCAACTGGTTCGTGGAGCTGGAGGCTGTTCTGACAAACACCGGAGCCCAAGGCGACCGTTTCGATATTCTTCGCACGATCATCTACAGACCGGACAACTGGTTCACTCCGATATGTGTTGAGGGAGGATGTCAGCAGGACAACGTCGACAGCCTTCAGGTGCTGCTGGGCGCAGGCAACAGCACCACGATCGGGATCAATTTCGACACCGTCGCGGACGAGGGCGGAGCAGTCGTCCAGTTGATGGCCCGCTCAGTCCTTGATCCCAGCAAGAAGAAAACGATCACACTGGTGGTGGTCACGGACGGGATTGAAGTGCTCATTGTGGACGACGACGGCGGGCAGGAGTACCAGGATTACCTGTCCGCTGCCTTCCAGGGTTCTCGCACGTGGGGCGTCTGGCCGCGGGAGCTGGAACCTGTGCTTTCGGCTGATCTCCTGACATTCCCTGTGGTGGCCTGGATGACAGGAGAAGCTACACCCGCCCTGTCGGCTGCGGACAGGCTCGCGATCGGAGCCTTTCTGGACGACGGCGGACGCCTCTTCCTCACCGGTCAGGACATCGGCTACGGCATGTGCGATGCTGCATCCCCCGACTACTCGGTTGAGACGAAAGCATTCTATGAAGACCGCTTCGGCGCCACCTATGTGGCCGACGACAGCGGCATCCTCGACATCACCGGCGTTGGCGGCGACCCCATCTCGGATGGCATGAGCTTCAGCATCTCAGGCGGCGACGGAGCCGGTAACCAGACCGCACCAAGCGAAATCGCGGCCAACGGCGACGGGTCGTCGGTGATCTTCAACTATCTGAGCAGGAGCGGCCCTGCAGGAGTCAAGGTGGACAAGGACGGCTACAGGCTCGCCTACCTCGCCTTCGGGTTTGAGGGCATCAGCACTCCCGCGGATCGGACGGATCTTGCCGCCGCCATCTACGACTGGCTGGTGGCCGTCGGAAACGTGGAGGGCGAGTTCCCTGTGGTCCGCGGACTGACCGGTCTCCGCTGCTATCCAAACCCATTCAATCCCACGGTGACCATTTCCTTTGCCATTCCAGGCGCGGGCGACGTACGTGTGGACATCTTTGATATCTGCGGTCGGCGCGTTGTATCCATCCCGGTGGAAGCATCCCTGGGCAGCCCGGTGTCCGTCGAATGGAACGGACTCGACCACTGCGGTCGAGCGGTGGCCGGCGGCGTGTACACTTGCAGAGTGACGTTGGACGAGAACCAGGCTCTCACGGCAAAACTCGTTCTTCTGAAGTAGAGTGGAGGGAACTCTGATGCGCTTTCTACGCCCGCTGGTCGTCGCGGTTATTGTTCTGCTCGTATCATACGGCTCGGTCTGTGCAGCCGAAAAGGAGGGCCGCCCGGCATCCGACTTCACGCTTCGTGACCTAGGCAATAAGAAGGTCACTCTCTCGGACCTGTACGGCGACGGTCCCATTCTCATCTCGCTGTGGGCCCTGTGGTGCCGCCCATGTCTTGAGGAACTGCCCCACCTCGACAAGATGTACCGTGAGTACAAGGATCGCGGCCTGCAGGTGCTCGCCGTTTCCCAGGATTCGCCCCGAAGTCTGAACAAGGTCAAGTCCTACATCAAGAGCAGGAAATACGCGCTGCGGGTTCTCACCGACTCCAACGCTGACCTCACCCGGAAGTTCAAGACCAAGCTAATTCCATACACTCTGATCCTTGATTCAGAGGGAGACATTGTGTATTCCAGGACCGGGTACCGAAAAGGCCAAGAGAAAGAGCTGGAGGAGATCGTCCTGGGTCTGCTCAAGGACACCCAGGAGCACGAAATTGACTAGGAGCGCATTTCTATTTCTCATCAGCGGCCGGAAGCGGGTCCGGATATCAGGCTCTTGGCTCCGACGATTGCGGCAGTGGCGAGAGGCGAAAGGAGAGAGTAGAGAGGTGACCGGGGTGAGGGTGCACTATTGGGTGTCAGGCTTGGCGTTTCACCTTTCCCCTTTCTCCTTTCACCCCTCTGCAGCAAGACGGATTGCCGGGCCGGGCCCGGCGTGCGCACTTGCTGCGGCTTGCCGGTGGATTGCTGTTCTCGCAGCCGCAGTAATCTCGATCGCACTGGTTTCCGGCCGGAACGCCTCGGCGGAGACCTACTGGAGCGGCGGGAACCAACTGGAGTATTCTCTGGCCCGCGAGGGCGGACGCGAAATCCTCGAGGACTGGTTCGACATGGAATGGTCGTCGGATGATCTCTCCGCCGGCCTCCGCTACGAGATGTTCCACCCTCACGAGATGAGCCCCGACAGCACAAACCATGGCATCCCGTTCAAATACCTCAACTACTCCAGTCGCACTATGACACTCACCGTCGGCAACTTCTATACACTCTTCGGGCGGGGACTCGCACTCCGAACTTACGAGGACCGGGGAATCCGGAAGGATTCCAACCTCGAGGGGATCAAATTGGAGATGACCTCCGGCCCCGCGGGCATCACCCTCCTGTCCGGGAAAACCCTCAACCAGCGGGGTGAGCACCGGGATCTACTCCATGGCCTGGATATCAACGTCGAGCCCCTGGGTTTCCTGCGCGCCGGGCTCAGCTACCTCTCCAACAGCGCACCCCGGCAACCAGGCACGCGCACCCACGAACTCACGACGTGGCGCGTCCAGCTCGCAACCGGCTCCTTCGACCTCTACCTTGAGAAGGGAAACCGCAGCGGAAGCTGGGACTTCTGCTCCACGGATCACGATCAGGGCCGTGGCTTCTATGGCGCTGTCAGCCTCGCTCTGGACCACGTGGGGATCAGCGTCGAGCACAAGGATTACCGCGGATTCAGGTTTCTCCAGAGCGACTGTGCCACAGAGTACAACCTCCCCCCCGCGCTCATCCGGGAGCACACCTTCACTCTCCTCAACCGCCATCCCCATGAGCTCGACAGCGACGACGAGAAGGGCACGCAGGTGGAAATCCTGGCTTCCGCCGGCCCCTTGGGGGATTTCCTGATCTCAAGCAGCAAGACGGACAATCAGGATGGACGCCTGCAGTTCCAGGAGACGTATTTCCAGTGGGAAAAGACGCTCGAGAGCGGGCAGGTTCTCGCCGCCGTAGACTTTGCCAAGCGCCCGGAACAAAACCAGATCACCCTCGTCGGCGAAGCGAAAACCTGGTTTCGAGAGGAGATGAGCGTCAAGGCCCAGCTCCAGCACCAGCACGTGGACGGGCTTTCCATTGGTCAGTATGACGATGATCTTTTTCTGGTAGAATTCTCGCCCAGCGTGGACCTGTCCTTTTCCCTGATCGCTGAGTATACCAACAAGTCGGAGCTCCAGACGTCCGATCCCGGGGAACGAACCAACTGGCTCCACGGGATCGTCACTCGCAGTATCGGCACGCATCACTATGCCAGCCTGATGTACGGAACGCGCCAAGCCGGCTTCCTCTGCGCCGGTGGTGTGTGCCGGTACGAGCCCGCCTTTGATGGCCTGGAGTTCAAGCTATTCTCGACATTTTAGGCGGTCTATCCCGCGCTGTGCGCCAGTTTCCGGATCTTCTCGACTTCCTCCATCGCCCCGATCATGATGATGGTGTCGTTCTCGTGGATCTTCACGTCGGGCTTCGGGTTGAAGACAATCAGGCCATCCTGTTTCAATCCCACCACCACCACATCTGCGTGTTCCGGCACCGCAGCGTCCCCCAGGGTGTGCCCGATCCATCCGCAGTGGGTTCCGACGGTGGCCTCCTCCACCCTGTAGACAGCGTCCGAGCGTCTGAGCATCACATCGAGGAACGAAACCACTGCAGGCCGGATGAGCTCCGACGCCATGCGCATCCCCCCTATCTTGTGCGACGAGACCACCGCGTCCGCTCCCACGCTTCGAAGCTTGGCCTCCGAGTTCTCCTCCACCACCTGTGATACGATTCTCAATTTCGGGTTGAGGCGCCGGGCCGTGAGCACTACAAACAGGTTGTCCTGATCCTGAGCGAGCACAGTCACGAGACCGCTAGCATTTTCGAGGCCTGCGTCCAGAAGTACCTGCTCGAGTGTCGCATCGCCGATCACCGTCAGGATCTCATCATCGTGATCAGGCATCTCCACTCTCTCTGCATCCTTCTCTATCACAACGAATCGCCTGCCCGACTTCTCCAATTCCTGAGCAATCTGGCTGCCCATGCGCGAGAATCCGCAGATCACGTAGTGATTGCGGAGAGCCTTGATCTTTCTTTCCATTCTTCTTCTCCTCAGAACGTCGCGCAGCTCACCCTCGACAACGAAGGCCGTCACTGTGCTGATCACATAGAGCAGAGTGCCCAGGCCGATCAGAATCAGGAAGATCGTGAAAATCCGACCGCCCGAAGAAAGCTCGTGCACCTCCATGAACCCCACCGACGCCAACGTGATCACGGTCATATAGGCGGAGTCCAGCAGTGGCCAGCCCTCGATGGTCATGTACCCGATCGTACCTCCGACCAGGATGACCACCAGCAGGACAATGGCGAGCCGAAGTCTCTCCTTGAGCTCCATTCGTTGCCTCGCATGGAATAGAGAAGCAGAGAAACGGAGAACCAGACCGAAACAGAATACGCACTGCTTTTCCCCATGATGCCGTTCTCCGGCATCGGCTTCTCGGCTTCTCGGCTTCTCGGCTTCTCGGCTTCTCGGCTTCTCGGCCTGGATTATGCATGAACCCCGGCGTGGGGTCCATGCATAATCCAGGCTAGGGGGGTGTTCCAGGCTCTGTCAATCCGATTCTGATTTCTCCCCTCACTGGACACTCCGCCCCGTACGTTCGCCGGTAGTGATCGTAGCTGGTCAGGATTCGCTTGATATAGAGCCGCGTTTCGCGGTACGGAATCTGATCGATGAACTCGTCCTGTTCCATGCCCTTGAGCTCGCTTTTCCAACGCTTCGCCCGTTGGTCTCCGGCATTATACCCCGCCAGTGCCAGTACCACATTCCCGTGAAACCGTTCTAATCGTCGGCCCAGCGAATAGGTACCCAGCCGGATGTTCGTGGCAGGATCAAAGAGATCGAGTCCGCGGCTGCGCAGCCCCAGGCGGCGGGCCTCGTCCCTTGCAGTCCCCGGCATGAGCTGAAGGAGTCCCGCCGCACCTGCCGAGGATACCGCCTCCGCGTCGAACCGGCTCTCCTCGCGGATCACCGCCGCCACCAAGAGCGGATCCACTCCGAACTCCCGGGCGGCAGCGAAAATCTCCTCTTCGTGGGGAAGGGGAAACACAAGCTTCCAGAACTCGAGAGGCAACCCCGCTGCTCGCGTCTCAATCTGCTTCTGGTAGTGGATCTCCATGTCGTCCGCTGCCTTGCGATACTCCCCCGCCTTTTTCGCTAGAATCCAGAACCTCAGCCGAGCCCCAGGAGGTGCTCCCTTGAGCAGGGGCCGCATGGCTTCCATTGCCAGTTCGTAGAACCCCACATCTTCAAGAATC
>JAGLYR010000069.1 GCA_023132135.1 Candidatus Eiseniibacteriota bacterium | reverse complement strand
AATAGGGCAGAATTCCGCAGGCTAGGGACTGCTTCCGATGCCCTTTTCCTTGGACTAGGGACTACGCACTAGGGACTTGTTCCAATATCCTTCTCCTTGCACGAAGCACGAAGCACGGGGCACGTAGCACCGGTTTCGGGCCTAGCTCGATGTTGCAGCCTCGGTGTTTCTGTGGTTTACTCTACCCCCATTGGATCGCGATGATGACAGCGCGGCCTCATGTGAACGGTTAACCCGCATTGGTGGGAACCATGGAACGTTGGTTCTGGGTGGCAATCCTCTCCTGTTGCATCTCCTGTCTGCAGAGCACTGTTTCTCAGGCCCAGACGGGCGTCCATGCAACCGCCGAGGCCGATTCAGCTGAGGCGGAGGAGGAAGAGGACAAGAAGCGTGATCCCAGGTTCATCGTGGGGTTCGACGCCGGCGTCGAGGTTCTTTTCACGATGGTGCGACTGAGGGAGGGGATCCCGCCGGCTACCGTGTATGCGGCGGAAATCGACAGCGTTTTCGGCCCGTTCCGGGACCATCCCGCGGTGGGAGCGATCGGCAACCTGCTCGACCGGGGTGTCCGGCTTGAAGTGATGCTGAACACCCTCCTGTGTCACGGGCCGGCCCCTGACTTCGTCAGGGAATTCCCCTACTGGACTCCGGACTCCACGGCCGCGGGGACCAGCGATGAGGATCGGGCCCGCCTTCTCTCCGCCGTCCGCAGCTTCCACCTGGATACCCGGTTCCAGGAGTTCTGGGACCCTCGCTGGGAGAAGATCAGGGAGCCGGCAGACGCGGAGGAAGAGACTCAGTCGGCGGAAGCAGCTGCACTGGAGGAGACCCTTCAGGATACGACCCTGCCGTCGGCTGCGCCGGAAGACAGCCTCCCTCTCTGGACAAAGGGCTACGAAGCCGTGGAGGACAGTCTCTACGTGCTGCTCCACGCCGAGATGGCGCAGGAGCCCTACCAGATTTACTACGGCTCCAGGGGAAACTCCACCTACCGGTTCATTCCCACCTGGCAGTCCCCTGTGGACACCGTCCTGGCCACGCGTTCCGGAGGGCGGGAGATTCTGGCCTGGGTTGCCCCGATACCGCCGGATAGTGTGGCTCTCCTGGATCGTGAACGGCTGGACCGCCAGCGGGCGGTGGCGCTGGGAATGTCCGTCGTGGAGCCCTTGGCCGGATGGCTGTGGCCCTATCTGGCCGAATATGAGTACCTCTACGAGTATCTCATGAGGGGAAGGGGACGGTTTGGGGTGTGGAGCTCCTGGGGCGGTTGTTTCGTCGAGCATCTGCGCCGGGCGGTACACGCTCGTGTTCTCCTGGCGATGCGGGGTGAGGACGCAGCGGACGAGTATCTGGAGCGGTTGACAGACCAGGGCTACGGGCTTCTCCGGGTTCTGTACGACAGTCTGACCGAGTACGAGATGGGCCGGGACCACTACCTATCTCTCCCCGATTTCACGCCCCGGCTGATCTCGACCCTGGGAACCGTGGAGGTGGAGGTGACCGGGAGGGAACCAGCCTTTGGGGTCAGGTTCCGGCAGGGGATCTCGGGGTTGGTTGTGACGGAGGTTCTGGAGGGGTTGATGGCGGCCAGGGTAGGGATTGAGGTGGGGGACGTTCTGATCTCGGTCGATGGAGAGCCTCCGACAATGGATACGGATGTGGAAGCCCTGGCCCGGCGGAGGGGTGTTGGCGGACGCCTGGAGATCGAGGTACAGCGAGAGGGCAGGGTTCGGCGGCTCACCCTTCTGCTGGGGGCGGATCTGGTGAATTACCGTTTTTCCAGCAGGCCGGCTCGCCGAGAGGCGGCGACGCTAAGCTCACCCACCGATAATGCCGATCAGCAACAAGAGTAGCTTGGGCTATTCCCGAACAACCCAGGCTCCAACCGGGGTGACTGACGGAAAACGGCCGCGTTGCGGTCTCGGACTCCGACGCAGAAGAGGAATCTCTTGGAAAAGAACGCCAGGGTCCTGATCGTTGTCCCCGCGCACAACGAAACCGGCCGGATTGGTGAGGTGGTCGGCGAAATCAGGGAGAAGCTCCCGGACATCGACATTGTGGTGATCGACGACGCCTCGTCGGACGGTACGGGCGCGGAGGCCGAAGCCGCGGGCTCAAAGGTGGTCCGCCTCCCGACCAACCTGGGAATCGGGGGCGCCGTCCAGGCGGGCTACAAGTACGCGGAACGGCACGGCTACGACATCGTGGTCCAGATTGACGGGGACGGTCAACACGATCCCGGTTTCGTTGGGAGATTGCTGGAGCCCATTCTCGAGGGCAAAGCCGATGTCGTGATCGGGTCCCGCTATGTTCCCGGAGCCAAGGACCCGGACTACAAGACGCCGTTCGCCCGCAAGGTGGGGATCACGCTGTTCTCGCTGCTCACCAGCGCGATTGTCGGCGTGAGGATCACGGATGTGACTTCGGGATTCCGGGCCGTGAGCGGCAAGGTTCTCCGGTACTACGTGGACAACTATCCAGCCGATTTCCCGGATTCGGAGGCCACCATTCTGATCCACTATCTCGGCGGGCGCGTCCGGGAAATTCCGGTCCACATGAGATCGAGGGCCGGTGGCAGGTCCTCAACCACGCCCATCAAGTCGCTCTACTATCCGTTCAAGGTCTTGATTGCGATCCTGGCCACGCTACTCAGAGAGAAGCCCCGGGTCGGGGAGTAGTGAAGGAGGAAAGCATGTCGCTGCGGATTCAGGTGCTGGCTGCTTTGGCTGCAGTTCTGGTGACGATTTTTATCCTGGAACTGGTGCGGGGGAAGAAACTCCGGGAGGAGTACTCCATCCTCTGGGTGGTGGCTGCGGCCCTGATGCTGGTGCTGGCGATCTGGAAGGAGTCCCTGTTTGCCATCTCCCGGTTCCTGGGTGTTCACAATGCCAACTCTCTCCTCTTTTTCCTGGGGTTCATCTTTGTGATGATCTACCTCGTGCACCTCTCGATGAAGGTGTCTCTCCTGACCGAGAACAGCAAGACGTACTCGCAGCATATCGGGTTGCTGGAGGCGGAGCTGGAGGAGATGAGGAAGAAGGGGAGCGGAGAGGGAAGATCGGCCGGGAGGGTCGAAGGGTAAGGATTCCGACTCCGGCAACTGGCCAGGTGGCATTTCTCATCAGCGGCCGGGCGCCGGTTCGGATATCAGGCTCTTGGCTCCGACGATTGCGGGAGCGCAGCTGGGTCATGAGGGTGGGAACTCCTGGTGCGGAAAAGATAGGCGCCGTAGCCTCGATCCTGATATCCGGACCCGCTTCCGGCCTGGCAGATGTGATTTGGGCGACCCTCCCCCTGGCCTCGGCCCTGATCTGGCTGGAATATGGTCTCGTGTAGCCTGCCGAATTCTGCTGCCCGCCGCTTGCGCTCTCCATCAATCACTCGGGTCATAGCCTGGGTTATTCAGG
>JAGLYR010000068.1 GCA_023132135.1 Candidatus Eiseniibacteriota bacterium | reverse complement strand
AGGATCGAAATCGGCGCCGCAACGCAGTCCAGGCACATCCTGCGACCCTCGCAGCAGGGATTCATGAATAATCCAGGCTAGGCTAAAGCTCTTTGCCTACGAGATCGTACTCGCTGGCGCCCGTGATCTTGACCCGCGCGAATTGCCCGGGTTTGGTCGTTCCGCCCGGGATCAACACCGACCCGTCAATCTCGAACGCGTCCGCCTCGGTCCGCCCGCGCAGGACGGCGGGTTCGTCTTCATCCGCCGCGTCGATCAGAACGTCCACAACCCGTCCGATTTGCTCCCGGTTGCGTTCCGAAGAAATCGCCTGCTGAAGGACCATCAGCTGGTGAAGGCGTTCCTCCTTGATCTCGTCCGGGACCTGGTCCGGATACTGGGAGGCGGGCGTGCCCTTCTCAGGCCAGAACACAAAGGCTCCCAATCGATGAAACTTTTGCTCGGCGACGAAGTCCATGAGCTCGCGGAACTGCCGGTCGGACTCTCCCGGGAACCCGACAATGAAGGTGGTCCGGATAGTGGGATCCGGAATCCTTTTCCTGAGCCGTTCCAGAAGACCAACGATCCGGCGTTTGGTGGTCCCCCGGCGCATTCGTTTGAGGAGTTCGTCGTTGCAGTGTTGCAGGGGGAGGTCGATGTACTTGCAGATGGTCTCTTCCGAGGCGATCACGTCGATGAGCCCCGCCGTGAAGCTCCGCGGGTAGGCGTAGAGAAGCCGGACCCAGGGGACCAGGTTCTCCCTGGCGATCTTGCGGAGCAGATCGGAAAGCCTCGGGCGGCCATACAGATCCCGCCCGTAGGCGGTCGTGTCCTGGGCGATCACGTTGAGCTCTCTCAGGCGCTCGTCCCGGCCCAGCCAGCGGACCTCCTTGATCACCGATCTCATGCGGCGTGATCGGTAACGGCCCCGCAGCCGAGGGATCAGGCAGAAGGAACACCGGTGGGAACACCCCTCGGCAATCTTGACGTAGGTGAGGTGGGGAAGGGTGACGCGGACCCTGGGGGATTCGTGATCGTACTGCCACGCGGGGCGGGCCGAGATCTCGGATACGCGGGTGTTGGTCAGGCAGCGTTCGAGAACCGACGCTATTTTTGGAATATCCCCGGGCCCAACGAAGGCATCGACCCAGGGGAAGATATGGGCCAGGTCCCGGTCCCGGTATCTCTGGGGAAGACACCCGGTCACGACGAGGGTTCTCAAACTCCCGTCCTTCCGCCGTTTCTCCATTTGCCGGATTGCTTCCGTTGCTTCATCCGTCGCCGGCCGGATAAAACAGCAGGTGTTCACCAGAATAACATCGGCTTCCTCGAAGTCAGCGACGATGGGATAGCCCGCGTCATTCAAGATGCCGAGGAGGACCTCGCTGTCCACGGTGTTCTTGGGACAGCCGAGGGAGATGAGAGAAACTGTGGGACGAGCATCCAAGAGAAATCTCCCGATTTGCCTTCTCTTGAGTCTTCGACCGGTTGCGCTCGGCGGATTACTCAAATCGACTCGCGACATGCGCGTTCCGCCCCATGTCCGTTTCAGTCCGGCCTGCTCTCCCCGAACAGAATCTCGTGCATGTACTTGGGTGCGGGCGACCCGTGGGCCAGAATTGCGGTGTGGAATTCCTTGAGGGAGAAATCGTCCCCCTTCATCTCCCGGTAACTGTCCCTCAAGTCCAGCACCTCCTGGATGCCTACGAAGTACGTCGAGAGCTGCGCAGAGGTCAACTGCGCCCGGACCCACTTCCCCTCGGCTTCGGATTCCTCCTGGTATCCTCCGTTGACGAGGAGATCCAGGACCGCCTCCTTGGGGATCTGGCCGGAATGGACCTCTGAATCAAGGATGGCGTTGATCACCGTGCGCAGGTAGAACTTGAGCTGCTGGAGCTTGAGTCTCGGGTCGTGGTCCATGTACCCGCTGTCAACCATCATCCGCTCCGTGTACACGGCCCATCCCTCGATGAAGGTTCCACTGCCGAAGATCTGCCGCACAAGGGAAGGATTGCGGTTCGCATGGTAGATCTGTACGAAGTGCCCCGGCATTGCCTCGTGGGTTGTCAGAATCTGGGTCATGTAGTTGTTGTACTCCCGGAAAAACGACTCGGCCTGGTTGACGGTCCAGTCCTCCGGAATCGGCATCACGTAGTAGAAAGCACTCAGGTGTTTTTCCAGGGGACCGGGGGACTCCAGACCTGCGATGGCCACTCCCCGGGAGAACTCCGGCATCCATGTGACAGTGAGCTCCTGGCTGTCGTCCAGATCAAGGAGATCCTTCTCCCGGATAAAGGTCTCCAGATCCGCGAGGGTTTGCTCGATGTAGGGGAGGATATTGTTCTCGTTCGGGTGGTCGTCGGCAATCCTGGACAGGACTTTCCCCACCACCTGCTGCTCGACTGCGGTCCCGCTCCCGCGGGGAAGACGACCGGTGAAGTATTCCCCGTAGAGGTTCTGGGCGATCGCGTACATCTCAGCCCGGACGCTGTAGAACTCTTCCCATGCCCGCTTGAGAATCTCCTCGTGGGTGAGATTCGATTGGCAGGTGAGAGTGAGCTTCCTCCGATGGAGCTCGGGTCCCAAGCGGAAGTTCCCTCCCGACCGGGGAAGGAGGTCCTCCTCGAGAAAAACCTGGAATTCCCGAAGGGCCGCGGCAGCAACCCCCGCTGCCTCTTCCAGCCGCGCCTTCATAGCCGGAGCGTCCTCTGCCGCTCTCATGAGATCCTGTTCGATCAAGCGGATGTTCCCCTGGTTCTGCCGGATGGCGGTTTCTGTGCGAATCATGGCGGGGATGCCCAGGTTTGCCCTGGCCCGGTCCACAAGTTCCGGGATCTGCCCCAGTCTCGAGATGGCCGATTCCAGGCGTTCCTCCAGGGGAGCGAAGTCACGGGCCAGCAGGAGGTGAATCCCGTTGCCGACGATACTGGTATAGAGCAGGGGATCGTTCTTCCATCCCTGGATCTCCTCCATCTCCAGAAGATCCAGATCAATCTTGTCGCTCAGAATCGAGAGATCAATCCGGTCGTCCCGGTCCAGCTTGCGGGCCGGGAAGGCCTCGATCCGCGTTTTGAACTTATGAAGGCGCTGGATTTCGGCATGGATTGCTTCCTGACTCATGTTGTTGAGATGGGCGTCGAACTCGTGAGCCCCAATTGACGTCGCGGTAGTGGGGTTAGCAGCGAAGTAGCCCTGGATGAAGTCGTCGACCAGCCGGTCGAAGGCTTCGTCCGGATTCTGCCCGCACCCGGCGGCCAGAATTGCGGGAAGGCACAGGAGCGGTATGCAGAGCATGAACCGGCGTACGGTACTGCGGTCGCGAGCCACGTTCTCCCCCTTTGTGTGAGTCAGATCGATTGCTCACGCTACCAACTTCACGGAGAGAAGTCAAATGGACGAACCAGCGGTAAGAGCCAAGTCCAAGGAGAAGGGCATCGGAAGCAGTCCCTAGC